>CP126122.1:3329454-3651260 GCA_030123565.1 Nitrospira sp. | reverse complement strand
GAACCGGATTCTGACAATGTCTACTTCAGTTCCGGCAGCGACAACCTGGCCCTGCATCAGATTGCCCGGAGCGAGCTCGCACAATACCAACCGCCGCGTGGACAGTTGCTCGACCACTTCGGCGTGATTCTCCAGAGTCCGACGCAGGTGGACGAACTGTTTCGCGACGTTGAGAAAGACGCGAAGCAGTATGGAGCCACGATCGCCAAGCCTCCGAAACAACATCGCGACGGCAGCTACTCCTTCTATTTTACCGATCCGGACGGGAACGTGATCCAAGCGCTCTATGAGCCGACCATCAGTCAACTCGAGTTCCATCCTGAGGGATAAGGCGCTTCACGCTTCACGACCATGAGTGTGTGGGACAAACTTTCGCACGATCAGTATATTGGTTTGGCCCCCTGGGTTTGGGTACAGCTGGAAAGCAACCAGCCGCCTGGTCCGTTCCCGTTCATCGGCGGGGTCGCCCCGGAGGTCGTGGCGAGCCTGCAGGAAGCCCATAGCCTGTTTCTCGCCTGTGTGGAGACGGCGATCAGCGATGTCTTCTCCCGCCGCGCCGCGCTCGGTGATCCGCGCACCAGGCTGCTGTTGGAGGATGCCTATGCCGAGCTGGTCAATTCCCGTCCGCAGTTGAGCCAACACATCACGGCCAGGCGTCAACCGGATGGACAGTTCCATTGGTCGCATCCGTTCGATGCGACCAAATCGGCGACCGTGGTCAATACCGGGCTGCGCATCTTCAATGCCGTGAAGCGCCAGGCGATTCCGGTGCCCTTCGATCGGCCGATGGGGCCGGTCGTGGGAAAATTGCTGGGCATGTTGGACGGCACGCAGCAGGCCGGTGCCGTTCGAACCATCGTGGCGACGGCCGGTCGAGACGGCGAGCGTCTGCTGACCAAGTTGATGGAACTGTTCGTTCAATACGAATGCCTCGTTCCAACGAAGCAATCGTCGCTCAGGGAGCAGTGGCTCCTGAATACCAGGGATCGGGATACGATCCATCTGGGCCATGCCGCGCTCATGTATCGGCAACGCGAGACCTTCCTGCTGTTCGATCCCTGGCTCCTGCCCTGGTTTGCGGAATCGAATGTGCCGAGCCTCTGGGTTTCGATGCTGCCGAAACCGGCGGCGATCTTCCTGACGCATGACCACGACGACCACGTCGATCCCAGGACGTTGCTGCATGTGCCGAAGGATGTGCCGATCGTCATTCCCAGTCGCCGAAACCGCAAGAAGTATTTCTACGACTATATTGCGTTGCTCAGGGAGTTGGGGTTCTCCCACATCATCGAGCTGGCCCATGGTGAGATCTGGGCGTTCGACGGCGGCGCCGTGGTTTCGGTCCCCTTTTTCGGCGAAGACCCCTGCGATTTGGAGATGCCTCGGAATTGTTATCTCGTGACCGATCGCGGACAGAACGTGCTGGTCCACGCCGACAGCGGACCGACCAACAGCGGACGGTCGGCCGTCAAGGACGGCGTGATTCAGCAGCTGGTTCAGAAGTACGGCCCCATCTCGCTGCTGTTGGCATCACAACAGCAGTTACAGGAAATCCGCAGTTATGCCGCCCATGCGCCCCTGTCCCATCCGGGGCTCTGGCTCGACGTGGGAGAAAACGGCTATCTCACCAACAGTTATTTGGATGAGCTCTGTGCCGCAGCCCGGGCTCGGCTGTTCGTGTCCTATGCCACCGGCGGTGCCGACTGGTATCCCGATCATCTGTCGTTCATGTTCAGCCGGCGCAATCCGGCCCGCACGGCGCTGCTCACCGCCAATTGGGAACCGCCGGAAAAACTGAAAGACCTTCTCGGCACAAGGGGCTGCGGCTATCATCGCACCCAGGCGTTGGATCTCTTTCGAAGTGACGGCAACGGATCGCTGCAGGTCTCTTCTGCGGCCGAAGCCCTGGCTCCGCTGCCGCTCTACCGGCTCGATCATGGAGATCCTCCGTTTATGAAACGGAGCGGGCGCTCGTGAGAGTCCGCAGCACCGGATAACCGGCCAGGAAAGGGGAGAGAGGCGATATGGGGTCTTTGAAGGAATGCGTGCTCGTCACCGGTGCGGCCGGGTTCATCGGGTTTCATCTGACCAAGCGGTTGCTCGGTCGCGGTGACAGGGTCATCGGGCTCGACAACCTCAACGACTACTACGACGTTCGCCTCAAAGAGGCGCGTTTGGCGCAGCTCCTGCCGCACCAACAGTTCCAATTCGCCAAGCTGGACCTCTCCGATCGCAGCGGGATGGCGGCTCTCTTTGAACGACAGCCCATCAGCCGGGTCGTACACCTGGCGGCGCAGGCCGGTGTCCGCTACTCATTGGTCAACCCCCATGCCTATACCACCAGTAATGTAGACGGGTTTCTCAACATTCTCGAAGGCTGCCGGCACCACAAGACCAAGCATCTGGTCTACGCATCCACGAGTTCGGTGTACGGCGGCCACACGCACATGCCCTTCTCGGTGCATGACAATGTCGATCACCCTGTCTCGCTCTACGCCGCCACGAAGAAGGCCAACGAGCTGATGGCGCATTGTTATGCGCACCTCTATCGATTTCCGATCACGGGGCTCCGCTTTTTCACCGTGTACGGGCCCTGGGGCCGTCCCGACATGGCGCTGTTTCTGTTCACGAAAGCGATTCTGGAAGGGAAGCCGATCGATGTCTTCAATCACGGCAAAATGCAACGCGACTTTACCTATGTCGATGATATCGTCGAAGGGGTGGTGCGGGTGCTGGATCGTCCTGCGCAGCCGGATCCGCAATGGTCGAGTGATAGACCCGATCCCGGCGGCAGTTCGGCTCCCTATCGACTCTACAACATCGGCAATCACCAGCCGGTGGAGTTGCTGCGGTTCATCGAAGTGTTGGAACAGACGCTCGGCAAGAAGGCCGAGAAGAACTTTCTTCCGCTCCAGGCAGGCGATGTGCCGGCGACCTATGCGGATGTGGCGGACCTGATGCGCGACACCGGCTTCAAGCCCGCCACGCCGATCGAAACCGGCATCGCCCGCTTCGTCGAGTGGTATCGAGGCTACTACAAGGTCTGATCTGGTCGGCTCACCCTGTCAGCCCAGCCTACCGCCCTGATGAACGAGACGTTACAGGCGGCTGTCCGCCACTTCCGACACCCAGTGGGTCTTGTATCGCGATAAAAATCGGCAGAGTCCTTCGAACGACCGCATGCCGTCCGCGACTTCCATGCAGAGGGGATGGGCGAGAATCGTCGCAATCCCGCCGAGCCGCTCGATCGTCTCCACCTGCTGTTCTACGTCGGCCCGCCATTCGTCGATGGTCTTCCTCCCATCCAATTGCGTGACATGGGTACGCTCGGGCAGATACTTGCCGTGCAGCAGATGTTCATGAGCGGGAAGGGTATTGATCGGCAAGGACAGGAGTTCCTGGCTCACACGTTCGACCGCCGTGGTATTGGCCGCGACTCGATCCGATACGATGCGGATACCTGATTCTCCGAGCAGCGGATAGGTGTGTGCGTCGCGTTGATACGCGTGGTTCCGCCAGGTGGTGATCCGTTTCCCCGTGACATCCCTGATGGCCTCGATGGTCCGTTCGATATCCTTGCGTTGCATCGAGGCAGATCCCAACACAGATCCTCCCAGGCTTTTCGAGAGCCAATGGGGAAACGACCGGAAGGCGCAGAAGGTGTGCCCGCCGATCTCGCAGTGGGTTCGCCGGCCTAGGTCGGCCAGGGTCTCCCGTTCTTCCAGACAGGCTTTTCCGGTGACGAAGAGCGTCACCTTCACGTGGTGCCGGGCTGCAATGTCGCAGTAGCGCAATGCCAAATTCGCTTCGGTCTGCTCGGCATAACGTGTATCGACACCACGGTAGGAGCGATGGTGAACGTCGCCGGCCAGGCAGATCATGGCACTTCCCGATGGGTGGATTGCGTGCGCGCGATCGCGCGCACGAACGAAAAATCCCGCTTTGCCGTTCAAATGGAACTGCGCCCTATAGGAAGAGTAATCGGGCGTATCGACATAATCAAGGTTGCCGGTCATGCCGAAATCCAGAACCGTCGTCCGCCTTACAACGACCAGGATTCTTTCCGAGCGATAGGGAAGCGCCTTGTCGCCGGGAGCGGGATGGAGTATGGTGAATGGTAGGGTCAGAACGCGAAGAAATCATGGAACGGGCGGAAGTGGGCATGAAGAACGAGTGGGTGTTCCGATCGCTGTTCGTCGCGGGGTTGTCCCTCGCTGCGGGGGGTGGAATTGCCTGTGCCGAAGCGCCTTCCAGTGATTCTCCGGGAGGCGGTGTTTTTCGTGCCCCGTCATTGATCGCCGTGCCGCAGGCTCCCGCCCTGAGCGATCAGCGCCTGGATCTGTTTCGGCAGACGCCGACGTTGAGCGGACGGTTGCAGATCAACGAACAGACCTTGATCCCCTATGTCGGCGCCGGGTTCGGCGGGGGGTATGCGACGGAGCGCGATCGGGCGTTGGGTCCGTCGTCGGCGTTTCCGCAACAACACCTCTTGGGCGAATCGTTGAACAAGGGTATGGTGCCGAACGAATTCCAGATGGGTATCCGCATTCCGTTCTAAGTCCTACCGAATCCCTAGCGGGGATGTTGAAAAAGTCCGCCAGCTTTGTTCTCGCGTCGTTCAGAGGCTCAACGTACGGCCATGGGCGCAGAGCCTGTCCTGGGAGGCTCAGGGTGGGTGGGTAAGAATGTAACGGTTCGCCTCAAGACACGGCCGGCTCACCGTCTCGCCGGCGTCCGCACACGTGACGCTCATTATTCTTCGCGTCGCGGACCTCGCTGCGTCCTCGCTGGACGGCCTTTTTGAACATCCGGGGGTGCTTCTGTATTCAACAGCCTGCTAGCCTCCCTTTCCCTTACGCTTCAAATATTCGCCTGGCGAGGTCGGCCGGGTCGATGTCTTTCAAGGTCGTAAGGACGAGGTGCGCATCGCTCAGTTGGGGCGCCTGGTAGGTGGTTATGAGCGCGAGGACGCGCATGCCAGCCTTCAGGCCTGCCAGAATCCCGGCGCGAGAATCCTCGATCACCAGACATTCACCGGCTCGGAGCAGCGGCGGCCTGGGCATGCGCGCGTTCAATCGTCGAAGCGTAACCTCGTAGATCGCAGGATCCGGTTTGCCGACGGCGCATTCGTCGGCGGAGACGATCAACTCGGACGCCTGTTCGATGGGACTGTTCTTCAGTGCAGCGAGAATTTGTTCGCGCCTGCCGCCGGAGGCAACCGCCAACCGATACCGTTCCGCCGCCCGTTGAACGAATTCCACCACGCCCGGAAACAATGCCGGAGGATGTTGTGCGGTATGGTCACGGAAGAGGGCGGCCTTCCGCTCGATGATCTCGGCATGTAGGGCGGCGTCGCAGGACCCGTCCCGCTTTTCCAATAGAGCGGCGGTACAGGTCCGTTCGTCCATGCCGAGGTAGGTGCCGTAGTATTCCTCTGTCGTCAAGGCGAGTCCCTGCTCCGCCAATGCCTGCTGAAAGCATTGCACATGCGGTGTTTCATCGTCGGCGATGACGCCGTTGAAGTCGAAAATGATCGCGCGCAGAGCTGCCTCCTGGTTGGCGCTGTTCGAGCCTGGGCGCACTGTAGCCGAGCCCGCGGCGTTGAACAAGGAGTTCCGCTTGTTCAGCGCAGTGCCCTACTGTATGCTGCGTGACGGCGACGCATCGGCATTCGGTCCTGACCACATCCGAACCCCATTACACGATGAGTGACTACGCGGTTCTCGGCGATCTCTTGGTGATCTATGCGGTGTCCACCGTGGTGGTCTTCGTCTTCCATCAGTTTCGCCTGCCCTCTATCGCCGGTTTTTTGGTGGCGGGAGCCCTGATCGGCCCCCACGGGCTTCACTTGATTCCGGACGTGTCCCAGGTGCAGGTGCTGGCCGAGATCGGGATCGTGCTGCTCCTCTTCACGATCGGGATGGAGTTTTCATCCGCACACTTTGCGTCGGCCCGTCGCATTCTCATGGTGGCCGCTCCCATTCAGACAGGGGGCGTCCTCATCTTGGCGTTGCTGGGGGCGCTGGCGGTGGGACTCTCGTATCAGCAGGGGATCTTCTGGGGCTTTCTACTATCTCTGAGCAGCACCGCTATTGTCCTCAAGGCCCTCGCCGAACAGGGCGAGAGCGATTCGTTTCACGGCCGCGCCACGGTGGCGATTCTGATCTTCCAGGACCTCGCGGTCGTGCCGATGATGCTCATCACGCCGATCTTGGCTACTCCCAGCGGAAGCGCGATGGGGGCGGTGCTGATGACTCTCGTGAAGGCGGCGGTGGTCGTCGGGTTGATCGTCGCGGCGGCCTGGTACCTGGCACCGCGGTTATTGCGGCACATCGTACGGAGCCGAAGCCGCGAGTTGTTTCTGCTCTCGATCATCGTGCTCTGCCTCGGCATCGCCTGGCTCACCTCGTTGGGCGGACTGTCACTGGCCCTCGGGGCGTTTATCGCCGGGCTGGTCATCGCGGAGTCCGAATACAGCCACCAGGCGCTGGCGGAGGTCCTGCCGTTCCGCGACAGTTTCAACAGCCTGTTTTTCGTGTCGATCGGGGTCTTGATGGACCTGCGTGTGGTGCTGGACCATCCCTTCGTCGTCCTGGGGCTGTTGTTGGCGGTGATTGTCGGAAAACTGGTGACTGGGGCCGGTGCGATGGTCGCGACGGGGGCTCCGCCGAGGTCGGCGGTCCTGGTCGGCGTGGCGCTGGCGCAGGTGGGAGAATTCAGTTTCATCCTGGCGCAGCAGGGGCAGGACGCAGGATTGTTGACCGGAGACCTCTATCAGTTGTTCTTGGCGACGTCGGTCCTCACGATGGTGGTGACCCCCTTCTTGATGCAGTGGTCGCCCGATCTGGGACGGCGGGTGGAGGCGATGCAACGGCTGCGAGGCTGGTTGCCCACCCGCACGGCCGCTCATGTGGCGCAACTGGAAGGGCAGCAGGTCCGCATCAAGGACCATGTGATCATCGTGGGGTACGGGCTCAACGGCCGAAACCTCGCGCGCGTCCTGAGCGAAACCGAGATTCCGCACGTGGCCCTCGACCTGGACGGCGACACGGTGCGCCGCGAGTCGCGCCACGGTGTCCCCATTTATTACGGCGACGGCTCGAACGCCAACGTCCTGCGGCACATGCGAATCGACGACGCCAAGGTGTTGGTGGTGGCGCTGTCCGATCCCTTCACGGCCAGACGGACCGTGAAGGTGGCCAAGGGGTTGAATCCCAAACTGCATATCGTGGTGCGGACGCGCTATTTGCGCGAGTTGGAGGAGTTGCATCAGCTGGGTGCGGACGACGTGGTGCCGGAGGAGTTCGAGACGTCGATCGAAATCTTCGCGTTGGTGCTGCGGACCTACAGCCTGCCGCAGGAATTCGTAGTGCGCAAGGCCGAACAAATCCGGCGGGAGGGCTATGCCCTGCTGCGTCGCAGCGACATGCCGGAGCTGGCCCATCATCTTCGCGGGGGCACCTTGACCGATGTCGAGGTGGAAACCTGCCGGATTGACGATGAGGCGCCGGCGGTGGGCAAGTCGCTGGCGGAACTCTCGATCCGTCCACGGACCGGCGCGTCGATCATCGCCTGGACCCGGAGCCAGGTGACCCAGTCGAATCCGTCGGAAACGGTACGCCTGCAATCGGGCGACGTGCTCACGCTCCTCGGCTCTCGTGATCAGATCAGGCGGGCGATGGCGCTGTTGAATGAACCGAGTAACGGCACGAGCCGGCAGGCCGGCTGACGGAGCGGTCGGCTAACTTCTCCAGCGCAGCGTGACGCGGCCCTTGAGGGGGTGGTCCAACGGCCGGCCGGTTTGCACGGCGGCGAGATGGGCTGCCTTTAGCTTGTAGTACCATTTGGCGGGAGTGTCTGCGTCATCGATCAGCATGAGCGCCGGCTTGTATTTCAGTCCGACCGCTTGCCGCTCCATCGCCTGCTTATCCTGCTGCATGAAGATGTTGGCGAAATAACGAAACAGGGGCTTGGCGAAGGGCAGCCAGGGAAGGGCGTTCCAGGCGGCGGTAAAATCGATGCGGCATTGTCGCTCGCCGATCGGGGTGACGGTGGCGCGCGAGGACACGAACATCGAACCGCACTGCACGAACTCGAACCGTTGGTTGGGAAGGACGAAGTCGATGGTCGTGGTCAGCGGCCCGCCGTAAAACCGATTCAACAGTTTGTAAGGCCCGCTGTTTTTGGAGGGTGCATGGGGGACCATCCGAAATCCGTTCGGGATCGGTTCAAACGTTTTGGCCTTGTCGTGGATGCTGGCTTTCGTCCGCCACCAGGAACTCTGGTGGACGAAGGGGCCGTGGGCTGGATCCATGAGGCCCACGATGCCGTCGTCGATGGTGCAGTCCAACATCGTCGAGATCTGGACCATGCGGTAAGGTTCGGACGGCAACGGAAGGCGCGGAACTTCCGGCACCGGTTGAGACGGTTGTTGCGGGTCCGGGAGAAACACCCAGACGTAGCCGTCCAGATCCTGGCAGGGATAGGAGGTAATGCCGATCTTGTCCGGTTGGAGCGGCGAGCCTTCGATCAAGGCAGGTATGTGGCGGCAGCGGCCGCCCGTATCGAATTGCCAGCCGTGGTAGGAACACTCGACACGCTCCCCATCGAAATGTCCGAACGACAGCGGCATCCCGCGATGCGGGCAAATATCGCGCATCGCCGCCACCTGTCCCCGGCGGTCGCGACAGATCAGAACCGGTTGCCCGAGCATCACCTGTGCTTGCATGTGGCCGACGGCCAGCGACGAACTCGTCGTGGCCGGATACCAAAAACCCAGGAGGGGGGCACTCTTCGTCGGTTTGAGTTCGGTGATGAGGTCTGTGCTCATGAAGAATGACGCGATCTGCGATAGGCTGAAACAGCCCGTGAGTGATGATGAGTGACGAATGGACTATAACGGCGGGTCTGCAACAGGTCAAGCAACCGCCTGCCCGTCTCAAGCACTCATCCCGGCTCGACGTGCCTCGGGAAGCTCGCGTGCGGTCCGTATTTCTTGACAAGAAAAAGAAGCGGAGACTATAGTCTTTTTCGACTGATTTTGATGGCACCGTCCGCACTCCGAGACGTGAGGTGATCCGATGACGACCGCACAAATCGAACCGACTGCTGCCCTGGCGGAACTTCGAGAATCGAAGCCTGATCGTGTCACGATCGTCCTCCTGAGCGGAGACTTGGATCGGGCCATGGCCGCCTTCATTATCGCTACCGGCGCGGCAGCCATGGGCATGCAGGTGACGGTCTTCTTTACCTTCTGGGGACTCAACACGATCCGCAAGAAGGGAGCGGCCAGCTCGGCCACCGACTGGTTGCGCCGCATGTTCGGGTTCCTCAACAAGGGCGGGGCCGAAACCCTGCCGCTGTCTCGCTTCCACTTCTGGGGCCTGGGCACGAAGATGATGCAAGTGGTCATGAAACAGAATCGCATGCCGGGGGTGCCGGAGCTGATGGAGACGGCGCTGGACCTGGGGGTTCGTTTCATCGCCTGCACGACGACGATGGGTTTGATGGGCATTACGAAGGATACGTTGATCGACGGAATCGACCAGTTCGCCGGTGTGACCACCTACCTGGCCGAAGCCAAGCAGGGTGCGGTCAACCTGTTCATATAAAAGAGGGGCTGAGGGAGCTGCATGATGCAGGCTGATGTGAAACTCGATACGCTGGGGTATTTTTGTCCCATGCCGATTATTTTGACCTCGAAGAAGATCAAGGAACTCACGACCGGCCAGGTATTGGAAGTCGTCTCGGACGACGAAGGCATTAAGAAGGACATGCCGGCCTGGTGCCAGACCACCGGCCATGAAATGGTGGGGATGGAAGAGGAGCAGAGTTCTTCCAAGCGGATCTACAAGGCCTTCGTCAAGAAAACCAAGTAGCAATCAGCGACAGGCGCGCGGGTGCGAGGCTGTCATGCTATGCAAAGCCGGAGGGCATGATCACCAGCCTCCGGCTTTTTTCTTGCCTTGGATTCATGGGGCGAGGCAGTCTGCCGGTTGAAGGCGGCGGCGAGAGAGGGAAGGTGTGAATCAGGTCGTCGAATGTGTGCCGAACTTCAGTGAAGGCCGGAACCCCGACGTCCTGCGGGCCTTGGTCGACGTGGTCCGTTCGGTGCCGGGTGCGGCGTTATTGGACAAGACGATGGATCAGGACCACCATCGTTCGGTCGTCACGTTCGCCGGCCGTCCCTATGCCGTAGCCGAGGTTGCTTTTCAGATGGCTCGGATCGCCTCCCAATTGATCGATCTACGCAGCCACCATGGCCAACATCCTCGGGTCGGCGCGACGGATGTCATCCCCTTCGTGCCCATCCGCAGTGTCGGCATGCAGGATTGTGTGCAGCTGGCAAGGATGGTCGGTCAACGGATCGGGAACGAGCTGAAGATCCCGGTGTTTCTCTACGAGCAGGCGGCCTCACGGCCTGAGCGTACGAATCTCGAATGGATTCGCAAAGGCGGCATGAAGGGGCTGGCGGCTCGCATGGAAACCGACCAGGCCTGGGTTCCGGACTTCGGTCCGAAGCACCTGCACCAGACGGCCGGGGCCACGGTGGTGGGGGCGCGTTGGCCGCTCATCGCCTTCAACGTGAACCTGAAGAGCCGGGACCTCGCAGTCGCCGACGCCATCGCCAAGGCCGTTCGGCAATCCAGCGGCGGCCTCCCGTTCGTCAAGGCGATCGGGGTGGAGTTGAAAAGCCAGGGTCTGGTGCAGGTCTCGATGAACCTGACGAACTACGAGGAGACGCCGCTCCATGTTGTCTTCGCCGCGGTTCAGCGGGAGGCGGAGGTCCATGGGGTGGAATTGGCCGGGACCGAAATCGTCGGGTTGGTGCCGGAGCAGGCGCTCATTGAAACCGCCCGACAGGCGCTTCGCCTCGATCGATTCGAGGGGCGGCAGGTACTGGAAGCGCGACTGGACAGTTCCGAGTCGCGCGAGGCGTTCGGACGGCTGACGGTGTCGCAGTTGCAGAAGGAAAAACCGCCGCCGGTGAAGGCCGGGGCAGTCGATGGGCCGACGGTGGAAACCCATGGATTGACAGGGGGTAGTGTGGGGGCCCTCTCGGCCGCGTTCGCAGCCTCGTTGGGAGTCATGGTGGCCAAGCTGAATCGGGCACGGGCGGTCGAAACTCGTCTATCCGAGATTCGAACGCGTCTCCATGAATTGGTGCAGGTCGATCGTGACGTCTATGCGCAGGTGCTCCAGGCGAGCAAGCTTCCGCTCACCCACCCCGATCGCGCGCTCCAGCTTTCGTCGAACCTGTTGGCGGCGACGGAGGTTCCCATGGAGATAGTAAAACTCTCATGCGAGATCATCCCGCTCCTGCGAGGGCTCTTGTCGCAGGCGAAGCCGGAGGTCCAGCCCGATCTCACCATGGGGATGCGCCTGGCGGACGCCGTCATCGATGGATGCCTTGGAATGGTCGACGAGAACATGAAAGTCCAACCAAATCAGCAGCTTATTGCATCGATCCGGGATCGATTCTCAGCCGCGGAACAAATGCTTGTAGATGCGAAATCGCTATGCTACACTCCGCCCTTCGATTCGTGGCCGCAAAACATGTTGAATATTTTGAAACTTCGGTGAAAGAGGGTCGAAGGTAGCCGACGATGGAAATCAAGGTCTTCAATAACAATGTCGAAAAAGCCCTGAAGGTCGCCAAGAAGAAATTGGCGGGCGAAGGATTGTTCCGCGAACTGAAGCGCCGCCGGTATTACGAAAAGCCAAGTGTCCGCAAAAAGGCGAAAGAGCGAGAGGCTCAGCGTCGCCGGCAGAAGTGGCTCGCGAAGAGACGGTCAGACTAGTCGTCCGGCATCCGCTCCCTCCGTCGACCTTTTCACACAGCTCCTGTTCCACTCCCTTTCCATGCAAAGCCATGCTGGCGCAAGACATTCACGCCGTCATCCGAACGGTCCAGCGGGAAATCGCCCGCTGGCCTGAGCCGGTCGTCGGTGTCGTGGCCAGACAGTCTGGACGCGATCCCTTCCTCGTATTGATCTCCTGCCTGCTCAGCCTGCGGACCAAAGACAAGACGACCGCCGAAGCCTGTGCGCGGCTCTTTGCCCTCGCCTCGACCCCGGCTACCATGCAGAAGCTGACGGCTTCGACCATTGAACAGGCCATCTACCCAGTCGGGTTCTACCGGACCAAGGCGAAACAGATCCGGCAGATTTGCACCAAGCTTCTCGAACGATACGAAGGCCTGGTGCCTGATACGATCGACGAGTTGCTGACGTTGCCGGGAGTGGGGCGGAAGACGGCGAATCTGGTGGTCACGGTCGGGTATGAAAAACCGGGGATTTGCGTCGATATCCATGTGCATCGGATCAGCAACCGGTGGGGCTATGTGAAGACCAAGAATCCCGACGAGACCGAGCAGGCACTCCGCGACAAACTGCCCCGCAAATATTGGATCATCTTCAACGATCTGCTTGTGCCCTACGGCCAGAACCTCTGCCAACCGGTCTCCCCCTTCTGCAGCAAGTGCAAGATCGCGAAGTACTGCGAACGGGTCGGGGTCACGAAGTCGCGTTAGGCGTAAACGGGAAAGCGTGAGGGGGAAGACGGCTCGCCTCACCCCTGACGTTTCACGCCTCGCGGCCGTCAAATAAACAGTTTCGTTTCCGCATGTGCGGTCAGGGAGAGGATGGAGGGGAGACCGAGGACTTCATCCACGCGTCGCTCCACCGCGCCCGCCTCCACGCCCATATATTCCAGGCCTGCGCTGCAGGCGATGAGGCGAAACTGTCCGACGAGGCGGGCTTCGTGAAACATTTCGGAGATCGTCGGAACCTTCTTCTCCTTCAGGAGCCCGGCGACCTGTTCCGCGGAAGCGGCGTATTCCGGCGGGAAGTCGATCATATCGATCTTGCCCTCGGCCAGCTTCTTAATCGTCCAAAACAGGAGGACGACGATGACGTCCTTGCCCATGGCGGCGGCCGTGAGGCCGAGGGTCGCGACCTGATGCAGTTTGTCGTAGGTGGCGTTGTGCGCGAAGATGACGAACTTGGGCTTGGCCGACATAGTGTTACTTGATCTGTTGCCTGGTTTTGACGCTGTTTACAAAATCGGTGATCGCGGTATCGACTTCAGCGGGGGTCATGGCGCGATCGTGCATCTCGCTCTCGTCGAGGAGGTAGTGCTCACCTTCCTTTTCCTGCCGCACCACCACGGAATTCTCCGGCGTGACTTCCACCCGCATGAACCATTCTTTGCTGCCCTTGGTGATGACCACCTCTTTGCCGAGCCCGATTTTGGTGATGTCGATCTGAAGATCCGATTCCGTGGGAGCGGAGTTGGCATCGGCCGCTTGGGCCGCACGACCATCCAGGCCGACGTTGCTCAGCGACAGGAGCGTGCCGAGGGCCACCACGCGGCAGCCTCGTGAGAGGACGGTCTTCCCGAATGCGCTGCTGGGTCGCTGGGGCAGCATGGTGTGGAATTATAGCCTGGGGCGCAGGGAACGTAAACCCGCCTTGCCGTGACACCCTTTCCGCCGCGCGAAGCCCCATGCTAGGATGCGCCGGTGATGAGCGAGTTCCTGACGCAGATCGAATCCTATGTGCCGGCCAATGTCTTGATCGGGTTCGCCGTCTCCTCCGTGTTCATGTTCGTGGGGACCCTCATCGCGATTCCCATTATTCTCATGCGGCTGCCGGCCGACTATTTCGACATCCGCAAACCGCGTCCCTGGATGGAGAACCACCATCCGATCCTTCGGCTCGTCGGGCACATCGTGAAGAATGTCGTGGGGGCGATTTTTCTCTTTGCCGGCTTCCTCATGCTGTTCCTGCCGGGGCAGGGGGTGCTGACGATGTTGATCGGCCTTTCGTTGATCGAATTTCCTGGCAAGCGGCGCCTGGAGGCCAAGATCGTGGGGCAATCGACCGTTCTCAGCACGATCAACGCCATGCGGGCCAAGTTTAACAAGCCGCCGCTGGTCATCGCGCCGGATCCATAGCATTCAGTTATCAACTCTCAGCATACAGCGTTGGGATTTTCGAGACAGGTGGTTGCTTATAATTGCGAGGCGTGGAGACCTTCTTCTCGCGTTCTTGATCACTCATGAGCTGATAGCTAAGAGGCTTTCACGTGCCAACGTTATATCTGATCGACGGCAGCGCCTACATCTACCGGGCGTTCTTTGCCTTGCCGCCGCTGTCCAATTCCAAAGGCCTGCAGACCAACGCCGTCTATGGTTTCACGACCATGCTGTTGAAGGTCCTGCGGGACCATCGGCCTGACTATGTCGCAGTGGTCTTCGACGAGAAGGGGCCGACCCATCGCCATGAGGCCTTCAAGGAGTACAAGGCGCAGCGGCCTCCGATGCCGCAAGGCATGAGCGCGCAGGTTCCTTACATCCATCGCGTGGTGGAAGCTTTGTCGGTGCCGGTGATCAGGCAGGCGGGGTACGAGGCCGACGATCTGATCGGCACCTTGGCGCGCAAGGCGGAAGCCAATGGCCTTGAGGTGGCGATCGTGACCAGTGACAAGGACATGTTTCAGCTGCTCACGCCGAAGACGCGCATTTACGATCCGGTGAAGGACAAATGGTTCGGCGAAGCGGATTCGCAGGCACGATTCGGGGTGGAGCCGGCGCGGGTCGTCGAGGTGATGGGCCTTATGGGCGATACGAGCGACAACATTCCCGGTGTGAAGGGGATCGGCGAGAAGACGGCGGTGAAATTGATCACGCAGTTCGGCACCATCGATGAGCTATTGAACCGCATTGAGGAAGTGACCTCGACCAAAACCAAGAATCTTTTGCTGGAGCAGGGCGACAACGCGCGCATGAGCAAGCGCCTGGCGACGATTCAATTGGATTGTCCGATCGAGTTCGACCTGGCTCGGTTCCAGGCGAAAGTGCCGCATACCGAGACATTGGTGGGACTGTTGCGAGAGCTGGAGTTCATGACGCTGGCCAAGACGTTTCAAGGTGATACGCCTGAGCAAAATCGGTTGGGGGCCGAGGTCGAGCAGATCCACGATGCCGTCGGAGCCGAGGCCTTTCTCAAGAGGCTGCGAGATGAAGACATTGTGGGGGTTGCCTGCCTATTGGGCGGCGAAACAGGCGTGAGGGCGGAGGTGCAGGGTTGTGCGTTGGGCCTACCGGACGGCGGTGCCGCATTTGTGCAGGGCGAGGCGCAGGGCTGGCCACGACCGATCACCGGGTTCCTGCGTGACGCCCACAGGCCGAAAGCGGTGCATGATCTCAAGCCGGCCCTATTGGCGTTCCGCCGTCAGGGGGTGGAGGTGGAGGGGCCTTGCTTCGACACGATGGTCGCAGACTATCTGTTGAACCCGAATCGCCGCGCACACACCTTGGAAGCGGTCGCCATGGACCAACTGAGTTATCAGCTCGGTACCGGGGCGAGCGAGCAGGCAGACAAGGGGCCTGCGTCCCTGTTCGATGTCGATGAAGGCTTGGTCCGTCGGACGGGAGAAGCAGCGGCGGTGACGGCTAAGGTTGCGCCGTTGTTACGCGAGCGGCTGAGGGAGGAGGGGAGTCTGTCGTTGTTTCAGGACGTGGAAATGCCCCTCGTGCCGGTGCTGGCCGAGATCGAGCGCAATGGGTTTCTGCTGGACGTGGAGGGTTTGCATGGGTTGAGCAAGGAGTTGGAGCGGGAACTCGATCAGATGGTGGGCACGATTTATCGCCTGGCGGGCGGTGAGTTCAACATCGGCTCGCCGAAGCAACTCGCGACCGTGCTCTTCGAGACATTGGGGTTGAAGCCGCTGCGGAAAACGAAAACCGGTTACTCCACTGATGAAGACACGCTCACGCAACTGGCCGCCCAGCATGAGCTGCCGGCGCAAATCCTGAACTACCGCATCTTGACCAAGCTCAAATCAACCTATGTCGATGCCTTGCCGCAGCTGGTGAATCCCGAGACCAAGCGGCTCCACACCTCACTCAACCAGACGGTGGCGGCCACGGGCCGACTGTCCTCCACCGATCCGAATCTGCAGAACATCCCGGTCAAGGGAGACTACGGTCTCCGCATCCGTGAAGCCTTCATCGCGGCGCCGGAGCATCAATTGCTCTGCGCCGACTATAGCCAGGTCGAACCCCGCATTCTGGCGCACCTCTCGCAGGACCCGCGGCTGTTGCAAGTGTTCGAGCAGGGCGAGGACATTCACATGGCCACGGCGATGGAGATCTTCAACCTTCCGGCCGGGCAGGTCACGCGGGACATGCGGCGCGCGGCGAAGAGCGTGGTGTTTGGGATCGTGTACGGGATCAGTCCGTTCGGCCTGGCCTCGAACATCGGCGTCTCGCAAGCCGATGCGAAGAAATATATCGAGACATTTTTCGAAAAGTTCGCGGCAGTGCGAGCCTTGATGGATCGCAATATCGAAGAGGGAAAGACGAAGGGGTATACCACGACGATCCTCGGGCGCCGGCGGCCGATCCCGGAATTGCAGAGCGGCGACCCTGCCCAGCGCGGCATGGGCGAGCGTATGGCCGTGAACAGCCCGATTCAAGGTTCTGCCGCGGATCTCATCAAGGTGGCCATGATCAATGTCCATAGGCGGCTGCATGACGAACTGCCGACCACCAAGATGATTCTCCAGGTGCATGACGAATTGATCTTTGAAGCGCCGGAGCTTGATCTTGAGAAGGCCAAGCGGCTGGTGAGGCAGGAGATGGAAGCCACCGGTACGAAGCTGGGGTTGTCGGTGCCGCTCAAGGTGGATCTGGGCGTCGGTCACAACTGGCGTTCGGCCCATCCGTAGGCCTGCGCTTGACGCCTCAGAAATGCCTGTGTGAAAATGTGCCCACGATGGTGACCACATGAAAACTGCTACGATTCGCCAATTCCGCGATCATGCCACCAGCTTGCTCAAACAGGAAGAACCGATCATCGTCACTCGGCATGGGAAGATCGTCGGATTCTTTTTGCCCGCGGGCGGAGAAAGTCTGCCGCTTGAGATCAAGAAGGATCTCTTTGCGACGCTGACCGATGAGATTCGGTCCACGATGAAAGAACGTGGTCTCGCTGAGGACGCCATTCTTGCCGATTTCGAAAAAACCAGAAAAACTCGTCGTTGACGCTAATCCGATCTTGTCTGCCCTGATGGGCGGGCAAGCAACGCGTATTTTTTTCGAAGCAGGGATTGAGGAGTTTGCAGTTCCCGGAGTGGTGATCGAAGAAGTTCGACGCTATATCCCGAGGATGGCGAAGAAAGTGAGCGTCGGGCCGGAGTTCCTGTTTTATGCGTTGGACCTCCTGCCGCTGACCCTTTGCTCGACCAAGAGCTATCGCAACGCTCTGACAGAGGCAAGAAAGCAGATCGCCCGGCGGGATTCCAATGACGTGGAGGTGTTGGCTCTTGCGTTGGCGCTTAAACGAATCCTGTGGACCAATGACAGGGACTTTGAAATCGCCAAGGTTCAGCGGGTGACGACGGCGGAACTCTTATCGCTGTGTTTTCCCAGGACGGCGAAGCCATAAGGCTGTTATTGGAAAAATGGCGGTTCCCATCAGCGATTCCCATCAAGAGAGGGGGATCAAGGTTCGTCAGTCGCTCTGAATCCGAATGTGATGATTGATCGAGCATGACTCGCCGTTCACGAACATTGTCGGTGTCAGAACAGGACTTTCAATCGCTCGTCCAGCAGGCGCTGGATGGCCTGCCGGATGAGTATGCCAAGCTCCTGTCCAACGTCGCGGTGGTAGTGGAGGAAGAACCCTCTCCAGACGTACGGGCCGATCTGGAAATGGAGGAGGACGAGGACCTCCTCGGCCTCTATCAAGGCCTTTCCATCGACAAAGAATCCTTCTTCCAGACCGGCGGGCAGTTGCCGGCAAAAATTTCCATCTATCGCGGGCCGATCCTCCGGCTCTGCCGCACCAAGAAAGAAGTGGTGCAGGAAGTGCGCGATACGGTCGTGCACGAGATCGGGCACCATTTTGGCCTCGACGACGACGAGATGCCGTATTAGCAGGATGGTGAAGAGAAGTGTCGATCCTGTATAAGCTAGCCCCAGCTATTACTACAAAAGCGTGTCGGACAATTGATTTGATTATGACTTAGGACTCAGCTTCTCGTTAAAAATGGTAGGGTCACATCAGAAATACTGTGGAACGTTTTTGGCTAGGTTGGTATAACCTACACCCATGTGATTACTCCAGGACCTACGGGGTCGCAATGCGCGCTTTGGATAGAGTGGAAGTGCTCGGCTTCAAGTCTATTAGGAAGATGGACTTGAAGCTCCGCTCTCTGAATGTCCTCATTGGTGCCAATGGTGCTGGAAAGTCGAACTTCATTACGATTTTTAGTCTGCTCAACCACATCGTGGAAAATAATCTCCAGCGATTTGTCGGAAATGCTGGAGGTGCGGACTCCCTACTTTACTTTGGGCATCGGCAAACTAACGAAATCGTGTTTCGTCTCCACTTCGGATCCAATGGGTATGAAGCGAAACTTTCAGTTTCCAAAAAAAATAGCTTGTTCTTCTCCGAGGAAAGTTGCTGGTTTCAAGGGGTCGGCTATTCGAAGCCCTACGTTGTAAGTCTGGGGAGTGGTCATGAAGAAACTGGCTTACACGAAGAAGCTACTCAGCGCAAAGGAAAGATCGCAAGCTATGTGATTGACGACCTTAGAGACTGGAAGGTTTATCATTTCCACGATACTAGCGACAAAGCTGCAGTAAAAAAGGTCTGCGATATAGGTGATAACGTTCGGCTTCGTCCAGACGCTTCAAATCTTGCTGCCTTCTTGTATCTGTTGAAGAAGAAAAAAAGCGACCATTACGAGCGAATCGTTGGAACTATACGGTTAGTCGCGCCGTTCTTTGACGATTTTGTTTTGAGGCCAGACCCTTTGAACACAAACAAGATTCAGTTGGAGTGGAAAGAAAAGGACTCAGACGCTTATTTCAACGCTTACTCTCTTTCTGACGGCACATTGAGATTTATCTGCCTTGCGACATTGCTGCTACAACCCACACTTCCCTCTACCATATTGATTGATGAACCGGAGCTCGGACTTCATCCTTATGCCATCACTACTTTAGCTGGCCTTCTGGAGAGCGCTGGGAAGCGAACCCAAGTCATAGTTTCCACTCAGTCAGTCCCACTCGTTAATCAGTTTTCCCCCTCCGAAATCATTGTTGTCGATAGGGACAATAATCAATCGATCTTCAAGCGATTAGATGAGACAGACATGCAGCACTGGCTTGAAGAATACGGACTCGGTGATCTTTGGGAAAAGAACGTCCTCGGCGGTCGTCCCAGCTAATGGCTAGAGTATTAGTGCTTGTTGAAGGACAGACCGAAGAGACATTTGTCAGAGACGTCCTCTCCCCACATTTAGCCGACCACAACGTTTTCATACGCGCCACATTGGCAACCAACAAAAAGGTAAAGTTCGGTCCAACCTTTCGAGGCGGAGTCACCTCCTATCCAAAGATTAAGCGAGACGTTCAGTTGCTCTTAATGGACACAAGTGCATCTCTTGTGACCACTATGATCGACTTTTACGGCCTACCTTCAGATTTCCCCGGATATGGCTCGATCCCTGCTGGATCATGTCATAAGAAAGTCGCGCATCTGGAAAGGGCCTTTAATGTTGACATTGGGAACAGTAGGTTCAGGCCCTACCTTCAAACCCATGAATACGAGGCTTTCTTGTTCGTCTCACCAGAAGATACGGCTCGCGTGTTCGCTGACCAAAGGAAAGCTCGAAATGTTCGTGCAGTTCTTGACCAATTCGAAACCGCAGAAGATATAAATGACAACCCTTCCACAGCTCCTTCTAAACGTATTGCGAATATTTTTTCAGAGTACCAAAAAGCCGTTCATGGTCCACTAATAGCAGTTAGAACAGGGATTCAGAACCTTCGTAACCACTGCAAACACTTCAACGAATGGCTCACAATGCTTGAAAACCTTGGGACTCAAATCTGAACAAACTATTCTTGCTCCCCAGCTTGTCATCTCGATTCCTTTCTGAGCATAAGCAAATGCATCGTCCCATGCGCTGGCTGATTCGGATCGCCGGAGCCAATTTATTCCAGAGGGGGCTCCGGAAATTCGGACAGTGTGGTAAGTGGTAGCCTGGCTTCGCCCACCTCACCGAGGGGTGGCAGACGAGAGGAGCGAGGCAATGAAGAGGACAAGACGGAATCACGGAGCCACGTTTAAGGCCCAGGTGGCTTTGGCGGCAGTCAAAGGCGACAAAACGCTGGCCGAATTAGCCGAGCAGTTTCAAGTCCATCCCACGCAGATCACCGAATGGAAGCAACAATTGCTGGCGCGGGCCGCCGCTGTCTTTGGCGGGACCACGCCGACAGCGGACACGCCGGATCTCAAGACCCTCCACGCCAAAATTGGCCAACTGGCCCTGGAGAATGATTTTTTAGAAGGGGCGCTCATCAAGGCGGGATTGTTGAGCGCAAAGCGATGATCAACCGAACCCATGCCCTGCCAGTCGTTCGGCAATGTCAGCTCCTCGGGTTGTCTCGCTCGACGGCCTACTACCAGCCGACGCCGGTGTCAGGGACGGAGCTGGCGCTGATGCGTCGGCTGGATGAACTCCACCTGCTTCATCCGTTTGCCGGCGCCCGCATGCTGCGCGATCTCTTGCGGCAAGAGGGCCGAACCATCGGACGGCGGCATGTGGCGACATTGATGCGCCGCATGGGGATTGAGGCCCTGTATCGCAAGCCGCACCTTAGCCAGCGGCATCCGGCCCACACCATCTATCCGTATCTCCTCCGCGATCTCACGATCCGTCGTCCCAATCAGGTCTGGGCGGCGGATATCACCTACATTCCGATGGCACGGGGCTTCGTCTATTTGTTCGCCGTGCTCGACTGGGCCAGTCGCCGGGTGCTGGCCTGGCGACTCTCCAACACGCTCACGACTGACTTCTGTCTGGACGCGGTGCAGGAGGCGATTACCCGGCACGGCCTTCCGACCATCTTCAATACTGACCAAGGGTGCCAATTCACCAGCCACGAATTCACCGGACTGCTCACCCAGCACGGCATCCAGATCAGCATGGACGGAAAAGGGTGTTGGCGAGACAACGTGTTCGTCGAGCGACTCTGGAAGAGCATTAAATACGAGGAGGTCTATTTGCACGAGTACGACACCGTCAATGCAGCCCACCAGGGCTTGGAGCGCTACCTGACATTCTACAATCAGACCCGGCCCCATCAGGCGCTTGACGGCAAGACGCCCGACCAGGTGTACTATGACAACCTGACGACACAGCTCACGGCCGCGTAGTCAGCAATCCGCCAGGCGCCACTTAAGGAATGGCCTAGGCTGTCCAACCAACCGGAGCCACCTCTTCCTATTATCATTCTTCGAGGTTCATTGACAGGAGGCCAAGGAATGTGGTCGTCTCGCAAAATGTGAATAGCTCGTCGAGTCCTCCCTCGGCAAACTCAAGACAAGGTTTCGAGTAAATCGACGTCTTTCTTGAGGAGTTGGTTCACGACGTCTTCAACCGCTTTCCCCTTCTTCCGGGCGATGCGTTCGAGTCGACTTTGCACCTTCATATCGAGATAGATGGGCAAGCGGAGGTCCGCCCCCTTCTTATAAAACTTTCCCTTCACAGCGTTGGGAAAATCGTATTCTCGTTTCATGAAGTCCTCCGATATTGCCTGGCCTCGTTTTGGTTGCCTTACGACACGAGATGCGCGACTGATAGTCCACACCGCAGGCTTTGTTCACATAGCCGGACAATTTGGCGAAGGCTGGCTGGATTTTACTCGCGGACGAAGCAGCCGTGTGGGCTATGAGTGGGCTATGAATAGAAGCGCATGACGATCTGGTTGAAGTTGAACAGCATCGCGTTCGTCCGCGTGTAGGCGGCGTGGCCGTAGTAATGGTCGCGGACATTGGTCGAACCGGTGCAGTCTTTGTAGTCCACGAGCAGGCATTGCCCCTCGCTGGGAAAGCGCACGGCGCGCCTGGCACATTCCACCCATCGTTCGAAACCATCGTAGGGTTCCAGCAATTCCCAGACGGCTTTATTGGCGGCCTTGGCCTGTTCGTCGGGAAGCGCATCGCTGCCGGCGACGGCAAGCTCCTGTACGTAATCGCCGCCCCAGGCGATCGGCATTTCCACGGTGATCTGCGGCAGGTCCATTTTGGAGAGCCAGGTTTTGCCGTCGGTGCGGAGGTGGCGGTGGTTCACGATGTGGAGCAGTTTCCCGATGCCGGAGGGGTCCCAGCCGTAACGGACCGGCGTGCCGAAGGTGACGATGTCGAGCGCCGCTCCATTCAGCAACGTGCCCTGCGCCAACAGTTGGTCGATGCATTGAATCGCCTGGATGTCCGGTCCTTGCGCGGAAAGGGCCGACAGGAGGTCGAAGAGGGCTTTCCGCCCCGTGATCGGCGAAGGACAGAGCAGGTTGGAGGAAAGCGCGAGCAGGAGTCCGGCTTGGCCATGGGCCTGGACCAGGATACGGTCGCCCGGTCCCAAGTGCTGTTCGACGACAAGGGTACGCAGTCGATCCAGCAATCGACAGGCGGCCAATGCACGGCCGAGGTGGTGGTGCTCGCTGGACCAGAGTTCCCGGACGCAGGCGATGGGTTTGGTCAGCCGCTGGTTCAAGGCCTTCCGGCATTGCTCGATGGCGGCGCTGGTGAAATTTCCGGCATCGCCGACCTGTGTATCGAGCAGGTTCCTCGTGGCCTCGTTGTTGGCAAGCGGCGGCTTCAGCCCGCCTGGAAGCGGGGTGATCCCGTTCGTGCCTTCCCGCATGAATGACAGAAGGGAATCCAGCCCGGAGATGCCGCGCGAATAGCCGCGCTTCAGCCCACCCACCTCATCGAGTCGTCCTAGGCCGAAGACATCGGTGCCTGGAATTGACCCATGCAGAAACAGGATCAGTCGCACCCCTGCTTCTGACAGCTTCCGGCCTGCTTGGCCCATCGCCTCTTGCCAGACGGGCGATTCAGGATCGGGCGGGGTCGTCCATTCCGCAGAGGTGAGACGGTCGCCGGGGTTCTTGCGGGAGAGTTCGTCGTGCTGGAAATTGTTCTCGATGGGCATGAGAAGATTGTCTTACCCGAAACGGCGCGCGAAGTTCAATGGAGTGCTCGACGATCGGTCCGGACAGGGGCGGTCAGCGAGGTGGAGACGAATCGGGGCCGGTCGATCCAGTGGGTGGGTTTGCGGGCAGCCGGTTTTTCGGCATGACGGCGACGGCCGAACAGGTTTTGGCCTCCTCGTCGGCGCGGCGCTCCGTGATGGTCACGCCCTGCAGATACTCCTGCACGATTTCTTCTCGGACGACTTCGATATCCTGTTCTGCCTCCCGGCCGGTCCGTTCGCGCAGCCGGTCGGTGGCATGTTCCTTCACCAGAACTCGGATCTGTTTGGCGATGTCCGCTCGGGCGGCCAGCTCGGAGACGCGCTGACAGACCAGTTTTCCCTTGCCGAGATCGCCTTGACCCCGTCCGATCAGGAACTGCTCGGAGTCATAGGTCAGGGCATGCTGACGCTGCGGATGGTCCATGGCCGCCGGTGCGACAGCCTGTTCCCGTTTTTGCAGACGATCGAAGGTCTGGTCGGCACGCTCGCGAACAGCCGGGACGGTCGTGTCAGCTGCCATGACGGGAGGTACGGCAAGCAGGGTACACAAGAACCACCATCCTGGTCGAGCGGGACTCGGCGTCGGAGACATCGCTATTTTCCTCCTTGATTGGTGCCCTTGTTGGGGCTGTGTTGCGGAGGCGGGGTGGGGGGAGCCGCCGCTGCCGGTGGAACCTGCTGAATGGCCGGAGGGTGGAACTGTTGATGTTGCGGGATCGGTCGTTGGTGGGAGGGTGACCCTTCTGCGCCGCCTGGCTGATGGGTATGGAGCGTCGACGGGGCCGGCGGACTATTCGGCGCCGGGACTTGTCGATACATCGGCATCGTGCTGCGGCCGGACTGCGGCAGGGGAATTCCTGGTTGAGCGGGGACTTGGATGATCGTGGTTGAGTTCCCCGATACCGGCGGTTGTCCCGATGGATTGGGCAGCAGCGGGTTGAGTTGATAGACGCTCGAAAGCTGTCGCGAATTCGTTGAGGCGGGCTGCTGGGTCGTGCCAGGCTGTGCCGGTTGTTGTGGAACCACGTAGTATCCCGGCAGGAAGGGGACCGTATGGGGGATCGGCGGCCGTGGAGGTTGCGGCGGCAAGGGCGGCGCCTTGGCTCCGACGACCTGTTGTGCGACCGCCAGGTGGGGATTGCCGGGATTCAGTTGGCCTGCGAGGCTCAGCAGAACCTGGATCTGCGCGAGGCCTCCCTGAGGATAGGGTTGGACGAGCGGCGCCACCAAGACCCAGTCGGTCCAGGCCTGGGCCACCATGGCATTCGACTGGGCGCGATCGAGCAGGTCATTGCGCTGTTGGCTTAGCTGTCGGGCCTGTTCCGGCGAGGTGGCAGCGGCCAAGGCCTGGTTTGCCGCCTCCAGCTCCTGTTGCAACTGATCCACCTCCTGTTTCAGGGCGAGGAGTTCCCCCCTGACATCCTCATTCTGTTTCAGTGCGGCAATGGCTTGGGCGACCTCGTCGGTATCGACTTGTGCAGTCAGATCGACTCGAATGACGATGAGGTCTCCATCGAGATCGGTTTTGACCTGCTGATCGAGGACCAGCACCATGCCGGCCGTGTAGCTGCGGATTTCATCCTGGGTGACATCCAGATCCCGCACCACCGTCACGCTTTCCAGGTACGAGGCGACCTGTTCCAACGCCTGTTTCTTGGCCTGTTCCGTTGCAAGTCTGACGGCGTCATCTTTGGTCTCTCGATCGCTCATCCGATGTTCCCCGGTTCCGGTGACGACGCGAATCTCGGCTCGACCAGCATCGGGCCAGGCGAGCATGGTGCCGAGGTTGATCGTGAACAGACAGATGAGGGGAAAGAGACGGCCCTGCTGCGAGGGGGTTGGACGTCTGAGGCTGGTGTCTATAGCGGAACTCTCTGAGGGCATCGCTTCACCAGGGACAGGCCGGTCGACCAGTGGTTGCCGGTAGAGTTTTGGCCGGCAGGTTCAGGATAACATCGATCCCGCGCCGGCGCCATTGCAGGCGGGGTTCGTGCCTTGCCTTCCCCGAAAACAGCGTGCTAAGGTACCTTCTCTTTCCATTGGAACAGAACGCGTGGTGAGGCAGGTAATGAATCCTATCAACAGCCTTCGTACAGCCATGGCGGCCTTGTGGATGGTCACCGTCTTGGCGTTTCCCTTGACCTCGTCCCCCTCCCTTGCCCTGGCCGCAAGGGGTACCGCAGAAGTCCCGTCCGCTGCGCCGGGCGTCACGACGGAACATGTCATCCTGTTCGTGCTGGAAGGGTTCGGCCAGGAATCCCTGAAGAGCGGAGCCATGCCGGTCCTGTCGAATCTCGTGAAGGACGGAGCCGTGACCTGGTCCGCCACCGCCGTCGCTCCGGCGCGCCGGTTGCCGACCATGGCGTCGTTGCTGATGGGGATGCCGGTCGGCAAGCACGGGATCACGTGGAATGTGTTTGAATTCAGCCGGGGGTATCCTCGCGCGCCGACGATGTTCGACTATCTCGATCTGAGCGGCGGCCGGGACAGCACCATATTTTTCATGGACGAGGCGTTGTATCAGCTCGCGAAGCCGGAACCCTACACGGACTATCAGATGTGCGGAGCGCTGCGGGCCGAGTGCAACCCGGACCGGTTGGTCAGTTATGTGCGGGACTATTTCAAGAAGGCCACCAGTGGATCCGGCTATGGCCATGCGATTCCGTCGTTGCCCCATCTCTTGGTCGTGCACTTGCCGGCGCCCGGGCGTGTCGGCGAGGCGCAAGGCTGGAAATCGGTTGAATACAAGGACGCATTGAGGGCCGTGGATAACGCGATGGGAGCGGTGCTCGATCTGTATCGTGACCTCGGTCTGATCAAGCGGACGACGGTGTTCGTCACCTCGCTGAGCGCGGTCGGCGAGACGCAGTTCTCGGCCGGCGATGTGCCGGATGAACAGGCCGGCAACGTTCCGGTGGTACCCTGGATCGCCTCGGGAGTCGGCATCAAGGCCGGCCATACGATTCGCCAGCCTGTGTCGATCATCGATACGGGGGCGACGGTGATGCGGGCCCTCGGGCTTAATACCCACACCGAATGGGAGAGCCACGCAGTCGAGGAAATATTCAAGACCGCGTTTTCGGCGGCTCCCGTCAGTCCACTGTTGCAATAGAGGATGTATGCATTCGTCGTCTCGGATACCTTCCACCGGGCAGCAGGTTTCTTTTTGGATCATGGCGCTGACTTGTGCGGTGCTCGCGGGGCATGCTGAGCGCCTTTCGGCCGCCGGTCCCCCTCCCGCCTATACCAAGGAACATACGATCACGATCGATCCCACTCCGCTGGTACCCCAGTCCTGGTGGCAGGTCCCCGGTGTGACTCCGCAGCTCTGGACGTTGGATCCCGAGACGTCGGACGCCTATCGGACGACCGAGGCGCGCGAGTTGAAGCTCAAGCCGGGACAATACAAATTCATCAGTTTTACGTTCGACTTTCCCTTCACGATCGGTTTGGACGGGAAGGTGGAATATTCCAAGTCACTCGATCAATGTGTGGAAGGCCGCGGGACCCAGACCTTGGTGGTGCGGTGCAAACGCACCTATCCCCACGGCGGTCAACGCGATGCCTATTACGGCAACAGCGAGGTTGGTGATGGCACAAGCACTCGATGATCTCCTCGATTCGCTTGAAGATGCGGACGATGCGACCCGCGAAGAGGCGGCGAAGGCCCTGGCAGAATTAGCGGACCCCTCCACGTTGGATGCGCTTGTGGGCGCCTGTGGCGACGAATATTGGTCCGTGCGGGCTCGGGCCGGGTGGGGAGTCGCCAAGATCGGCGGCCCCAAGGCGATCGAAGCCCTCATTACGCTGTTCAACGACCCCATCATGGAAGTGCGCAACGAGGCCGTCGCGGCGGTCGTGTCCCTCGGGGCGGGCCTGCTCGATCGATTGCTCACGGCGATGAAGGATGAGCGTTGGAGGGTGCGGGAACATGCGGCGAAGGTGTGCGGGGATCTTCGCGATCGACGCGCGGTCGATGGGTTGATCTTCGCCTGTCGGGATCGTGACGGTGCCGTGAAGAGCGCCGCAGCGGAAGCGCTGGGCAAGATCGGCGACCCGAAAGCGGTTCCTGCGCTGGTCAAACTGTTCCGGGATTCGTCGAAAATCGTCCGTGAAACGGCCGGCATCGCCCTGGTGGCGATCGGACAGCCTTCCGTGGATCTGTTGATCGAGACGCTGAAAGACAAGGATTTCGTCGTGCGGTGCCATGCGGCCCGTGCGTTGGGCGGCATGACGACGGACTATCAAATCGGTCGGAGCTGGGTGCGCGAGCCGCGTGTCGTCGATGCCTTGATCGAGGCGCTGAAAGATCCGGATCGCGCCGTCCGTGAAGATGCCACGATCGCGCTCGGGATGATCGGCGACCCCCGTGCCATCGATGCGCTCCTGGAGGCCATGAAGGACGGTGCGGTCAAGCGCCATGCGATCGCGTCGTTGGGCATGATCGGCGATCCGCGGGCTCTTCCTGCCGTCTTGGCCGCCCTCAAGGGGAAGGGCATTCGCCAGGAGGGGACGCCGACACCGGGCTGCATCGTGAGTGAAGACGCCTTCATCAAGGAAGCGGCCGCCACGGCGCTCGGACATTTCCGCGACCCGCGGGTCGTTCCCGATCTCATCATGCTGTTGAAAGACGGGGTGTTGCGGGAGAAGGCGGCGGCGGCGCTGGTGCTGATCGGCGATTCGGCCATCGAACCGCTGATTTCATTTCTCTACGATCCCAAGGCCTCGGAGGTCGAAGCTGAAGGCGAGCGTGTGCTCTCCTATGCGTCGGTCCGGCTCACCGCCAAAGACTCCCTGCGACTGCTGGTGGTCGAGACGTTGGAAAAACTGGGGTGGACGCCGCCGGACGAAGACACGGCGGTGGACTCCAGTCAGGCGGACAATCTGCGTGTCGATCGGCCTCTCGGCGACATCGGCCGGTTCGGTCCCAGCGGAGATTTTGCGAAGGGCTCGGTGCGGTAATCGCCGCTCCCAGGGGCCCGTTTCTTGGGGGCTTCAAGCCTGGCCGAGGCACCATGGCCGACAGCGTCAGTGAACAGATTGCAGCCCTGTCGGATGATGATTGGGCGGTCCGCGAAGAAGCGGCGATCCTGCTGGGGACCCTCAAGGATCCCCGGGCGGTTGTGCCGCTGACGAGGGCCCTTCGCGATGCCGATCGCGCCGTGCGCGAAGCCGCGATCGGAGCCCTCTCTTCCATCGGCGAGCCGTCTGTTCCCGCTCTGGGTATCTGTTTGGCCGATTCCGCCTTGCACGTGCAGGAAGCGGCATCGGCCATTCTGGCTTCGATCGCCGATGCGCGGGTGTTCGAGCCGCTCGTCGCCGCGCTGGGCAGTCATGATTGGATCGTGCGCATGCATGCGGCGAAGGCGTTGGGTCGGATCGGCGATTCAGAGGCAGTCGCCGCCTTGATGCCGCTGCTTCAGGACAAGGTCAAGGCCGTTCGTGAGGAAGCATCCGGCGCCTTGGCCGCCATCGGCGGCGCCGCCGTGACGGCGTTGGTCCACGCGCTGCAACACGACGACTGGCTGGTTCGTCTCCATGCCGTGGAGGCGTTGGGAAAGCTGAAGTCACCGGATGCCGTCGATCCGCTGCTGCGTGCATTGTTCAACGATCGGGACTCGTCCGTTCGTGAAGATGTGGTGCGGGCGTTGGGTGCCATCGGGGATGCACGGGCGGTGGACTATTTGGTTGCCGCGATGAAGGAGCCGAGTCTGCGTCTCCTGGCGGTGGAAGCGCTGGGCCACATCGGCGATCCGCGGACCGTGCCGTTGCTGCGGCGGATCGTAGAAGGAGCGCCGCAGGGCGAACCGAGCCGTTCCGTCGCCGCCTGCGCCGACGGGTGGACCGATGAGATGGCGGTCATGGGCATGGCGGCTCGGGCGTTGGGGATGATTGCCGATCGGGATGCGATTCCCTCGCTCCTGATAGCCCTGCGCAACACCGTGACGCGAGCCGAGGCGGCTGCGGCCCTGGCGAAATTCGGACCGGCCGTCATTCCGACGCTGCTGCCGTTGCTGAGCGCGGAGCAGGATGAAAATGTTCGGTATCACGTCCGAGAAACCCTGTCTGCCGTCGGCTGGCGTCCTGGACGGGTGTAAAAGTTAAAAAGGAAAAATAAAAAAGCAACATGATCTGGTTTCTGGTTTGTTCTTTTGACTCGTTCCTGTTGCCGTGTCGTTGACCATGCCCAAAGAGACCCTCGACACACTCGTTTCCGAATTGACCCATGAGGAAGAGTGGCGGCGCATGCGGGCCACGGCCGCCTGCCTGGCCGGTGGTCCGCGGGCGGTGCAGGCGCTCACGCATGCGTTGGAGACGGGGGCCGTTCCGCTCCGGGTTGAAGCGGCCGGGATGTTGGCGCGGATCAAAGATCCTGCCGCGGGCGTTGCCTTGGTCCGGCTGCTTGGCGACGCTGATGAGACCGTGAGGCAGGCCGGGTTTGTCGCACTCGAACAAATGGCCGGTGTGCTGAATGACGCGACGGCGGCGAGCCTTGTGCGCAATCTCCACGAGTCGCAGGACGAGGATGTGCGGAACCGGGTCCGCCACCTCCTGGGTTTGATTCCGAACGCGATCGCTCCGCTGTGCGAGATGTTGACCCATCAGGAAGTCGAGGCGCAGACGACGGCAGCAACGATTTTGGAGCATTTGCTCGATCCGCGTTCGGCGGACGGGCTGATCGATGCGATGGCGTCCCCGACCGTCCGCGACATTGCCGTGCGGACGTTGAAGAAACTGGGGGCGATTCGTGAGCGGATCGACGCGTCGTTCAATGCGCTGCGGGACATCGAGGGTGCGAGCGAGCGCGAAGAGGCCCGCATGGCCGTCGTCATGGATCTGCTCGGGATCGGACGGCCGAGCGTCGAGATCTTGATCGAGTACCTGGAGGATGACGATTGGGTGGTGCGTGAAGCGGCCGCCGATCTGCTGGGGAAAATTGGGGACGTCCGCGCGGTCGAGCCGCTGATGAAACGGTTGCAGGTCGACCGGGATACCGGGGTGAAGGAGTATGCGCTCAAGTCCTTGGGCCTCATCGGCGACCCGCGTCCGGCGCAATTGTACATCGAGGCCATCCCGATCAGGCCGTTGCGGGTGATGGCGATCGAGGCGTTGGCCAAAATCAAAGACGTCGAAGTGTTGCGTCCGCATAACGAGCTGTTCAACCGGTTGCGAACCGACCGCGACGGCATCGTGTCCTACAGCGCCGGACTCATCGCGGACAAGCTCGCCGCGCTCGAAGGCGGGCAGCCGGTCGGACAGGAGGGATCTGAGGATCATGAGTGAGGCGGAAAGAATTGCACAACTGATTTCTGCGCTTCGCGACGACAATGACGCGTTGCGGGACCATGCGATGGCGAGCCTGGGACAGATGGGCATCGAGGCCGTTCCCCAGTTGATCGGCCTGATGGCGGATGAGGATGCCGTCGTTCGTGAGGCGGCGGCGACCGCCGTGGTCCGCATCGGCCCCGTCGCCTTCGATCACCTGCTCGACGCGCTCCGCGACGATGAATGGGCGATTCGAGAACAGGCGGCGAACGCGCTGGGGCGCCTGCGCGACGCACGCGCGGTCGAGCCCCTCATGACGGCCCTGAAAGACAAAGACGGCGCCGTCAGGACGGCGGCGGTGTGGGCGTTGGAACGCATCGGAGACGCGCGGGCGACGCCGGGCTTGATCGACGCGCTCGGCGACGGCACGGTGCGCGAAGATGTGGCGCGGGTCCTGAAAAAAATCGGCGACAGCAGGGCGGTCGATGCGCTGATCGACGGTCTCTTGGGCCCCAATTGGATGGTGCGGCGCCATGCGGCGGAGGCGCTCGGGAAAATCGGCGATCCACGCAGCGCCGATGCGTTGATCCGGTCGCTCCAGGATGAGGATTGGCTCGTGCGCCGGAATGCCGCCGAGTCGTTGGCGCGTCTGGGGGCGAAGCAGGCGATCGAGCCGTTGCTTCCCCTCTTGGAAGACGAAAATACGATGGTGCAGGAAACGGTCGAAGGTGTGCTCGCGAGTTTGGGATGGAAACAGGCGGCCTCGTCATAACCGGATAAAGGAACTCTACTATGGCAGATGAAGCACCGGCAAAACTGATTCAGATCGGACCGAAGGGTGGCCCCAAGAAAGACGGCTTCAACTTGGTGACGGAGCGTGTCGTGGCCGTCAATCCGGAAGCCAAGCAGCTGGAAGTCGAACTGCTCGCGTACGACGGGAAAACCGTCGTGCTCGATGTGGGGGAAGAGGCCCTCGAAGAGTTCCTCAAGATCAAGCCCGGCGACGGGGCGACGATCCGCGTGGTCGAAGAAGGCGGCAAGCGCATTGCGAAGAGCTTCCGGGTTCGCGCGAAGGATCCGAATGCGGCCAAGGCCGATGCCATGCTGATCGACCTGAAAGACTCCCATTGGCTCAACCGCAAATATGCGGCGGAAGTCCTCGGTGAGTTGAAAGATCCGCGCGCCGTCGGGCCGCTGGTCGATGCCCTCACCGACGAAGTGGGCGACGTGCGGCAGCGGGCCTATGACTCGTTGATCAAGATCGGCGGGACGGCCGTGCCCTCCCTCGTGCCGTTGTTGGCTGCGGAGGAGGACGACGTGCGTCAATCGGCGACGGAAATCATCCGGAAGATCGGAAAGCCGGCCGTCGAACCATTGGCCACGGCCCTGGCGGAAGCGGATGATCGGCTGAAGACCAAGATCATGAAGGTGCTCGACCGGATGGGCTATAAACCGAAGCCCAAAGAAGGGGCGCAGGCCGAAGCGGCGAAGCTCCTCGGCTAGTCGTAGGGACCTGCCCGCCGCCTAGGCGAACGGGTCTTTGGTGGGGCGACCGACCGAGACGTGGCGGAAACCGAAGCCGACGACGCGGTCCGTGTCGTAGACGTTGCGCAGATCGAGCAGAAGCGGCTGCCGCATGGATTTTTTCAGCCGCTCGAAGTCAAGATTTCTGAACTGGTTCCATTCGGTCATGATGATCAGGCCGTCGACGCCTTCCGCCGCGTCATAGGTGTCCTGGCAGGGCACCATGCCCGGCAGCAATTTCATGGACTCCTCCATCGAGGCCGGGTCGTAGGCGCGAACCGTCGCCCCTTCCTTCATCAACTCGCTGAGGATCGTCAGGGACGGCGCTTCCCGCATGTCGTTGGTGTTGGGTTTGAACGACAACCCCAACACGCCGAGGGTTTTTCCCTTCACCCCGCCGCAAGCCTCTCGGACCTTGGCCACCATGCGCAGGTGCTGCTCGTAATTCACCTTGGCGGCGGCGCCGGCGATCTGAAACGGGTATCCCACCCGTTCTCCGGTCTGGACCAGTGCGGCCAAGTCCTTCGGGAAGCAGGAACCGCCGAACCCCGGTCCGGCATGCAAAAACTTGCTTCCGATGCGATTGTCGAGCCCCATGCCCTTGGAGACCATTTGCACATCGGCCCCCACCTTTTCACAAACCGTGGCGATTTCATTGATGAAGGAGATCTTCACGGCGAGAAATGCGTTGGAGGCGTATTTGATCATTTCAGCCGTCGGAATGTCGGTCACGATGATCGGGGTTTCCAGCAAGTAGAGCGGGCGATAGAGGTCCTTCATGATCGCGACGGCCTGCTCGCTGTCGGCGCCGATCACCACGCGGTTCGGCCGCATGAAGTCTTCGATGGCGGAGCCTTCACGGAGGAATTCCGGATTCGATACGATATCGAAGCGGAAGCGGCCGGTCTGGTTGGCCTTGATCACCTCGCGCAATTTTTCGCCGGTCCCGACCGGAACCGTGGACTTGGTGACGATGACCTTGTAACCGGTCATGTTTTTGGCGATGCCGCGTCCCACTTCCTCGACATACGACAGGTCGGCCGAGCCGTCGGACTTCGGCGGGGTCCCGACAGCGATAAAAATGGCCAGCGCCTTGTCCACGGCCTTGGCCACATCGGTGGTGAAGTGAAGCCGGCCTTCTTTGATGCCTTTGGCCACCAGTTCGGTGATGCCCGGTTCGAAAAAGGGGACTTCACCCTTCTCAAGCTTGGTGATGCGGCGCTCGTCCGTATCCATACAGGTGACGTTCACGCCGAATTCCGCGAAGCAGGCTCCGGTGACCAAGCCGACATAACCAGTTCCAATCACGCTGATATGCATGGACACGTCTCCTTCTGCAGAACGATCGCTGGTGCTCGAGTGAGTGTACGTGGAGAGTCGTCAGTATAACAATGTCGACCAGGACGAGCAATCAAATCACTTGTTTTTAGCCGGAGGTTCGCGGAAGAATTGCAGATTGCGCCGCACTTCAGTAGAATTTCGCCCTCTTCACAGGAGCGACCGGCGAATGGCGGCATTGAGCGGGCCCATCCAGCGCCCCTTGGCGATGATGATGCGTCCCATCACCAGGACGGTGCATCCGGACGATACCTTGCTGGCTGTGGCGCGACAACTGCGCGATGCCAGGGTCGGGGCGATGCTCGTTTCCGACCATGGGGACTACGTGGGCATCGTCAGTGAGGCAGATCTGGTTCGAAAGGCGATGGCCAGCGGGGCAGCCGCCGATCAGGTTCTGGTGCGGGCGGTGATGAGCGCGCCGGTGATGACGATCGATATCGCCCAATCGGCGCATGAGGCGAGCGACGTCATGGCTGAACGAGGGATCCGACACCTCGTCATTACCGAAGAAGGCCGTGTGGTCGGCATGATTTCGGTGCGAGATCTGCTTCGCTACTTCAAGAATTGGGGAACGCTGTAACATGACGCCTGCTCACTTCGCGCCGTGCCTCTCGCCGGTACTGTCTTCAGCGGTCCTTCGTCGATGATGGGCCAGGGACCTTCGGTGCCTTCCACTCCGCGCATGTTTTTGCTCGTGACCGCGCTCGTGACCGGCGCCATTGTGATGGCCCTGGAAATTCTTGGCAGCCGGTTGCTTGCCCCGATTTTTGGGAACTCCCTGTTCGTCTGGGGGGCGCTGATCGGGATCATATTGGCGGCCATGAGTTCGGGCTATGCCTTCGGTGGGTGGGCGTCGGATCGGTATCGCGTCGCGGCGGTTCTGGCGTGGATGCTCCTTGGATCGGGCGCCTGGACGTTGCTGATGTCCTGGGTGGGGCACACGACGATTCTCAAAGTGGCGAGAGCCATAGAAGATCCTCGGTGGGGACCGAGCCTGGCCGCCTGCGTGTTGCTCGCCCCTCCTGCTTTCGGGCTGAGTGGGGTCATGCCGGCGCTCCTCCGTTTGGCCGTTGTGGACATGGGGTATCTCGGTCGTCACACGGGCAGTATGATCGCTCTATCCACGGTCGGGAGTTTGGCCGGAACATGGGGCACCGCATTTTTTCTCCTTTCCTGGCTGGGGACCCACACGCTGGTCGCCTCGTTGGGCGTCGCGCAGCTTCTATTGGGACTACTGTGGCTGCAGCGAGGGAGCGGCAGGGGGACGAAGCTGGCGGGATTGTTTTTGACCGGTCTGCTCATTTTGAGCTGGCAATTGTTCGGTCAGGCTCCTCCCGTTGCCGGTCTTGTGCATCAGGAAGATAGCCCCTACCAGCAGGTGCGGGTCCGTGACGACGATCTGTTTCGATATCTGGTGCTCGATCGAACATGGCACGCGGTCATGTGGCGGGCTGATCCTGCGACCCTCTTTCTTCCCTACAGCCAGCTCATGGTCGCGGCTGTGGCATTGGCGCCCGAGCCCAAACGGGGGCTTATCTTGGGACATGGAGGTGGATCACTGGCCAAGTGGCTGGCTCTGGTCTGGCCGGAGTTGGAGTTGGACGTCGTCGAGTTCGACCCCGTCGTCGTGCAGATGGCGGAGCAATATTTCGAGTATCGGCCGCCTGCGAATCACCATATCTTCGTCAAGGATGCCAGGGTGTTTTTGCGGGACACGGCGGCGACCTACGACGTCATCTGGGTCGATGCGTTTGCCCGGCACCTCATTCCCTTCCATCTGACCACGGTCGAGTTTTTTTCAGAGCTCAAGAGGAGACTGAATCCGAACGGCGTCATGGCGCTCAACCTGGCTTCCTCGGGAGAAGGTGGAGATCTCCAGCGAGCAAGTGCGGTGGTGCAGACGTTGAAAACGGCCTTCCCCACCATCGAATCCTTCGGAGTGAAGGGGCCGTGGCGTGCCCATCAAACGACTGCAGAGAACCTGATTTTTTTCGGCGGGAGTCCGATCGACCGCATGCCTTACGAGGAGATGGTCTCCCTCATTCAATCGCAGGTCGAGGCTCGGCGACTTCCGCCGGAGGCGACGGCGTTGCTCGCATCGCGGAGAACGAAGCCGTGGTCACCCGGTTTGATATTGACCGACGACTATACCCCCTACGACATCCTGATCGGATCACAGGTTGAAGCAGCGTTACCTGATGCGAAAATGTTGCCGTAATTAGTTGAAATACAAGATGAAGCTGATTTTCAACAGCCTCGAGATCGGGGAAGAGCCGGTTGCGGATGGGGCTGGCCGGCGCTCAAGAACTTTCTTGCTTCCTTTTTCATCCCTATGCTATAAGGTGTCCCTCGCTAACCTATTATTTAGGATATTTTCGATTCGTAGCGACTGTGCTCCGGTGCAGAGCGTGCGACAGGGGTTACTGAGCGCGGTGGTCATTATTCACCAACCTAATCACATCTCTTCTTAATCTCTTTAAGGAGGTAGGTCATGGGTAAGACGATGGTAGCAGTGTTCTTTAGCCTGGTCATGCTGGTGGCTGGGGCATCCGGCGCATATGCGCTGCAAGCTGGCGGTGTCGAGATCGGTGATCTGGAAACCGGTTCCGTCGTCGGCCAGCCGTTTAAGGAGTTGGTAGTGGATGCGGAATTGTATTCCGTGGAGATCGGCAATATAAAGGCCTGGTATCCACCGGTCACCGTGATCGATTTCAAAGTTCGTCCGGGCCGTCCGGTGGTGCTCAAGGTCACGAACAACTCTTCTTCGGAGCATGGGTTTCAGATGACCGACGCCCCCAATGCCGGTTCACCATTCGTGATGAAGGCGGAAGTGGTCCTGAAGCCGGGCGAGACCAAGTACATCGGTGTTCCGACCAGCGACATGTTCTATGCCACGCAGGGGAACACGTTGAACTATCGCTGCCACTTGCATCCGGCCCACGTTGGTGGAAAGATTTTGATGCTCAAGTAGTCGATTCGCACAGGGTGTGAAGCACGACGCCCCATCTGCAGTGATGCAGATGGGGCGTCGTCATGTTTCAGTATGGATGGTTTCGGCGAGGCATTGAACGGGCCCTTGATCAGACCTCTTGCTCCTTCTGACATTCGGCCGCAGCATCCAAGGGGATACTCTGGGAGCCCTTCAGGGTACCGGCCACGATCAACAGCAAGAAACGACTCGCCGTAGGCTCCGCTTGCACGCGATCTGTGACGATCGCATTCACATCCACAATCATTTCATCGCCATCCCATTGCGTCTCATTCACGACCCAAAAGTGACTGGCCGCGTCAGGAAATTGTTTCGTGACGAAACTCTCGATAATGGTGCCGACGTCACCGGTGCTGGACATGGCCTGGCCTGGAAGTATGAGGCCGGCGAGGCAGCCGAGCAAAATCAGGCGGGTGAAGTGTGTCATGGGCACCTCCGGGTGAGAGGGTGGCTGATGGGTTGGGGTGGCCACACAGGCATGAGAAGGTGGTCGCACGTCTGTACTGCGTACCCCTTTTAATTAAAGTCTACAGCGGTCAACCGAGGAAAGCCAGAGGGGAATACATTTGTGTGCCAACCTGCGGCTCGAACCAGCGGGCAATCGAAAAAAGCGAAGGCTCCCGGAGGAGCCTTCGCATGGCGACAGCTTATGGTGAGGGATAGGTGGAGTTAGTTGCGGACGCCGCTCCAGACCTTGGCTGGATCGATTTGCTTATCAGGGTTCAACGTCTTGGCTTTTTCCAGCAGGACCTCGGTCGTTTCCGGATAAGCCGGATCGGAAATGCAGCAATTGTCCACCGGGCAAACCGCCGCACATTGTGGTTCGTCGAAATGTCCTACGCACTCGGTGCAACGATCATGCGTGATGACGTAAATATTGTCGCCGACTCCCTGGCCATCGCCGACATGATTGCCCTTCCCTTCGGCGTCGCTACGCGTTTCGAAGATCGCTTCATTCGGACATTCCGGTAGGCATGCTCCGCAGGAAATACATTCATCGGTGATCAGAAGCGCCATGGCCCGTGCCTCCTTCTCAGTTCCTTGATGACGGATAAAATGTTGACAATTTCGTGCCGCCGCGACCATAGTTCGCGACGAAGCAGGGGGGCATTCTAAGCTGCGTTTCTTCGGCAAGTCAACAGAGGGAGACTTGGGAAGAAGGCCTAGGGCGCTGAAAGTCATGGGCCTTTGGGCCCAATGTACATGCGGCTCTGCGCATGTGCGATCGATCGAGGATGATTCCATGTCGGGCAATGTTTCGCGATGGTGACGAGGACGAGCGGGCCTGAATCGGAGCAGCGCCGCAAGAAAATCGTCACGCTCGTGCTCTTGGTGATGTTGCTGGTGAGTGTGAGCCTGTTTCTCGGCGGGCCGAAGGAATCCGAAATCATCATCGTGGAATTTCCGAACGGGAAGACCATGGAAACGGAAGTGGCCAGCACTCCCGAGAAGCTGCTCTTCGGCCTGGCGTTTCGAGAAGGATTGCCAGCCGGCACGGGGATGCTTTATATCTTTGAGTCGACCGGATTGCATCGAGTTCAGACCAGGCAGTTTCGCATTCCGGTCGATATGGTATGGGTCGATGAAAGCCATCACGTGGTACACCTCCTGGAGCAGGTACCGCCTTGCGCGCAGGACCCTTGTCCGCTCTATGGGCCTCCGTCAGAGCCGGTGCGCTATCTGATCGAGGCGGAGGCAGGGTACGTCCGACGCGAAGGGATCACGACTGGGATGGAGCTCAAATTTACGCTTCGTATGTAACGGAACCGGAGTCGCCTTATGGAAGGGTTTCAATGCGTGGCCAAGGTCGAGGATATTCCGCCCGGCCAGGTCAAGGTCGTGAAGGTGAACGAACGCGCCATCGCGGTCTTCAATATCGAGGGGCGTTTTCACGCGATCTACAATGTCTGTCCTCATGAAGGCGGCCCTTTGAACAGGGGGCGCGTGAAGGGGCATGTCGTCTCTTGTCCTTGGCATGATCTGGCGTTCGATGTTCGAAACGGACAGGGGACCGACGGCGGAGGCTACTGCGTCGGCAGCTACGACGTGCGCGTGGAGGACGGCCAGGTGTTCATCGGAGGGCGGCGCAAGGTCTAGCGTACGAATCATCCCTACGGAGTCGCAAGAGCGTGTCATGAGTCCATCCAGCAAGCCCTATCCGACAGGAACTGAGCGAGAACCGGGAGCCAAGGTCCTGACTGCCCGAATAGGGGCGTCCGTCCACATTCATTTATGGGAGGATCGCACGAGGGGGGAGCAGTGGGTCCCGATCTATGATGCGGCCGTCATGCCTCTGGTCGAAGACGATTTTCTTCGCATCGCCAGCAATAACGCGGTCGATAACGGGCAACGCACGTTCGAGTTCAGGCCCGTGGCGGTCGGAACCCACCGGCTGGTGTTTGAAAAACGAATGGGGTGGAAATTCACGGCTGAAGACCGGCAAATTTTTTATGTGACCGTGTCCTGAGGAATGGGGCGGTGAGAAATGCGCTATGCCTGACATCGCCTGTGTGAATGGTCGGTTCAGTCCGTTGGCTGATGCGGTCGTCGGCATCGAGGATCGTGGATTTCAATTCGGCGACGGCGTCTATGAAGTCATCCGCACCTATCGCGGGCAGCCCTTCTCCCTGGAGGCGCATCTGGCCAGACTCGAACGGAGTGCGCGGGCGCTACAGCTTCCAATCGGGCATACGGCGACTCAGTGGACCTCGTTGATTCATGAGGGACTGCGGTTGAGCCGATGCCCAGAGACCAAAATTTATCTGCAGATCACCCGCGGACCGGCCCCTCGCGACCACCCCTTTCCCATTGATCTTGCACCGACCACGGTCTTGACCTTTCGAGAACTTCGTCCGCTGGAGGCAGCGGTTCGGCATGCCGGGGTGCGGGCCATCACGACCGACGACATTCGCTGGGGACGTTGCGACATCAAAAGCGTGAATCTGTTGCCGAATGTGTTGGCACGTCAGCAGGCCAAGGAGGCCGGGGTGTTCGAGGCGATCCTGATTCGTGAGGGACTGGTGACGGAGGGATCGGTGAGTAATGTGATGGTCGTGCGGAACGGCACGGTCCAGACTGCGCCGGAAGGGCCCAGAATTCTCTCCGGCGTGACGCGCGCGATCGTCTTGGAGTTGGCGCGAAAAGAAGGGCTCCCGGTTTCCGAAGCTTTCGTGACCAGGGAAGAATTGTTCACGGCCTCGGAAGTCTTTCTGACTGGTACGACGGTGGAGGTGCTGCCGGTGGTCCTGATCGACGGGCGGGTGATCGGAACCGGTGGACCGGGACCTGTCTCGCAGATCTTGGCGCGCCGATGGGACGCGTTGATCGGCTAGTGCCCTTGCTTTCAATAAAGCGGCGTGGTATGGTTCCTGCGCTTTAAGTGGGCCCAGGCCCACTTTTTTGTTTGAGCTTCTTTTTTGTCTATGAGTGAAGCGGGAGCACTGTCGGCGGGCAAGTCCTCGATGAAAAGGACCGAGGCCCTCCACCTGCGAGTGCAAGAACTCGCGGCTCCTATTTTACGGTCCCATGGCCTTGAGTTAGTCGAGACAGTCTGTGTCGGCCAGGGCCCCAGGACCGTGATTCGTGTCTTTATCGACAAGCCGGGCGGTATCACGCTGACGGACTGCGAGCAGGCGCATCGCTCGCTGAGTCCGGCGCTGGATGTCATCGATCCCTTCCCGCACGCCTATACGCTGGAAGTTTCATCACCCGGCCTGGATCGTCCCTTACGGGGACCGGAGGACTATCGGCGCCTGATCGGGCAGCCGGTGAACCTCAAGTTGCGCCGGCCGATGCAGGGGCAATGGCGGCTCGTGGGAACCTTGGTCGATGTTGAGGAGCATGCCGTGACACTTGCGGTACAACAGAAAAAAAATACGGAAACCGTTCGGGTTGAGCTTGAGCAGATTGCCTTGGCGCGTCGGAACGTGGAGTTTTAGGAGTTTTAAATGGGCGGCAAGGGGTGCCGGGGCGCAGTGTTAACCATGAGGTGTGATCCATGAACCGAGAGTTGATCGCAGTCATCGATGAAATCGGCCGCCAAAAAGGAATCGACAAGGCCAGGGTCATTGGCGCGATCGAGTCCGCACTTCAGACCGCTGCGAAGAAACGATTTGGCCAGGCAGAGAACATCCAGGTAGAAATCGATCCCAAAACCGGCGAGATCTCGGTCGTGTCGAAGAAGGTGATCGTCGATACGGTCGCCAATCCGAAAGCCGAAATCTCCCTGAAGGAAGCGCGCCAATATGACGAGGGCGCAGAGGTCGGCGACGAAATCGGCTCCCTGATCGAAATGGATGAACTGGGGCGCATCGCGGCTCAGACGGCCAAGCAGGTCATCTTTCAGAAGGTGCGAGAGGCCGAATGGGAAGCCGTTCAGAAGGAATATTCGACCAGGCAGGGCGACCTGGTCAACGGCATCATTCTCGGGATGGAGCGACGGAATTTTCTGGTGGATCTCGGCAAGACCGAGGCGATCCTCCCCATTCAAGAGCAGATCCCACGTGAAACCTATCGGCGCGGCGATCGTGTGAAAGCATTGCTCTTGGAAGTGCGCCGTACGCCCAAGGATGTACAGGTCATCCTCTCGCGCAGCCACCCGCAGTTCGTGGCGAAACTGTTCGAACTGGAAGTCCCGGAAGTCGGGGAAAAGATCGTCGAGATCAAGTCGATCGTACGTGAGCCAGGTGATCGCACCAAGATCGCGGTCTCCTCGCGCGACAAGGCCGTGGACCCGGTGGGGGCCTGTGTCGGCATCAAGGGGTCGCGGGTGCAGGCCGTGGTCCGCGAGTTGCGCGGTGAAAAGATCGACATCATCACCTGGACGCAAGATCCGCGCGTGTTTATCGCGGAGGCGTTGAATCCTGCCACGATCGAGAAGGTCGGGATCGACGAAGAAAAGAAATCGGCGCTGGTGGTGGTGGCGGACTCGCAGTTGTCTCTGGCGATCGGCAAGAACGGACAAAATGTGCGGCTGGCCGCGCGGTTGACCGGCTGGAAGATCGACATCATCAGCGCGACCGAATATGAGAAGGAAAAGGCCGAGCGGGATCGGGAGATCAAGGCGGCCCTGGCGGAGGAGACCGAGGCGCAGCGTCAGCAGGATGAGGCGCGGGCTGCGGCGCAACAGGCGGACTGAAGCGGCCCACAATTTTCATGGGCCGAACGGCAATTCTCTAAGTGGGTGGAGCTGAGCGGTACTGTATGCGGGTGTACGAATTAGCAAAGCAGTTGGGGATGGAAAATCGGGAACTGATTCCCGAACTGAAGCGACTCGGGATTCCTGTGGCATCCCACAGCAGCGCCCTGGATGAGGCGTCGGTTCGCATCGCGTTGGAGAAGTTGAGTTCCAAGGCGCGGGCCGGTGAGGCCCTGTCGGGTGGGCACGATGTCAAGAAAGGGCTTCGTTCGACGAAAGATACCGCTCTCTCGCATGAGAAGGCGCATGCGGTGACGCACGAGGAGCCTCAGAAGCCCGATAAGAAACGCATTCTCATTAAAAAGAAGAAAGAAGAGGGCGCTGAAGATGGTGTGGCGCCTCTCGCGGCGGCGGAAGCCGCTTTTGCGACGGTTCCTCCTGCCCATGCCGTCCATCCGGGAGGAGAAGCCGCAGCCGTTGCGCCGGCCGTCGGCTCTGGTCCTGAGGCGGCTGGAACGGCCCCGTCGGAGCCTGTTTCATCAGAGGAGGCGGTGAACCAGCCGGCCGTCGTGGCGGCCTCGACAGAATCGCCGGCCACGCCGGTTCAAGCGCCCGTGACGACGACTCCCGCGCTCGATGCCCTCGCCGCCCTGGCGAAGAAGAAGGGTATGGTCACCGAAGTGCTGGAGAGCGAAGCGGCTGCGCGTGAGAAATTGAAGAAGGCCAAAAAGGCGCCCCGGACGCGGGAAGAAGACGAGACGAAGTTTAAAAACGATGCCACTCGATGGGGAGACCTGCGGGCCATCCCCGTGCAACGGCGTGAAGACCGATCCAGACATATTCACCATGCGTCGCCCACGGAAGTCACAAAACCGAGAAAGAAAAGCGTGAAATTGAGCGCAGGAGTGAGCGTCAAGGAATTTGCCGAACTCATCGGTCAGCGGCCGGCGGACATTGTGCGAAAGCTGATGGAGATGGGCCAGATGGTGACCTTCAATCAGCCCATCAATCTCGAAGCGGCCTCGTTGATCGCCGAAGAGTACGGTACCAAGGTGGAGGTCTCGACGGAAAAGGTCGGCGAGGAGTTGCTCGAAGAGGCCGCGCAGTCAGCCGGTGAGGAACATGCCGTGCCGCGCCCGCCGGTCGTCACGATCATGGGGCATGTCGATCACGGGAAAACCTCTCTGCTCGATGCGATTCGCCAAACGAAAGTGGCCGAGGGGGAGGCCGGGGGGATCACGCAACATATCGGTGCGTACATCGTCGGCGTCCGCGGCAAACAAGTGACTTTCCTCGATACCCCTGGCCACGAAGCCTTCACGGCCATGCGCGCGCGGGGAGCCAAGGCGACGGACATCGTAATTCTGGTGGTCGCGGCCGACGACGGTGTCATGCCGCAAACGGTGGAAGCCATTCACCATGCGAAGGCCGCTGGAGTACCCTTGATCGTGGCGATCAACAAGATCGACAAGCCCGGGTCCAACGTCGATCGTGTCAAGAATGCCCTGACCGAACATGGGTTGATTCCCGAGGCTTGGGGCGGCGATACGATCATGGTGGAAGTCTCCGCCAAGCAGCGGACCGGGCTGGATCAGCTCTTGGAGATGATTCTGCTGCAGGCGGAAGTGCTGGAGTTGAAAGCGGACCCCTCACGCATGGCGAAAGGCCTGGTGATCGAGGCGAAGCTGGATCGGGGACGGGGACCGGTCGCCACGGTATTGGTGCAAAGCGGAACTCTGCATGTCGGAGACGCCTTTGTGGTGGGAAACTTCAGCGGTCGTGTCCGGGCGCTGGTCACGGACACGGGGAGCAAAACCTCCGAGGCCGGCCCGTCGGTTCCTGTCGAGGTGATCGGTTTGCCGGGCGTGCCTTCAGCTGGGGATCTGTTCACCATCGTGAAGGATGAGCGCGTCGCCCGTGAAATTGCCGAGGAACGGGCCAGGAAGCAGCGGGCTGCCGAACTGGCCGGGCCGGCGAAAGTCAGTCTGGATGATTTGTTCGCCAAGATTCAAGAAGGCAACGTCAAAGAATTGCCCATCGTCATCAAAGCCGACGTGCAGGGGTCGGCCGAAGCCTTGGCTGCCGCGGTGGAAAAAATGCCCGCCGGAGCCGTGAAACTGCGCGTCATGCACAGCGGCGTGGGCGGCATCACGGAGACGGACATTCTGTTGGCGGCGGCCTCCAAGGCGATCGTGATCGGATTCAATATCCGCCCGGAGCCGAAAGCGGCTGCGCTGGCCGAGCGTGAAGGTGTCGACGTGCGCCTCTACAGCATCATTTATGATGCGCTGAACGATATCCGCGCGGCGATGGAGGGGCTGCTGGAGCCGATGCTGAAGGAGCGCGTCCTTGGACGGGCGGAGGTGCGGCAGGTGTTTACGATTCCAAAAGCCGGCCTGGTGGCTGGTTGCTACGTGGTGGACGGCGTCGTCTCTCGGGCCAGCGTCGGCGCGCGGGTGATTCGAGACCATGTGGTGGTCTACGAAGGTAAGTTGGGGTCGCTCCGGCGGTTCAAGGACGACGTGCGTGAAGTGCAGCAGGGATATGAGTGCGGCATCACGATCGAGAATTTCAATGACCTCAAATCCGGAGACATTATCGAAGCCTATGTCTTCGATAAGATTGCCGCCAAGCTTGAACCGGCAAACCGGGGTGCGTCTCCGCAAAGTCATCGGGCATGATCGTCGGGCTCTGTACGGTTGAACTGTTCATTCCCGACGGCCATTCATTGAAAGACAAGCGCCAGGTTCTGCAGAGCGTGAAAAGTCGGCTGCGAGATAAGTTCAATGTCTCGGTGGCCGAGGTCGGGGATCAGGACTTGTGGCAGAAGGCGATTCTCGGTTTGGCCTGTGTGGCCAACGAATCCGCCCATGTCAATCAAGTGCTGGATCAAGCCGTGAATTTGATCCGAAGCGTACCCACGATCCAGCTGGTGCGGTCACGCATCGAATTGCTCTAAGGCGGCACCATGACTAAAGCGACATACAGCCGGGCCGAGCGCGTGGCGGATCAGATTCGCATGGAAGTCGCCGACATCCTGATGCGGAAGATCAAAGACCCGCGCGTGCGTTCCGTCACGGTGACCGATGTGGAACTGACCAAGGATCTGCGTATCGCGCGAATCTTTGTCACGACCATGGAGCGCAATGAAGACGAGCGGCAGGTGTTCGACGGGTTGGCGAAGGCGAGCGGCTTTGTCCGCGCTGAATTGGGTCGGCGGTTGGCGTTGCGGTACCTGCCCGAGGTGACGTTCGTGAAGGATGTGAGCGGCCCGAGAGGCGATCGTGTCTTGCAACTGCTGGAAGGCCTGCACCGTGATCAAGATGAGACGGCCGTTGAAACCCCGCGTGCCGATGCCTAGCACATGACGATGATTGCCGCGACGGAAGCACAGGTGGGCGCTGCCCTCCAAGACGGCGTATTGAACGTCCACAAGGAAGCAGGGTGGACCTCGCATGACGTGGTGGCGCGGATCCGGGGGAAGTTGCGCGGGATGAAATTGGGCCATGCCGGGACGCTGGATCCGGCGGCGACCGGTGTCTTGCCCTTGCTCGTGGGACGTGGGACGCGCATCGCCGAATATTTGCTGGAATGGGACAAAACCTATCTGGCAGGCTTGCGACTCGGAGAGACTACCGACACGCAGGATGCCACAGGGACCTTGCTTCAGCGAGCGCCGACTGAATCGATCACGGAAGAACGTGTCCGCGAGGTCGCGGCAGAGTTTGAAGGGCCCATTCAGCAGGTGCCCCCCATGTATTCCGCGGTGAAGGTCGGGGGGGTTCCGTTGTACAAGGCCGCAAGGGCCGGACGGGATGTGGCGCGCCAAGCTCGAGAGGTGACCGTCTCTCGTCTCGACGTCGTTCGGGTTCAGATTCCGGATGTGACGCTGCGGGTGGCCTGTTCCAAGGGGACCTATATCAGGACGCTTTGTGCGGATATCGGACAAAGGCTGGGCGTCGGCGGCCATATGACGATGTTGGTGCGTGAACGAGTCGGCCCGCTGACCCTGGAGCAGGCGTTGAGGGTGGAGGAAGTAGAGTCGCGTCTTGAGCAGGGCACACTCGCCGCATCCATGCTCACATTGGACGAAGCGCTGGCCGGTCTTCCGGCCTGCAGGGTGGGAGCCGGGACGGCCGGGCGGGTGTTGCATGGAATGCCGATCCCCCCTTCCGAAATCCTGGCATGGGTGGGCGTGACGACCGCTTCCTTTGAGCGGTCGACGCGGGCCATCCGTATCAAGGACGAAGCGGGACGTCTGCTGGCCATCGGGACCCTGCCGGCAGGCATGGACATCGAGAAACATGGTTTGAGCGAACAGCCGATTGCTGTTTCAAAAGTCTTGATCACGGAAGAATCACAGGGCGGTAGAATCGCGAATCCAATAGAGGAGTAGAGACGTATGGCACTCGTGAAAGAAGTGAAGACGGAATTGGTGAAAAATTTTCAGCAGCATGACAAGGACACCGGCTCGCCGGAGGTGCAAATCGCCATCCTGACGAACCGGATTACCTATTTGACGGAGCATTTCAAGCTGCATAAGAAAGACCACCATTCCCGGCGTGGGCTGTTGACCTTGGTGGGACGTCGCCGGCGGTTGCTGGACTACCTCCGCCATATCGACGAGGCGCGGTATCGTGCGATTCTGGAGCGCCTGGGCATTCGTAAGTAGTTGTGTGAACGAGGAGGCCGCCACCGTCCTGTGTGGCGGCCTCACCATCGTCCTCGCAGGTGAACACTGAAACAAGTTCAAAGGCCGGCCATGCCGATTGAGCTTATCTCTGTGGGCATCTGTGGGACTTAACTGAAGGAGACCATAGATGAAACATGTTGTAGACATCGAGCTGGCGGGTCGCCGCTTGACGCTGGAGACCGGCCGTATTGCGAAACAGGCGGACGGCGCGATCTGGGCGACCTATGGTGATACCGTCGTGCTCGCCACGGCCGTCGCGTCCCAAACCGTCAAGCCCGGCGTGGACTTTCTGCCGCTGACCGTGGATTACCAGGAAAAGACCTACGCCGCGGGCAAGATTCCCGGCGGGTATTTCAAACGGGAAGGCCGTCCGTCGGAACGGGAGGTGCTCACCAGCCGGTTGATCGATCGGCCGCTTCGTCCACTGTTCCCCGAGGGATACTACCTCGACACTCAAGTCATCGCCTCGGTGTTGTCCGCCGACAAGAGCGGCGTATCGGATGTCATCGGCATCATTGCGGCCTCCGCGGCGCTGGCGATCTCGCCGATTCCGTTCAACGGTCCGATCGCGGGCGTCAAGATCGGGCGTGTCAACGGACAGTTCGTGGTGAACCCCGATCTGGAGATCTTGGAGACCAGCGACCTCCATCTCGTGGTGGCAGGGACGGCGGATGCGGTGATGATGGTCGAGGCGGGGGCGAGCGAATTGCCCGAAGCGACCATGTTGGAGGCCATCGAATTGGCGCACGGCGAGATCAAGCGGATCGTCGCGAAGATCGAAGAATTGCGCGGACTGGCCGGCAAGCCGAAACGGACCGTGGAGCAGGAGCCGATCGATGCGGCCCTGAGCGAACAGGTTCGCGCATTGGTGGCGGGGCCGATTCGCGAAGCCATCCTCATTCCAAACAAAAGTGCGCGGCAGGAACGTTTGGACCAGGTACTGGCGGAGACGATCGAGAAGCTGAAGACCGACGATCCCAATCGGGCGCGGCATGTGAAAATCATTTTCCACGGCTTGGAGTATACGGAAGTCCGCAACATGATCCTCGAAAAGCGGGTACGCGCCGATGGTCGTGGCCCGGCGGACATTCGTCCGATCACCTGCGAAGTCGGAGTGTTGCCGCGTGCGCATGGCTCCGCCGTGTTTACCCGCGGAGAAACGCAGAGCTTGGCTGTGGTGACGCTGGGAACGACGGACGACGAGCAACGGATCGACGCCTTGGAAGGTGAGTACATGCGCACCTTCATGCTGCATTACAATTTTCCGCCCTTCAGTGTCGGTGAGGCGCGGCCGCTTCGGTCGCCGGGACGGCGTGAAGTGGGCCACGGAGCCCTCGCGGAGCGGGCGTTGAAATCAGTCATTCCGGGCAAAGACAAGTTTCCGTACACGGTGCGGATTGTGTCGGAAATTCTGGAATCGAACGGGTCGTCTTCCATGGCCACGGTCTGCGGAGGCACGCTGGCGCTGTTGGACGCGGGTGTTCCGATCAAGGAGCCGGTGGCTGGGATCGCGATGGGATTGATCAAGGAAGGGGACCAGGTGCTGGTTCTCTCCGATATCCTGGGATTGGAAGACCATCTGGGTGATATGGATTTCAAGGTGACGGGAACCAAGAACGGCGTCACCGCTCTGCAGATGGACATCAAGATCGGAGGGATTACGTCGGCGTTGATGCGTGAAGCGCTGGCTCAGGCGAAAGCCGGTCGACTGCACATCCTCGAGCGGATGGCCCAGGCCCTGAACACCCCGCGGACCAAGCTGTCGGCCTTCGCACCGCGGATATTCCCGATGAAGATCAAGCAGGACAAGATCCGCGACGTCATCGGCCCCGGTGGAAAAATGATCCGCAGCATCATCGCGGAGACCGGCGTGAAGATCAATGTCGAAGACACGGGCGATGTCACGATTGCCTCGTCCGATGAGGCCTCGGCACAGAAGGCCATCGAGATGATCAAGCGCCTGACCGAGGAAGTCGAGGTCGGCAAGATCTATCTGGGGACGGTACGGAAGATCATGGATTTCGGCGCCTTCGTCGAAGTGCTTCCCGGCACGGATGGGCTGGTGCACATTTCTCAGCTGGCCCACCATCGGGTCAAGGCGGTCTCCGACGAGGTCTCCGAAGGCGATCAGGTCATGGTGAAGGTGCTGGAAATCGACAAACAGGGAAAGATTCGTCTGAGCCGGAAAGAAGCGATGCCGGCGCCGGCCGGCTCTCCTACCACCGAGCCCACTCCGGCAGGATAATCGATCGTGTACCGCAAGATCGTCCTCGACAACCGGTTGCGCATTGTGGCGGAACATATCCCGACGCTGAAGTCCGTCACGATCGGGATTTGGGTGAACGTCGGATCCCGCGATGAGCAGCCGGGGGAAGAAGGGCTCTCTCATTTCCTGGAGCACATGTTTTTCAAGGGGACGCGAAGCCGGTCGGCGACGCAGATTTCCCGCGAGATCGACGCGCTGGGCGGGGAAATGAATGCATTCACGACCCGTGAAACCACGACCTTTTACGTGAAGGTGCTGGACCAGCAATTGGAGACTGCCTTGGAGCTGCTCTCCGATCTGTTCTACCGTTCTCGCTTCGAATCCAAGGAGGTCGAGAAGGAAAAACAGGTGGTGCTCGAAGAGATTCGGATGGTTCAGGACGATCCGGAGGATCTGGTTCAGGAACTCCATATGAAACACATCCTGGGAAGCCATCCGCTGGGTCGGCCGATCCTCGGACAGGCTCCGAGAATCCAGGCACTCGATCGAAACGATCTGTTGGCGTATGTGCGGTCCCATTATGATCCGGAGCGGACGGTTGTGGCGGTGGCGGGCAACTTCACGTGGAGACGTTTGGAGCAATTGTTGGCTCGATACTTTTCCGGTTCGCACAAGGGGCCGGCAGTCAGGCCGAATCGCCGCCCGCCTGAAGTCAAGGGAGGGGTGTTGGTCCAGCGCAAGACGCTTGAGCAGGTCCATCTCTGTTTGGGGCTGCAAGGTTTGGCCGCCGGGCACAAGGACCGTTATGCAGCCCATGCGCTTAATGGCGTGTTGGGAGGAAGTGTGAGCTCGCGGCTCTTTCAGGAAGTGCGGGAGAAGCGAGGCCTCGTCTATTCCATCTATTCCTATCTTTCTACCTATTCAGATGGAGGCATGATCACCGTCTACGCAGGCACGCGCCCGAAAGAGGTGCAGCGTGTCGTGGAAGTCGTCTGTCGGGAGCTCAAGAAGCTGCGTAGACATGGGGTCGATGCGAAGGATCTGGCCCGCGTTAAAAACCAAATGAAGGGCAGTTTGATGCTTGGTTTGGAGAGTTCACATAGCCGCATGAGCAAGCTGGCAAAAGATGAGTTGACGCAAGGCTGTCATGTGTCGCTGGAACAGATGACGGCGGAAATCGATCGCGTGACGATCGATCAGATCTATCGTGTGGCACAAGACCTGTTTGATCAACACCGTCTTTCGATTACGGCGCTCGGGCCGATCCCGACCAAAAGCCTACAGGCCTTCGCCCCCTAACAACCGTTTGACGATTTAGAGCAATACGCCTGTGCCTTGAGAGAAGAGGAGCCCCGTGGTTCTGCCGCTGAAAGAGGATAACCAGCTGATAATATAAATGTTTATCGGTGATGTTCGTGATGGAATTTCGGCAAAACATTTTCTTGACACATTTCGTGGATTTCAGTACCATGGCCGCGTTTTCGCTACTAAAGTCTGAATTTATTTCGACTGCATTACAGGGGAAGGTAAGCAGAGAGAAAGGGGGTGTGGGTCGCACTTCCTCCTGCTAGCACGTTCTCTGAATTTTGTTTTTTTGGCACTCTTTTTTGGATATTTAGGACTCACAGGTTCTCTAGCCATCATTTTTCCAAGGAGGGTAGGGTTATGAATAGGGTCGGAATTCTAGCCGCACTTGCAGTGTCCTCCGTTGTCGGCTTGCTGACCGCCGAGCTTTCGGTGGCAGCCGATGCTCCAGCTGGGGGTGGGGTCAGCGAAATCATTACGGGCAGCGGAAAGGTTTTCAAGGGAGAGACCACCAACACCCTCAAGGGGCGTGTCTGGTCGCAGTGGGCGGATAATCCTGACAATGAAATTCTCTTCGGTATTCAATATTGGAATACCGGTGAACCGGCTTCCGGAGAAGGTGGTGGACGCTCGTCAACGCAAATGGAAGTCAAGCCGCCGGATCCTTTGTTCGTCTGCTGCGCCTGGGGCTTCACCGGCGGTACCGATAGGAACAATCCGTATGCTGGTTGGTACCATGCCGCAACCACTGTTCGGTTGGCCGTCAAGGACAAGAGCTTGATGGACCAGATCATCAAGGCGTCGCAGGAACTTGTGGCGATGGAAGTGACGCTCGATGGTCGGACCATTACCGGCTTCAAGGTCTTGAAGTAACATTTATACGCGAGGCGACATTTTTAGACTCTTTTGTCTTCTTTAAGGAGGATGCGATTATGAAGCTTCAAAAGCAAGGGTGGTCTTTTATGGCTGCCGTGGCTCTTGTGGTAGGATTTGCCTCCACCGCGCTGGCCATTGAGGCATTCCAGGAGCGGTTTGAGTGGGGAGATTTGAGCAAGCCCACCACGCTGCAGGGTCGGGTGATCATTTTGGATCCTTATGATGAGGCGGTGTGGATCAATATCGCCGTGTTCGGGGGCAATGCCGAAAGCGGTCTGTTCTGGCAGAAAATTCACCCGGGCAAGAACCTCAAGTTCTATCCCGCCGACAAGAATGTCTGGGAGCAGCTGAAGTCGATGGCACGTCCGCATGCAGGACCGGCGGCTGCGAAGGAGGTTCCGCCAAGTTCCCCGACGACGTTGGTTGAATTCGTGGCACAGGAAACCGAGCAGAATCACCGGGTGATTTCCTCGGTCAAGAAGCTCAACGACAATGCCGGTGAAATGGGCAAAACGAAGAGCATTTCCTCACTTCGGTTGAAGGATTGTGAGGGAAAGACGGAAGCCGATGCGGCCTGCGCTGCAGCCAAGCAGGCACTGAATACCTCTCCGAAGGGCGCCGACTCGGTGTTGATGCAGTATGATGTGCTGCTGCCTAACGGCAAGCCGCTCGCCAACCTGATTCCTTGGACGGCCCAGTACAATCGGGGCGGTCACTGATTTTTAGCAAGCCATCGGCTTGAAGGGAAGGCGGTGCTCCGAAAGGGCGCCGCCTTTTTCTTTGCCGAATTCTTGTGAAGACAGTGCTCGATATGCGTATTACTCGCTCAACAGTCGCTGCTGAAGGGCCGCTAACCGATTGAGCGCATCCAGGGGGGTCATGGAGAAAAGATCCATTTGTCGGACCTCGTCAAGCAGGGGATGGGGAGCCGGCAAGGTCGCGTCGAATTGTAACGACTGTTGACTGTCAGCAAGCGGGCGAGAAGAGGATGTGGAGGATTCGAGTTGAGCCAACACCGCCTTGGCTCGATGGATGACCGGATGTGGAAGACCAGCCAATTGGGCGACATGAATCCCGTAACTACGATCGGCGCCCCCGAGAATGATTTTTCGCAAGAAGAGGACCTCACCATCCCGCTCCTGCACAGCGACGCAATAGTTCGTGATCCCTTCCCGCAAACTTTCAAGCTGAGTCATCTCATGATAGTGCGTGGCGAAGAGCGTGCGTGCCCCGAGTCGATGGGGATCATGGATGTATTCTGCGATGGCCCATGCAATGCTGAGCCCATCGTAGGTGCTCGTGCCGCGACCGATTTCGTCCAGGAGGATCAAGCTGCGTGATGTGGCACAGTTGAGGATCTGTGCCGTTTCGGTCATTTCGACCATGAAGGTACTCTGTCCGCCGGCGAGGTTGTCGGACGCACCGACCCTGGTAAAGATGCGATCGACCAGCCCGATATGGGCTTCTTTGGCCGGCACGAAACTTCCCATCTGCGCCAGTAGCGTGATGAGGGCGACTTGCCGCAGGTACGTGCTTTTGCCCGCCATGTTGGGACCGGTCAGAATGTGAAGGCGGCCGGCAGCAAGGTCTAAGTGCGTGTCGTTCGGGACGAACCCACCGGAGAGGTCGAGGCGTTCAATGACGGGGTGTCGGCCTTGAACGATATGGAGGCCACCGCCTTCGTCCAGGATCGGGCGAACGTATCGATTGAGTGCGGCGGTTTCCGCCAGGGCAGCCAGGACATCCAGGATGGCCAACCGGCGGCTGATGTCTTGGAGACGGGCCGTCTCCGCAGCCAATCGTGCTCGGAGTGTTTCGAACAATTCTTGCTCCAGCGCCGTCAGTTTGATATCGGCGCCGATCACACGCTCTTCCAATTCTTTCAGTTCAGCAGTCATGAACCGTTCGGCATTGACCAGCGTTTGTTTCCGAATATAGTCGGGTGGAACCTTCCCGAGGTTGGCCTTCGTCATTTCAATGTAGTACCCGAAGACCTGGTTGTATCGGATCTTCAGCGAGTCGACTCCGGTGCGTGTGCGTTCCTTCGCCTCCAGCCCGGCGATCCAGCCTTTCCCTTCACGACTCGCCTTGCGAAGTTCGTCCACCTCCGGGTGATAGCCGTCCTTCAGAATGCCTCCGTCCCGCACCGAGATGGGTGCCTCCGGGACAATGGCCTGCTCGATCAACTCGTACAGATCCTGCGCGTTGTCCCACGCCGCCGAGAGATCCGTGAGGAGCGGGGCATGGAGTGCGGACAATCCGGCTTGAACCGCAGGAAGAGAGGAGAGTGAGCGTTTCAAGGCCACGATATCCCGCGGATTGGCGACGCCGAGAGACACTCTGCTGCAGAGGCGTGGAATATCCTGGACGGTCCGCAAGGCCGTCCGCAAGTGCACCCGTGCGTCGAGTTGATTCTTGAGGTCGTCGACTGCCGTGAGCCGAGCCTCGATCGGCGCACAGGTCACAAGCGGATGCAGCAGCCACTCACGGAGCAAGCGGTTTCCCATGGCTGTAACGGTGCGGTCTAAGACCCCCAACAGGGTGTAAGCCTGCTGTCCCGGAGATTCGTCGGCTCGGCCGGCAGGCCTGACGAGTTCCAGGTTGCGGATGGTGGCCGCATCCAGATGCATCGCGTCATGACCATGTCTGACTCGTATCTGGCGGATGTGGTCGAGCGAGGCGGATGGTTGTGTTTCCCGGACATAGCGCAGCACCGCCCCTCCGGCTTGAATTCCGAGTGAGAGGCCCTGGCAGCCGAAGGCTTCCAGCGAGTGGACAAGAAACTGTGCCTGTAATCTGATGCGTCCTTCCTCCGGGTCGAACCAGGCAGCGGGTTGCGCGCAACACCGCGGTCCGGCCACGTCTGCCGTCCAACGCAGTTCCTCAGGCGTCAGCCCTTCGGCAAACAACAATTCCTTCGGTTCGAGCCTGGTGAGTTCGTCGAGAAGGGATCTTTGTGCCTGTGCCCCATGAAATTCGCTGATCCAATAGTCCCCGGTCGAGAACTCGAGCATGGCCAGCCCGAAAGACAGTTCCTTGCGTCCGGTCCCGACGGAACGACAGGAGACCGCCACTGCCGCCAACACGTTCGATTCGGCCGAGGTGAGGAATTCGCTGTCGATCAAGGTGCCGGGGGTATAGAGCCGGACGACTTCGCGGCGGACCAGTCCCTTGGCGAGTTTGGGGTCTTCCACTTGCTCGCAGAGGGCGACGGTTCGGCCCGCGTGGAGCAGTTTTGCAATGTAGTTGGTTGCGGCGTGGTGGGGGACACCGCAAAGGGGGACTGGGGTTTCGCTGGATTTATCCCGTGATGTCAGCGCAATCGACAGAAGTTTGGAGGCTTCGACGGCGTCTTCATGGAACATTTCGTAGAAGTCGCCGACGCGAAAAAACAGAATGGCATCACGGTAAGCCTGCTTGATCTCGCGATATTGCCGCATCAACGGGGTGCCGTCGGCGTCACCCATCGGAAGGCTCTCCTTCCAGGTCCGTGACTGCCGAGGACCCCATGCGACGGGTGGCCTTATCGAGGGCCTGCCGGAGCCGTTCCAGATCCACCTCGGATTCTTGCAAGGCCTTGGTTTTTCGTCGCAGTTCGATCCGTCCACGCACCCAGGCGGGAAACAGCAATATTCCCGACACAAGCAGGCCGACCCCGAAGGCGGCCAGGATCGGTTTGTAGATCAGGGTCGATGCGGATCGGAGACCGAAAAAGTACCGCAGCGTGACTTCCTGCTCCTGGTTCTGCAGGAAAAACGACAGCGAGAGCAGCAGCAGGGTCCCCACCAATATCAACCGAATCACTGCGAAGCCCTCCTTGGCCGGGACAATTGTACACGGGTTTGCCGGGGCGCTCCAGTGGGACGACCGTTCGACATGCGGGAACGAAGCGCCGCCAGCAAACGGCCGGCAGAGAGGCCGCCGGCCGTGAGGATGGCTCGACGGGTGCCTGGAGTGTCGTGGGACAAACGGACCTCGAGCCGGTCCGGTGGAAGGCCATTCCCCCATCGGTCAGCCCATTCGATGACGGTGACGCTGTGGTCGTCTAAGTAGTCGCTGAGGCCGGTGTCCACGAGTTGTGATGCGGTCAAACGGTACAAGTCGGTGTGGATGAGGCGAAGCCGCCCCCGGTATTCGTGGATCAGCGTAAAGGTCGGGCTGCTCACGGCGGTCGGTTCGGCGAGCAACCCTTCGGCGATGCCCTTGACCAGCGAGGTTTTGCCCGTCCCCAATTCTCCGAATAGGGCCACGACTTCTCCTCCTTGGAGAAGTTTCCCGAGGCACCGTCCCAGACGATGGGTCTGGCGTGGAGATCGCAGCACGATGGGCCAAGGCTTCCCGACGCGGTCGGTTTCTCCGCTCCTCTGCCGCGGCGGTGAGGATGGCGAAGGCGATGGCTTACGCCTGCGTGTCGGACGCGAGGGCATAGGGAATGTGCCGGATCAGATCACGTGCGATCATGCCGGTCTGGCCGAGGCGGTTCGCCGCCAGGTCTCCGGCCAGCCCGTGAAAGTAGGTGGCGGCGCAGGCGGCGTCCCACTGGGACAGACCTTGGGCCAGCAAGCCGCCGACCATGCCGGTCAACACGTCGCCGGTTCCGGCCGTTGCCATGCCCGGATTACCGGTCGGACAAACGGCCGCCAGGCCGTCCGGTCCGGCGATGACCGTGCGAGCCCCCTTGAGGATCACAAAGACGCCGCGTTCACGCGCAAACCGCGTGGCCGTACCGATGCGGTCTTGATTGACGGACTGGGTGGTCGCGTCGGCTTCCAATCGCGCCATCTCTCCCGGGTGAGGCGTGATGATCGGCGGTCGCTTACACTCGGTCAACAGCGAGGCCTTTCCCGCCAGGGCATTCAGCGCATCGGCATCCAACACACAGGGTCGGTCGATGCGTTTGACGAATTCCTGGACGAGGTCGACCGTCTCCGGGTGGGTCGTCAGGCCGGGGCCGATGGCCGCCGCGTCTCGGCTGCCGGCGAAGGCAAGCAGGCGATCCAGGCCGGAACGTGCGAAGGTGCGGGCTTTGGTTTCCGGCATCGGGAGGGTCATGGCTTCCAGCAATTTTGCTTCCAGGATGTCGTTCACGCTTGATGGGACCGCAACCGTGACCAAACCGGTTCCGACGCGGAGCGCAGCCAAGGCGGCCATGGCCGCGGCGCCTGTCTTGCCGACCGACCCGGCGATGATGCCTATATGGCCGTATGTGCCTTTGTGCGAGGACGGGCGCCGCCTGGGAAGCGCCGCGTGGGCTGCGGCACCGGTCAAGAGCAGCAGGCGGCGATCGATAGCCTCGACAAACGCAGCAGGAATACCGATATCGACCAGGCGAACGGTGCCGGCGCAATCGATCCCGAATCCGCTGTACAACCCGACTTTAGGCAGGCCGAACGTCACGGTGAGGTCTGCCTGGACGGCGGCTCCCAGCACGGCTCCTGTGTCGGCATGCAGGCCGGAAGGAAGATCCACCGCCACGGTCGGGCGGACGGCCGCATTGATCGCCTCAATCGCGTCACGATAGAGGCCGGTGACGGCGGTCGAAAGTCCCGTGCCCAAAATGGCATCGACGATGACATCGCTGGCCGCCAGTCGACGACGTAACCCATCGGCGTCCGTGGGACGTATCACGGCCGATTGCCCTGCCGCCCGTTGAAACCGTTGATACATGGTTCTCGCGTCGCGACTCAGGCCGGTGGGTGATGCCAGCAGAAGGACCTGTGCTCGGGCCTTTTTCCGCCGCAACAACCGTCCGATGACGAAGCCGTCTCCGCCGTTATTCCCTTTTCCGCAGACGACGGCGATCGATTTTCCGGCCACCGGTCCATACCATTGTTCAAGATGGGTGACGACTCCTGCGCCAGCTCGTTCCATCAGCGTCAGGCTCGGTACATGCGCTTCCGTGATCGTCCGACGGTCGAGCGTGCGCATCTGGTCGCCAGTGACGATCGGTATCATAGGGTTGTCCGTCACCAGGCCTAGGCCACCAACTCCTTCATTTCGCGAACCGCTTGGGCGAGGCCGACCATGACGGATCGGGCGATGATGCTGTGGCCGATGTTGAATTCCACGATCTCCGGCAGCCGTGCCAGGCGCTTCACATTCTTATAATTCAGGCCGTGTCCGGCATTCACACCGAGGCCGAGTTTGTAGGCCAGCTTGGCCGCCTGGGTGATGGCCTCGAATTCCTCGTCTTCTTCCTTGGAACGCTTGGCGTTGGCATAGCGACCGGTGTGCAGTTCGACATAGGCCGCGCCGATTTTGTGAGCGGCCTTGATTTGATCCAGCGTCGGCTCCACGAAGAGGCTGGTGGGGATCCCTCCGTCGCGGAGCATGTCGACGATCTTTTGAATCCGCTCGCGATGGGTGGCGACATCCAGGCCGCCTTCGGTGGTCAACTCTTGCCTCCGTTCCGGGACCAACGTGACCAGGTCCGGCTTCACGCTCAGAGCGATCTTGGCCATCGCATCGTCGGCGGCCATTTCCAAATCCAATTTGGTCCGAACGATTTCCCGCAACATGGTGAGATCACGGTCTTGGATGTGCCGGCGGTCTTCCCGTAGATGCACGACCAAGCCGTCGGCTCCGGCCAGTTCGACGAGAATGGCGGCGGTCAAGGGGTCGGGATCGTTCCCGCCACGAGCTTGCCGGATTGTTGCCACATGATCGATATTCACACCGAGTCGAGCCATCACGCCTCCGCAGTTTGCCCGAACAATGCAGGGGAAAGATTCCGGAACTGGTCGAAATTCATAGACAATTCTGTCGTCAGTAGGGCATTATTAACAGAATAAGGCAGGGCGAGCAAGAAGGGTGTCGTCGGTCAGCCCTCACGCAAGGACGACGGTCTCCAACCCTCTAAAATCATAGTCAAATTGACTCGTTTTAAGGCCTTCATTACAATACGCCTTTTTCGAAGGCGTGACGATCGAACCTGTTGACGATAGGCCCCGCCCTTAGGAGTCAAACTAATCCATGGCGCTCGGAGACGGCTTTTATCGCATCAAACGACTTCCCCCCTATGTATTTGCGCAAGTACAAACCCTGAAGCTTGAGGCACGCCAGCGGGGGGAGGACATCATCGACTTCGGCATGGGCAACCCGGATCAGCCCACACCAGGCCATATTGTAGACAAACTGATCGAGGCGTCGAAGAAGGCGAAAAACCATCGCTACTCCGCCTCGCGAGGGATCACGAAACTCCGCCATGCCATTACCGGATGGTATAAGCGGAACTATGATGTGGAGTTGGACCCGGAGACCGAAGCGATCGTGACGATCGGGTCGAAGGAAGGACTCGCGCACCTGGCGCTGGCCACGATCGGGCCCGGCGACGTCGTGCTGACGCCGACCCCGACCTATCCGATCCATATGTACAGCTTTATCATCGCCGGCGGTGAGGTGCGCGGGATTGAGCTGCGGCAGGACAGCGATTTTTTCGACGATCTCCAGCGGGTCTATCGTCAGACCTTGCCGCGCCCTCGCATCCTCGTGATCAATTTCCCGCACAATCCGACGACGGCGGTGGTCGACCTGGAGTTTTTTAAGAAGATCGTCGCGTTTGCCAAGGAACATGACGTCATCGTGATTCATGATCTGGCCTATGCCGATATCGCCTTCGACGGTTACAAGGCACCGAGTTTTTTACAAGTGCCGGAGGCGAAAGAGGTCGGCGTGGAGTTTTACACACTGTCCAAGGCCTACAATATGCCCGGCTGGCGGGTCGGATTCTGCGTCGGCAACCGCGAAGTGGTCGGCGCGCTCGCCAAGATCAAGAGTTATCTCGACTATGGGATCTTTCAGCCGATTCAAATCGCCAGCACGGTGGCGTTGAACGGGCCGCAGGATTGTGTCAAAGAAGTCGTGCAGCGCTATCAAAACCGGCGCAATGTGCTCGTGAACGGCCTCAATCGCATCGGTTGGTCGGTGGCCTTGCCGCGTGCGACGATGTTCGTCTGGGCCCGTATCCCTGACCCCTATCGGCACATGGGGTCGCTGGAATTTTCGAAACTGCTCCTGAAAGATGCCAAGGTGGCGGTGTCGCCTGGTATCGGGTTCGGGGAAGGTGGGGATGAGTTTGTGCGATTTGCTCTGGTAGAAAATGAACACCGAACCCGCCAGGCCCTGCGCGGCATCAGAAAGGCCTTGAAGTTGGACGGGCAGGAATCATGAAAGCCGAGATCGGGGTTGGATTGATCGGTTTCGGTACGGTGGGGACCGGTGTCGTCCGGGTCTTGACCGAGAATGCCGAGTTGATTCGTCGGCGGGTCGGCGTGCCGATCAGACTTGTCCGCATTGCCGATCTGGACATCACGCGCGACCGCGGTATTGCGATCCCGCCGGGGATCCTGACGACGGACATCCAGCAGGTGTTGGCGGATCCGCGTGTGGACATTGTGATCGAGCTGATGGGCGGGTATGACACTGCGAAGCGCGTGATCTTGGACGCGATCCATCGAGGCAAGCACGTGGTGACGGCCAACAAGGCACTGTTGGCGGTGCATGGCGAAGAGATTTTCGCCGCCGCATCCCGTCAAGGGATCGATCTCGGATTCGAGGCCAGCGTGGGCGGCGGCATTCCGGTGATCCGCGCCTTGACGGAGGGCTTGGCGGCGAACAATATCCAATCCATCTACGGCATCATCAACGGCACCTCCAATTACATCCTCAGCCGCATGACCAGCGAAGGGCAGCGATTCGATACGGTCTTGGAGGAGGCGAAACGAGCCGGCTATGCCGAGGCCGATCCCACCTTCGATGTCGCAGGAATCGATTCGGCGCACAAGCTGACGATCATGGTCAGTTTGGCCTACGGGACGCCCGTCAATTTCAAAGAGATCTATACGGAGGGCATCACGGGGTTGACGCCGCTCGACATCGCCTATGCGAAGGAATTCGGGTTTACGATCAAGTTGCTGGCGATCGCGAAATATTTCGACGGCGAAATCGAGGCGCGTGTCCATCCCACGATGGTGCCGTCCGCCTCACAAATCGCCAAGGTGGACGGCGTCTACAATGCGATTCAGTTGGTGGGAGATGCCGTCGAAGACGTGATGCTCCATGGCCGCGGCGCCGGCTCGATGCCGACTGGCAGCGCCGTCGTCGGCGACGTCGTCTCCATCGCGCGCAATCTCCTCAAGAATGCCGCCGGTCGTGTCCCGCCCGCCTCGTTTCAGCAGGACCAGCGGCGTCCCTTGCGGATGCGGCCGATGGAGGAAATTACGTCGCTCTACTACATCCGTTTCATGGTGCTGGACCGGCCCGGCGTGCTGTCGCAGATTGCCGGGGTATTGGGCCGTTACGGCATCAGCATTTCCTCGGTATTGCAGCAAGGACGCAAGGAAGGGCAGACCGTGCCGGTGGTCATCATGACGCACATGGCGAAAGAACGGGACGTACAGAATGCCCTCCGTGACATCAACCCCATGTCCTATATCTCCGAGCCGGCGACGCTCATCAGGGTTGAAGGGCGGGATGAATGAAGAATTCGGCGCTCCGAGTCTTGTCTCTTCGGTGGCGGAGTAGGATGTCATGAATCGCTGGCGCGGCATCATCGAAGAGTATCGAAAGTTTCTTTCCGTGACGGCCCAGACGCCCGTCATCACGCTGGGCGAGGGCAATACTCCCTTGATCCATGCGGCGCGGCTTGCGAAAAAAATCGCGCCCGGGGTGGACCTCTATCTCAAGTACGAGGGGGTGAACCCGACCGGGTCCTTCAAGGACCGGGGGATGACCATGGCGATCTCCAAGGCGCTCGAAGGGGGAGCGCGGGCGGTGATCTGTGCCTCTACAGGGAATACCTCCGCATCCGCCGCCGCCTACGGCGCCAGGGCCGGGATGGCCGTCTACGTGCTCATTCCGGCGGGAAAGATCGCCCTGGGCAAATTGTCGCAAGCCATGATGCATCAGGCCACGGTGATTCAAGTCGAAGGGAATTTCGATCAAGCCCTCACGATCGTCAAGGAACTGGCGGCTTCGTACCCCGTCGAGCTGGTGAATTCGTTGAACCCCTACCGCATCGAGGGGCAAAAGACCGCGGCCATGGAGATCTGCGATGAACTTGGGGACGCCCCGAGCATCCATGTACTTCCCGTGGGGAATGCGGGTAATATTACCGCCTATTGGAACGGGTATCGGGAGTATCGCGCGGCCAATCAAACGACGCGCTTGCCCCGCATGATGGGATTTCAGGCTGCCGGTGCAGCACCGATCGTCTTGGGCCATGTGGTGGAAGAACCTCAAACCGTTGCCACCGCCATCAGAATCGGCAATCCGGCCAGCTGGCAGTCGGCCCTCACGGTCCTGCAGGAATCGTCGGGCGCCATCGACATGGTCACCGATGAGGAGATTCTGCATGCCTATGCCTTGGTGGCCAGCGAAGAAGGGGTGTTTTGCGAACCGGCGTCGGCCACGTCGGTGGCCGGTGTCATTAAAATGAGTCAAGCCGGAATGTTGAAAGAGGGTGCCACGGTCGTCTGCACCTTGACCGGGCATGGGTTGAAGGATGCCGATACGGCGATCAGTATTTCACGTCAGCCTAAAACGGTGAAAGCCACCCGCGACGATGTGGCCCGCCTCCTTCATGTCTGATCATCTCAGGACCATTGCATGAAGTACTTGATCCTGCACGCCGACGGGATGGCCGACATGCCATGTCCGGATCTCGGCGGAAAAACCCCCCTTGAAGCGGCCGTGACTCCGCACCTTGATCGTATCGCTCAGAGCGGCGAAGTCGGGCTCCTGAGTCTTCCGCAGGAGAACGGGCCTGCAGGGAGTGAGGTCACGAGTGTGGCCATACTGGGGTACGATCCGAGAAAATACTATCCCGGTCCCGGTCCGCTGGAGGCGGCAGGGCTCGGGGTCACGGTGGGTGAACAGGACGTGGTGTTCCGCTGCACGATGGTGACGGTACGCGGTGAGGGCCCGTCCGGCGGCAAGGATCGTGCGGTCGAGGTCAAGAAACTGGGGCCGCATGTGGTCATGGACGATGCGACCGCAGGCTTGATCGACACGGAGCAAGCGCGGGAATTGCTTGAGGCCGTCAACGAGCAGCTTGGGTCGGAGACGATTCAGTTCTATCCCGGTTCCGGCCACCGGCACTTGATGGTGTGGGTGGGGGGGAAATCGCGCGCGACCTGTCTTGATCCCCAGCAGTTGGTCGGGCGGCAGATCGCCGAGGCCTTGCCGACCGGTGATGGGGCCGATGTGTTGCGCAAAATCATGGATGCGTCGTTGGTCATCCTGCGCGACCATCCGGTCAATGAGGAGCGCCGGCAGGATGGGCTGAAGCCGGCCAATTGTTTATGGTTGTGGGGGCAGGGCCGCGCATCCCTCTGGCCGCCCCTGCCGGAGCGGTATCAGGTCAGCGGTGTCGTCGTTTCATCCAGCGACGTCCATCGCGGAGTCGGATTGTGCGCGGGTTTAGAATCGGCCGACCTTCCGATCGACGGCGGGATGGAGGCGGAAGAATTTTCGGGACCTGTCGAGGCGGCGGTGCGTGAGTTGGCGAAAAAAGACTTCGTCTATCTTCATGCCGGACTCTCGGACGACGTGCTGCATGCGATCGATGTCCAGGACAAAGTTCGCGCCATCGAGCGATTCGATGATCAGGTCGTGGGGCCGATCGTCACGGCCTTGGCGACACATCCGGCCTATCGACTGCTCGTGGTCTGCGACCCTGGTCTGGCGAAAGGCCGTGGTGGCGAGGTTCCCCCGATCCTGTACGCCCTCTGTGACAGTACCGGTCAGTTGCGATCCGGCGCCGCCAAGCGGTTTCACGAACAGGACGCGACCGGCGCCGGGGTCACGCCGCGTGACGCCAGCAAACTCATGGCGCGGTTCTTTCCACGCGGAGCGTAAGAGTCGTGGCGTTGATCGTTCATAAATACGGAGGTACATCCGTCGGCAATGTCGAGCGGATCCATCGCGTCGCCGAGCGGGTCGAACGGGCGCACAAAGACGGGCATCACATCCTTGTGGTGTTGTCGGCGATGAGCGGCGAAACGGATCGGTTGCTCAAGCTGGCCCATGAAGTGACCGGCGTACCTGACGAGCGCGAGTTGGACATGTTGCTCTCGACGGGTGAGCGGGTCACGATCGCCCTGTTGGCCATGGAACTCAGGGGGCGGGGCATCAACGCCCGTTCCTTTACCGGCCGGCAGGTTGGAATCCACACCGACAGTGCCCATACCAAGGCCAGGATTTCCCGCGTAACCGCGGATCGCATCAAGGAGGCGTTGTCGGAGGGGGTCGTTCCGGTGGTGGCGGGTTTTCAAGGTATCAATGCCAGCTCGGATGTGACGACGCTCGGTCGGGGCGGGTCCGACTTGACGGCGGTCGCGCTGGCCGCGGCACTCAAGGCCGATCGCTGCATTATTTATACGGATGTGGACGGGGTCTATACGGCCGATCCGAACATCGTGCCTGCCGCCCGCCGCCTGGAAAAAATCTCCTATGAAGAGATGCTGGAAATGGCGAGCCTCGGTGCCAAGGTGCTGCAGAGCCGCTCGGTCGAATTTGCGGCGAAATATTCCGTGCCGGTGGAGGTCAATTCGAGTTTCAAAGAAGGGAAGGGAACACTCGTGACACGTGAAGATGCCGATATGGAAAGGGTCATGGTGTCGGGAGTGACGGGGGACCGCAATCAGGCCAAGATTACGATCGTCGGGGTGCCGGATCGCCCCGGCATTGCCGCCCGCCTCTTCGGAGCCGTGGCGCAGGCGAATATCGTCGTGGACATGATCATTCAAAACGTCAGCCAGGCCTCCATGACCGACATTTCGTTCACCGTCCCGAAGCCGGATTTGCGGAAGGCCGTCGATCTCGTTCAGCACTTGGCCCAGGAAATCGGCGCGCGCTCGGTGGCGGTGACGGAAGCCATCGCCAAAGTGTCTCTCATCGGGGTGGGCATGCGGTCCCATTCCGGTGTGGCGGCGAAGATGTTCGAGGTGTTGTCGCACGAGGGCGTGAACATCATGATGATCAGCACGTCGGAAATAAAAATCTCTTGTGTCATTGAGGAAAAGTATCTTGAACTGGCAATGCGCGCGCTCCATACGGCATTCGGCCTGGATCGGGCATCCGCTCCTGCTTTGGGGTAACGGCTTGGCCGGAGGTGTCTGTCGGCCGGGCGGGAGTCTCGACAGCCCGGTGCTGTCCCTGGTACTCTCACGCCTATGAAACAACGATCCACAGCGCCGCGCCGATCCCGCACCTCGGAATCCGTCACGGCGCCGGCTCTCACCGCGACTCAGGCCTCTGCGCTTGAAATCTACGATACGACCTTGCGCGACGGAGCCCAGGCGGAGGACGTCAGTTTCTCCGTCGAGGATAAGATCCGCATCGCCCAACAGCTCGACGAACTCGGTGTACAGTTCATCGAAGGCGGGTGGCCCGGCGCCAATCCGAAAGACATCGAGTTCTTTCGGATGGTCAAGACGATCCCCTTTCGGCATGCGACCGTCGTGGCCTTCGGCTCGACCAGAAAGGCCAGCAACTCGGTCCGCAAAGACAAGAACCTCCAAGCCTTGCTGGCGTCCGAAACCCGCACGATCACGCTCTTCGGCAAGAGCTGGTCGTTCCAGGTCACGGACGCGCTGAATATTTCGCTCGTCAAGAACCTGGAATTGATCGAGGACTCGATCCATTACCTTCGCTCGAAGGATCGCCGGGTGTTCTATGATGCCGAACATTTTTTCGACGGCTATAAGGCGAACCCGGAGTATGCCTTGCAGACAATTCGAAAGGCGATCGCCGGCGGCGCCGAGCGGGTGATTCTGTGCGACACGAACGGCGGCACGATGCCTTGGGAAATCCGCGAAATTTGCCGGGTGGTCAAGCAGGAATGTCCCGTTCCGCTGGGGATCCATGCGCACAACGACAGTGAAATGGCGGTCGCCAATTCTCTCGTGGCCGTGGAGTCCGGAATTCTACAGGTCCAAGGCACGATCAATGGGATCGGCGAACGCTGTGGGAACGCGAACCTCTGTTCCATCATCCCGAATTTGCAGTTGAAGATGCGGCGTCCCGCCCTCGGGGACAATCTCGCGCGCCTGAAAGACGTGTCGGGGTTCGTGACGGAGATCGCCAACTTGATGCCCAATAAGCACCAACCCTACGTCGGGGATGCAGCCTTCGCGCACAAGGGCGGCGTCCACATCCATGCGGTGCTCAAGAACGCGGCGACCTACGAGCATGTCGACCCGGACGAAGTCGGGAATCGCCGTCGGATTCTGGTGTCGGATTATGCCGGACGAAGCGGTCTATTGGAAAAGGTCGAGGCCTACGGCATTTCGCTGAACAAGAACCATGCGAAGCTGGGAGAACTGGTCGACACGCTCAAGGAGCGTGAAAGCCAAGGCTATCAATTCGAAGGCGCGGAAGGATCGTTCGAGTTGTTGATGCGAAAAGCCATGGGCAGCCATCGCCCGTCCTTTCAATTGCTGGGCTTCCGGGTGATCGTCGAGAAAAAACAGGAGCAGGGCATGCTCTTGTCCGAAGCGACGGTCATGGTGAAGGTCGGCGATGTGATCGAACATACCGCAGCCGTGGGAGCCGGCCCGGTGAATGCCCTCGACCACGCGCTTCGCAAGGCCTTGGAAAAGTTCTATCCGCAACTCCGCGAAGTAAAACTCCTGGACTATAAGGTCCGCGTGTTGTCCGCCAACAAAGGAACGGAATCCAAGGTCCGGGTCTTGATCGAATCGGGAGACCACAAAGACAAGTGGGGAACGGTCGGCGTATCGGAGAACATCATGGAAGCCAGTTGGCAAGCACTGGCCGATAGTATCGAGTACAAATTGCTCCTCAGAGATCACTGAAGACTCTCCCCCTCCCCGGGGTTCACATAATCCTTGACAGAGCAGGTAACCTCACGTAACTTATGGGAAAATTCTTTGTCTTGGACGCTCGACACCAAGAAACACTTCCTATGGAACGACTCTAGTGGATGGCGGGGGGAGAGGCATGAGAAAGGCGGATATCGCAAACGAGATTTTCAAGCAGGTTGGAGTGTCCAAAAACGATGCAGCCGATATCGTCGAACTCGTGCTCAATCTGTTGAAGGGCGTGTTGCAGAAAGGCGATGCGGTCAAGATCGCAGGGTTTGGAAATTTTGTCGTGCGGAGCAAGGGGGCGCGCAAGGGACGCAATCCACGGACCGGCGAAGAAATCGGGATTACTCCCCGTCGAGTGGTGACGTTTCGGCCCAGTCAGGTCTTTAAGAAGTACGTCAATTCCTAGTCTCTATCTTGCCACGAGTGAACGCAGCACGAGGACCGGTCATGGGGAATGATCCCAGACTGGGAAGCAAGGTTTTTTATAAGATCGGAGAAGTCAGCAAGATTGCAAAATTGCCGGCCTATGTCTTGCGGTTTTGGGAGTCGGAGTTCAGCTTCTTAAAACCGAAAAAAAGCCGAGGCAACCAGAGGCTGTATGTGCAGCGAGATGTGGAGACGGTGCTGGAGATCAAGCGGATGCTCTATGACGAAGGGCACACGCTGGCCGGCGTCAAGCGCTACTGGGCCCGTCGAGGACGGGCCACTGCAAAGCGCGGATCGCGGAAAGAACTGGCACAGCGTGTCAGGGGTGATCTCCAGGCGATCATCAGGGTAATCGACTCCTATTCGCCTTGAACCGTTCCGGTGATGCGGGCGGCTGCGTTCAAACCGCGCAGGGATATCGAAGTCGTGTAAGTCGGGGCGTAGCGCAGCCCGGTAGCGCACTCGCTTGGGGTGCGAGTGGTCGTGGGTTCAAATCCCGCCGCCCCGACCATCGACAGGATGTCTTGCAGCATGGGCCTGGATTGCAACTGGTGATCTCCCGCAAACGATCGTGTGCGCTCGCCGATGGGTCTTCCCACCGTTCCTGTCCCCGACCTCGATCCGCCGGTTCTGTTCACCCCTTTCAGGGCGTTGTCGAAGAGTGAGAAGAGGCTGTGGCACGTGCGAGAATCCTTGTGACCAACGATGACGGGATTACATCCCCCGGGATCCATGCGGTGGCGGCCGCGCTGCGCGCGCTGGGAGAGGTATGGATCGTGGCGCCCGATCGAGAGCGGACGGCAGTGGGGCACGCGGTTACATTACACAAGCCGCTTCGCATTACCAAGATGGGGCCGCGTGTCTTCATGGTGAACGGGACTCCTGTGGACTGTGTCAATCTGGCCCTGGTGAAGGTCTTGCCGGGGCGGCCCGCGTTGATCGTGTCCGGTATCAATAGAGGGGTGAATCTCGGCGATGACGTAATGTATTCCGGAACCGTTTCGGCCGCCCTGGAAGGGACGATCCTCGGCATCCCCTCGATGGCCGTGTCGCAGGAGGGCGAACACGAGTTTCGGTTCGACGTGGGGGCACGATATGCGGCTCGAGTCGCACAGGAGGTGCTCTTACACGGATTGCCGCCGGAAACCATTTTGAACGTGAATATTCCGAACGGCCCGTTTCGATCCATCAAGGGAGTCAAGGTGACCTGCCTGAGTCGGCGCCGTTTCGAAAATCCCATCGTCGAGAAAGTCGATCCGAGGGGGCGCAAGTATTACTGGATCGCCGGGACACGCCAATCGTGGAGTCGCCGGAACGACGCCGACCACGAAGCGCTGGAGCGCCATCTGGTGTCCGTGACCCCGATCCATCTCGACACAACCCATTACGCCGTGTTCGAACAATTCAAAGCATGGGAACGGCCTCTCTCGCGACCGCCTGCGCGCAGGGTGCCGGCGAGTCCGCGTTCGCGTAGGAGGGCACGGACATGACGGCGTTGATCGAGTGGTTGATCGAACAGCTCGGGCGATTCGTCATCGCGGCGATTTCGACGTTCGGCTACACCGGCATTGTGATCACGATGGCGATCGAGAGCGCCTGTATTCCCCTGCCGAGCGAAATCATCATGCCGTTTTCCGGCTACCTTGTCTCAACCGGCCAGTTCTCGATGCTCGGGGTGACGCTCGCCGGCGCGATCGGCAACGTGTTCGGCTCGCTGGTCGCTTATTATGTCGGAGTCTGGGGAGGGCGGCCGTTCGTCGAGCGGTACGGCCGGTATTTCCTGGTCTCGCAGCATGATTTGGAGTTAGCCGATCGGTGGTTTACGAAACATGGCGACGCGGCGGTGCTGATCAGCCGACTCCTGCCGGTCGTGCGGACTTTCATTTCGCTCCCGGCCGGGATCGCCCGCATGGACGTGACGAAGTTTGTGATATTTTCGTTCGTCGGGGCCCTGCCCTGGTGTTATGCGCTCGCCTATGTGGGGTTGAAGATGGGTGAGCATTGGAATCAATTGCGTGAGTATTTCCATCATGCGGATCTGGTGATCGGGCTGTTCCTTGCCGTAGGGCTCGGCTATTTTCTCTGGTCGCATTGGCCGAAGCGCCGACCTTCTCTGGAGTAAGGACGCACATGCTGCGTGTCTACAATACGTTGTCTGGAAACAAGGACCTGTTCGAGCCATTGGTGCCCGGGAAGGTCCGCATGTATGTCTGCGGGGTGACGGTCTATGACTATTGCCACCTTGGACATGCCCGCAGTGCACTGGTCTTCGACGTGCTGCGGCGCTATCTGGAATTTTCAGGCTACACCGTCGAATTTGCCAAGAACTTCACGGATGTGGACGACAAAATCATCAAACGGGCGAATGAGCAGGGGGTGAGTTGCGAGGACATTACCTCCAAGTACATCGACGCCTATTACAAGGATATGGAGAAACTGGGCGTGCATCGGGCCACGCTCGAGCCCAGGGCCACGGAGCATATCGCCGATATCGTGACGCTCGTCGACCGGTTGCTGGCGAAGGGGATGGCCTATCGCGTCGACGGGGATGTCTATTTTCAGGTCGATCGGTATCCCCTGTACGGCAGGCTCTCCAAGCGGAGAATCGACGATTTACAGGCAGGGGCTCGCGTGGACGTGGATGAGCGCAAACGCCATCCTATGGACTTTGCGTTGTGGAAGGGCAGCAAACCCGGTGAGCCTTCCTGGGAAAGTCCTTGGGGGCCTGGCAGGCCTGGATGGCATATCGAATGTTCTGCCATGGCCATGAGACACCTCGGCGAAACCTTCGACATCCATGGCGGCGGGATGGACCTGATTTTTCCCCACCACGAGAATGAGATCGCGCAGTCTTGCGGCGCGACCGGCCGGGAATTCGCGCGGTACTGGGTTCACAATGGATTCGTCCAGATCAACCAAGAAAAGATGTCCAAGTCCTTGGGAAACTTTTTTACGATCCGAGAGATTTTTCAGCAATCCGAGTGGCCGGACGCCGTGACCGGCGAGATCCTGCGCTATTTTCTCCTCTCCACCCACTATCGCAGTCCGTTGGATTTTTCAGATCAAAGTTTGCGGGAGGCGAAGGGCGCGCTCAATGGATTTTACGATCTCTTCGAGCGCCTGAATGAGCCTGGTCCGGATCGAGGTGCGGCTGATCACCAAATGCGAGAGGTGGCGGAGCGGACGCGACAAAGGTTCGTTGAAGCCATGGATGATGACCTGAATAGTCCCGCAGCCGTGGCTGCGTTGCAGAAGCTGCGGGGAGAAGCCAATAAGGCCATCGAAGCCGGCTTGTCGCACGAAATGCGACGTACGGTGCGGCAGGAGTTCCGTACGTCGGGAGCGGTACTCGGGCTCTTGCAGCCGGACAACTGGCAATTCAAGAGCCGGATCCGACAGACATCAGTCGGCGAGCCGGGAGGGGCGGTGGCGGCACTATCCGATGAGGATATCGCCGGCCGGCTTGCGGCGCGCATCGAGGCGAAAAAGGCCAAAGATTACAGGCTTGCCGACCAGATCCGCGCAGAACTGGCTTCCCGTGGCATTACGATCGAGGATCGCCCAGATGGCACGAGTCGATGGAAACGATAGCCCCTCGGAAGTGATCTACGGCCTCCATGCCGTGCGCGAGGCGCTTCGCGCCGGTGTTCGTCCCCTCCAGCGCCTGCTCCTATTGGGCACCGATCGACAGTTCGCTGACATAGTCCAGTCGGCAAGGGAGAAACGGGTGCCGGTGCATATCGAACCGCGAGCGGCTCTCGACCGGCTCGTCCCCGGCGGTCGCCACCAGGGAGTCGTCGGGTTGGTCGCCGCCAAGGCCTATGTCGAACCGGATGATATTCTTTTGTCGGCGCAGGGGGAGGGGAAGACTCCGCTGTTGGTCCTGCTCGACGGCGTGGAGGATCCGCATAACCTGGGCGCCATCCTGCGAACGGCCGAATCTTCCGGTGTGCAGGGGGTATTCATTCCCGAGCGTCGCGCGGTGGGATTGACCAGCGTCGTGGCAAAGGCCTCTGCCGGCGCAGTTGATCATATGCCTGTCGGGCGGGTGCCGAATCTCTCTCGTTTGATCGAGCGTCTCCAGGATGCGGGGCTGTGGGTCTACGCATTGGACGCCGACGCTCCCAAAGTCTACACGGCGCTGGATTTTCGAGGGCCGGTTGCGCTCGTATTCGGCGGGGAGGGGAAGGGGGTTCGTCCGGGCGTGCGTGGAGCCTGTGACGATGCGGCGCACATCCCCATGCTTGGGAAGGTCGGTTCGCTCAATGTCTCGGCGGCGGCGGCCGTCGTGTTGTACGAGGCGTTGCGCCAGCGACGGGAGGGTGCGGCCGGAAAGCCGTGAGCTTGTTTTCGACTGGCTTACCGGAGTCGGAGCATTTTTCCTTGAATGGCGGCCTTGAGGAGTTGGGCGGTATTGGAGACCCGGATTTTTTTCATCATATTCGCTCGGTGAGCCTCGACCGTTTTGACGCTGATTTTCAACCGTTGGGCGATTTCTTTATTCTTGAAGCCGGTCCAGATCAGCTCCAGAATCTCCTGTTCACGGGTCGTGAGGGCTTCGGGTCGTCGTTTACGCGGGGGTAATGCCGGCTCGGGCGACGATGCGTTTCTTGAGCTCTTGTTCATTTTGGCCGCTGTCGACATGTACGTCTGGCTCCCCTTCGGATAAATGCGATTCTCTGACCGAGGCCTGCGATTTCCAACGCCAAAAGGCTTACGGATTATACGCAGTTCTCCTAGCATTTGTAAATGGATGAAGTTGAGATACGACACTTTTGAAAATGCGGTTATTGCAGTAGGATATATTACCTATCATGCAATGAGGCGAGCGGCCGGGACGGCTCGGCCATTTCGGGGAAGTCCATGATGCTCTACATCGTCGTGTTGCTGTTCGGCGCTGTGATCGGCAGTTTCTTGAACGTCTGTATCTACCGATTGCCGCGCGAAGAGTCGGTGGCATGGCCGGCCTCTCATTGCCCCTCATGCGGACAGGCCATCGCGCCCTACGACAATATTCCAGTCATCAGTTATCTGATTTTGAGAGGTCGATGTCGTGCCTGCCGTGCGCCCATTTCTATCCGATATCCGTTGGTGGAAGCCGTTAACGCGATCGCCTATGTGATCGTCTTTTGGATGTTCGGTTTTACCGCGACGGCGTGCGTCTATGCCGCGCTGGTCTCTGCGCTGATCGTCGTTACGGGGACGGACCTCTCCCATTACATGATTCCGAATGCGGTGACGCTACCGGGGATCGTCATCGGATTGCTCTGCGCCGTCCTGATCCTGCCGGTCGGCATCGTTGATTCCCTCCTCGGGGTATTGGTGGGCGGGGGGAGCTTATGGTTTCTGGCCTGGGTCAGTCCCTATATCTTCGGGAAAGAGGGCATGGGCGGAGGCGATATCAAGCTGATGGCCATGGTCGGTTCGTTCATCGGATGGCAACCGACGCTGCTGGCCATCATGATCGGCTCGTTGCTGGGGTCCGTGATCGGAAGCGGGCTCATGGTGGCCCGGATCATGCGGCGGGAGCAGTACATCCCCTTCGGGCCCTTCCTTGCGATCGGGGCGGTCCTGGCCTTGCTGTTTCACCAACCCCTGTTTGAATGGTACTGGTCGCTGATCGATCTTCCGTAGTAATTCCCGCTCAATCGGCTTGCAGAGCTGATTTGCAGGCGTTCATACTTTCCATCACTGTATCCGAATGGATGATTCACTGTATCTGATTCGGAACAGTTCATAACTGTTCATCTCCTTCTTGTCTGGGCGCTGCCACGTTCTATGGCAGGTAGCTTCTGCCTATTTCCCCAAGATCTCCGCGGGTTCGCACGACAGACCGGCATGGATGAGAGCGGAGGGCGGCCCTCTGTCCTGGCGGATCTGAGGCGGCATGGAACTTGGAATCGCTCTACGCGCTCGACGAAAGGAGCCGGTATGAACGAACGTGGAGGGAGTCTCGTGGAACTCTGTACCGTGGCTGCCATTGTCGCCATCGGGGTCGGGGTGAGCCTGCCGAGTTGGGCGGCGCTGGTGGCGAAGCAGCAACGCCGGGCGGTCGTGACGGAGATCGCATCGGAGTTGCGCATGGCCCGGCAATTGGCCATGGCTCGGCATGAGCGGATCCGAGTCGTGGTGAATGCGGAACAGTTCGAGCTTCGCACGGAATGTGTGGACTGCGGAACGGGCCCGCTCCGCCGCTACGAGTTCGCACGAAAGGGCACGGTCATCGAGTCGATGACGACGAAACCGGAGATCCTGTTTCAACCCAGCGGCCGTTCGGCAACCGCCACTACCATAGTCCTGGTCGATGGCCAACATGAAACACATCAGGTGACGGTGAGTATCACCGGACGGGTGGTGTCGTCATGACGGAACAGGGGTGCGGTTCAGTAGGAAGACGATCCCATCTGATTGACGCCTCGGGGTTCACCTTGGTTGAAAGCATGGTGGCGTTGGTGGTGCTGTCCATCGGAGTGATCGGGACGATCGGGATGTTCGAGTCGGCGGAGCGTGGGTTGCAGCGCGGCGCGTTGACGGCCACGGCATTGGCTCTGGCTGAATCGCGGCTGGAAGCCAAGCGGAGCCTGTCATGGGAGCATCTGCTGCTGGACGATCTGGATCAGGACGGCATGTTGGAGGCTTCGATGCGCGACGACGGCCTGCAGGACGATGCGACGAACGGCGACGGCATCTTTACGGCCAGTCTCAGCAGGCCCGACATTCGACTGGTATGGACTGTGGAATTCAATCGAAGCGGACAGCCTGCGGCTTCGAGCCTGGCGACGATCGAGGCCCGCGCGATATTCCGGACGATAGGCGGCCAGGTAAAGGAAATTCGCCTGCGCACGATCCGAGCCAATCCTCATTATGTGGGCCAGCCGGTGTTGTCATGAGAAGAATCGACATCAATTTCGACAGAAGGGCGGAACGAATGAACACAGGGCGATGGGCAGGCTGTGCCGGATTCAGTCTCGTTGAACTCCTGATCGCATTGTCCATCAGCGGTATCGCGACCTCTGCCGCGATCCACATGTTTTCGGCCTACGGGTTACGCGTGACCTCGCAACAGTCGACCATGGTGTCGAACCAAGAACTGCGGCTTGGATTGGATGTATTGTGCAGTGAAGTGCGTTTGGCGGGCGCAGGATTGTTGGGCGCAGAGGCGCCGTTTACGAAAGCGGAGCGCGATGAAGTCGAGTTCTTCGCCAATTTGAGCGGGTCCGCGACGACGCTGACCCAGGCCGTGGAGATTGGACGACAGGAATTACCGGTCGAGGAAGGTGCCGGCTGGCCGAAGGGGAAGCAATTGCTGCTCTGCACGGCGGAGCGTTGTGCCTGGAATCGTCTGGCGGCTGACGGCAGGAAGCAACAGCTGACTCTTGTGACGTCTGTCACCGAACGGTTGCCGATGCATAGCGCGGTCTTTCTACTCAATCGAGTGCGCTACTACCTCAAGCGTGATGACGATGGGACGATGCGGTTGATGCGCGAGGTGGACGGCGGCGTGAGCACGCTGTTGGCCGATGTGGGAGTTTTTCAGTTGCACTATGTGAACCGCGAGGGTCTCGTGACGACTGATTTGCGGGAGATTGTGCGTGTTCGGGTGACGATTCAAGTCGGCAGGAAGGGATCGATGCTGGCGCGTGAAGTCGCGATACGGGCTTAAATTCGGATGAGGAATAGAATCATGAACAAGAACATGGGGCGTTCGGGAATCACGTTGCGACAGGATGAGCGGGGGATGGCGTTGCTGGCGGCGCTGATGGTGATGTTTCTGCTGACGCTCCTAGGCATGACTTCCATGCAGCTGGCGGGGCAGGAGATCGTCGGCGCCAGTGTGTTGCAAGAGGAGCGTCTGGCCTATCATGCGGCCGAAGCCGCCGTCGATGTGGTGATGGGATGGTTCCACGATCCCTCGCTTCTACCGCAAGGAGCGGAACCGGTGTGGTTAGCCAAACGAGCGATGAATGCCCAGGGCGATCCTTCGTATTTCGATCAGCAGGGGCGCTCACAGTTTGTTGGGACCGGCGATCGTCCCGACGTGCTGTTTGATGCGACAAATCCTCAGCAGGACCGCTTGTTGAACGATCCCCAAACCGGCTGGTTCAAGTCGCTCAAAGGACTCGCCAAGATTCTCAAATTGCGAGTCTACGGTGCCACGCGGCCTGGCCTGCTCTGTACGGTAGAAGTGACGGCGGGAGCCGGTCATGCCTCCCGCGTGACGAAAACCTTGTCGGTTGAATTCGGAGCCTATGCCGTTCCGGCACTGCATGCGCCGATCCAGAGCGGGGCTCTTGGAAGCGAATCAGTCCTATCCCAACCTGGTTCGGTGAACGCCCATTGGGGCGACATGATGGTGCGTGGTCAAGCGTATTTCCCCCGGCCGGATCAACTGCCGCTCAAGAGCGGGCTGGCGGCGGTGACGGGACAGGCCTATGACGAGATGGTGCACCGTGAGGATCGATGGCTCGATATCTGGCTCGGCGGTGAGGCATTTTTCACACAGATTCAGGCCGGTGCGTCGTCCGGGATTCCTTTGAATGTCCATCTCCGGCAGGAGCCGGTTCCAGGTATCAAGATGGATCAGTGGGATTACGAAGCCATGAAACGGATGGCGAAACAATTCGGACGGTATTACGGCATGGATCGGGAGGGGCTGCTGTATCCAGGCGGCGTGATTCAACCGGGATTGGGGCATCCGGCTACGGAGGTGTTTGCATCAAAGGGGCCTGGGGATCACCGGGGCTTGATGTTCGTCGATACCCTTGATGGTCTGCCGCCTCGGCCGGACAACTTGGGGACGATCGTCCTCGATCAAGAGTATGCCGAAGGGATTTTTGTGGTGAACGCCCATGTGCTGTGGAAGGCAGGGGGCACCGGGAAGCCGGTGCCGGCACTCAGTCCGCCGCCGGAGGGGCAGGTGTCTCTGGGAACCAGGGTGCCGGTTCAGTTATCCGGCATCCAGCTTCAAGGCGTGCTGTATGTCGCGGGCGACTTGCGTTATGCGGGACACCTCAAGGCCTATGGTGGGGTGGTGGCTCAAGGGACGATTGCCGACAACACGAACGGGGCGGGGATTTTGGAAGTTTGGTACAACCACGATCTTCGCGAAGGACTCGTGCAGGGCATGCCCCTGGTGTTTGTGGCGCCGGGAAGCTGGCAGGTCAGAATCTGACGAGGAAGGATCTCGATCGGGACAATCGCCGGTGCAAACATGTTGACGAAGAACGATCACCCACATTCGATTCTTCTTGGCGACCTTGAGAAAGGGACCGTTCCCATGATGCGTGCAACCCTCTCCACGTTACCGACAAGAGACCTTCAACAAGAACCCGCCCGTTCAGGCCAAGCCGCTGCTTTCGGCCGGTACAACCTGCTCGTCGAACAGGGTTTTCTTCGGCAGGAAGAGCTGGCGATGGCCGCGACTGAAGCCTTGCGAAAGCGGGTCGATGTGGCCGCGGTGCTCATGGATCGGTATCGGGTTCCCAAACCGGCCATCGGCGCAGCCTTGGCGGCGTTCTACAACTGCCCATTCCTCGCCTATGACGAGCGCACGGTTGTGGAGCGTGAACTGTTGAAAAATTTGAGCCTGGACTATCTTCGCATGAATCATTGGGTGCCGCTCAGGCGAGAAGGCAATGGGGTCGAAGTCCTGATGGACGATCCTCGCAATCCTGACAAACTCCTCGATGTGCGTCGCGCGTTTCCCGGGCGCACACTCTCCTATTGTGTCGGGCTTGCTCGTGATATCGAACAGTTTCTGAGCGCCGCTCATGGTCGGGAGTCAGGCGATGCGATCACGGACATCCTCGGTGAATTGGTCAGTGAAGCGCAATTGGAGGAGCAGCAGAATGCCACGATTGCGGCGATCACCGAAAACGATTCCGCCATCGTGCGCCTCGCCAACCAGATCATTGCGGAGGCCTATCGACGAAGGGCATCGGATATTCACATCGAGCCCTATGCCGATCGAAAAGAAACATCGGTGCGCTTCCGTGTCGACGGGACGTGTTTTACGTACATGAAGATTCCGGCCGCCTATCGACGGGCGATCGTCTCTCGCGTGAAGATTATGGCCAGCCTGGATATCGCCGAGCGGCGCAAGCCGCAGGATGGAAAAATTCGCTTCAAGCTGAGCACCGGTCAGGAGGTCGAGTTGCGTGTCGCGACGCTCCCCACGGCCGGCTTCAATGAAGATGTAGTGATTCGGTTGTTGACCGCGAACGGCCCTCGCCGCCTGGAAGAATTGGAATTCGGCGCCGAGACGCGACGTCTGACGGAGGAACTTGCGCAGAAGCCTCATGGTATCGTGCTCTGCGCCGGGCCGACCGGGTCCGGGAAGACTACGACCTTGCATGCCGTCCTCGCGTCCATCAACAACGACGAGCGAAAAATCTGGACGGCGGAAGATCCCATCGAAATCACGCAGGACGGGCTGCGGCAGGTTCAGGTCCACCCCAAGATCGGACTCACCTTCGCCGCAACCATGCGGGCGTTCTTACGGGCGGATCCGGATGTGATCATGATCGGAGAAATGCGTGACAAGGAAACAGCCGACATCGCCATTGAAGCATCGCTCACCGGGCATTTGGTGTTCAGTACCATCCATACGAATAGTGCTGTGGAAACCGTCGTGCGGTTGCTTGACCTGGGGTGCGACCCCTTCAATTTTTCCGATGCCATGCTGGGGGTGTTGGCGATGCGCCTGTGCAAGCGTCTTTGTTCGAACTGCCGGGAGACCTACCATCCCGGTCGCGGGGAATATGACGAGATCGTGCAGGCCTATGGAGAGTCGGATTGGGCACGTATGGGGCACGAGTACAATTCAACCTTCACCCTCTTTCGTGGAAGGGGATGCGAGGTCTGCAATCAGACCGGCTATCGCGGGCGAGTCCCCATCCATGAATTGATGGTGGTGTCCGACCGCATGAAAGGGCTCATTCAATCCCGGGCTCGAACCGGCGAGCTGTTGGCGCTGGCGAAGGAGGAAGGTATGAGGACATTGGTGCAGGATGGCATTCAAAAGGTCATGCAAGGCCTCACCACCTATAAGCAGGTACGTGCTGTGGCGATCAAGTAACGCACCTTTTTACGTGGACCGATGTGCTCTCTCCGTCTAATACACTCGCACGTCAGACATTCTTCCTGCCGAGTTTCCATAGACAAGCTGCCCATCCGACTCACTTTCGCGGAAACCCTCCGGTAGCATCTTTTTCAGAACGGGTCTCGGCGCGGTCCGTTTGAGACTCAATCCCGGTGGTGCCGTGCCTCACTCATCTTTGTAGAAATGGACAGGAGTCCGACAAAATTTGTCACTTGCGCGATCTCTGAACGCTCGGAATTGTACTGTTCCAGTTGAGGAGGCACCTAAGCATTTCAAGATGTTAGGGAACGATTTGAGAGGAAAACCATCGGCATGGCACTTGCTCATCTACCACTTGCCATGTGGACGCATCGCCCTCAGCAGCGGTCATCGATTGTCCTCGGCCATAAGGGTTTCACCTTGGTCGAGGTGATGATCGCTTGCGCGATCGTCGGTATTCTGGTGATGGTGGCCGTTCCCCAATATCTGCAATGGAATTCGCGCTACCAGTTGAAACAAGCCACGACGGAGCTGGCCGGCAGCCTCAGCCTGGCTCGTATGGCGGCAATGAACAGGAATCTTGCCGTCACCGTGCAACTCGCTCTGGTATCGGGCAGGGTGATTGTCGATTTCGGAGGGGTCTTTTCTCCCGTTACCCTTCCCCAGTCCATTGTGTCGTTTACCGGAGGACCGACGATTCAGTTTACCCAGCAGGGGCTGAGTGGGTCGGGCGCGAATCAAACGGTTGCGCTCGTGTCCGCGCAGGGAACGGCCTATTCCGTCGTCGTCACTCCGGCCGGCAAGATCAACTGGTGTGCCCAATCGACGTGTCCTTAAGAGGCAGCATGAAACGAATTGCTCACCGCCAGCAATTGCCAGGACAAGCCACAGGCTGCCGGCAGGGCTTTACCATCTTGGAAGCGATGGTGGCGGCGGGCGTGCTCTCAGTCGGGTTGTTGGGGCTGGCGGGATTATCGGGGATGTCGCTGGGGAAAAATGTTGATGCTAATGATGTGACGCGGGTCACTAATCTTGCCGCCGACATGGCGGAGCGCATCCAAAACAATCGGCAGCACGTCTTGGACTATCACAACACAGACACAGGCACGGCTTGCCCTCAGAATGTCAGTACGCAACGGATGGCGCTGGGTGATTGCACACAGTGGTCCGCATTGGTGGCGAATTCAGGGCTCGTCGGAGCCCGTGGGGTCATCACGGCCACCCGTCTCGATCCAGATCCCACCGCGAATCCGGTCACGATGAATCGGTTCCTGGTCACGATTACTGTCAGTTGGCAAACCATGCACAGCAATGTGAGCACGGCTCGGACCAAGACGGTGACATTTACGAATTTGATCGCGCCTGAATAACGCGGCCTGGAGTAGGACGATGCGTCGACTTGTAGGGAATCAGCAGGGATTCACTCTCGTGGAACTGATGGTGGCCGTCTTGATTACGGTCGCGATTGTAGCGGCGACGATGACGACGGTCGTGACTTCCAACCGTGCGAATGTCGTCAACAGCCAGGTGGCAGAAGCGCAGCAGAATTCCCGGTTGGGAATCGACTTATTAAGCCGTGACATCAAGCTTGCCGGCTTCAACTACAATGCCACCGACCCAGCTACGCAGGCTGTGGGTACCTGTAATGCCACCATCGGAGCCATCACAAAACCGGTCGGGTTGCTTCCACAAGATCAGGCGCCGGCAGGGGCCGATGCCGGGCCTGATGGGGTTTCCATGGTGCTTCCGGTAATGAACACCACAGGGTGGACGTTGACCGCGGCGGCCGGAGGGATTCCGAATGCTCCTACGCAAGACAACTCGATCAGCCTTTCCGGGGCCGCCATCACCGACATGACTGCCAAGGGGCTTGCTCTCAATTCGACCATTTCGATCGGAGGCGCCGAGTCGAAGACCGTGAAAACCATTACCGCAACCTCGATCGGATTTGGCACCGGAAATTACGTGACCGGCCAATATCCCATCGGCACGCAGGTATATCTGATGCAGTGCATACGTTATCAGGTGGTGGCGAATAGTCCGGCAACGTGCGGGAGTGACGCACCTTGTCTGGTACGCGACAACGTGCCGATCGTCGACGGTGTGGAAGACTTACAAATCACCTATGCCTGTGATGGATGCAATCAGGCGGTTCCCAATCCCCTTCTCCCGGATGGAGTTGTGGATGAGCAAGACGGGTCTTCGACCTCCGGACTGCCGACATTCACGCAGGGAGATTTTATCTCCAATAGTGCTTGGGCGATCACACCGTGGACGCCGGACAAGATCAAGATGGCTCAAGTCAGCCTAGTTGTCAGGCCAATGAAGGCTGAGGGGGGGCTTGACGAGAAGGGAACCAAGGCCGCCAACACGATGGCACCCGTGGTGGTCGGCGATCATGACCCCTCGACGGATCCCACTTATGATCCAACGGTGTATCAGCAGCAGCGACGGCGGGTGCTGGTCCGTACCATCCAGCCGCGAAACTTATAACGAGAGATAGGCGCGATGAATCTTCGGCATCAACATACCAGTGCAGGCGAAAAACGCGAAATGACAGCAGTGAAGAATGAGCAGGGTATCGCGTTGCTCACCGTGCTTCTGATGTTGTTGATTCTGACCGTTCTCGGGATTGCGGCCATTACCGTGACTGGTTTGGAGAACCGAATGGCGGGATTTTTTCGTAGTACCGAAAGCGTGGTGGCTGCAGCCGATTCCTGTGAAGGCCTTGCCGCCAACATCATTCAACAGACTTTGTCGCCTCCTGGAGTGCTTCCAGTCTCATTCATAGCTCCGGCTGGTCCGGTCCCGACGGCAAATGCCACGACGCTGTACAGCGAGATTTATGGATATGACCTCCCATCACCTCCTGCCACGCCGAATACGCCAGCCTACAACTATACGGATTCTGCGAGCACTGGGCCGAACTTTGCGCCGAACTTCGTGATGACAAATCTTCCCGGTTTCATGGTCAACGGCGACATCGATCTTCTCTACACGCGCGTGAAGTCAGGGCAGGGGTCTGGAGCATCAGGGTCGGTTGAGAAGGTCTATCGAATTACCTGCGTGGCGAACAACCCGGCCACTGGTTCAAGCAGTACGGTGACATCGGTCTATGGGTGTCTGGAAGGCGACACCTGTGTCAAGAAAATCAACTGAGAGGGACGTATGGCGATGAAAAGCAAAGCCATGGTGGTCGCATTCGGCTTGCTGACACTGATGCAGGGGTTCCCTCTGATTTCGTCCGTCAGTTTCGGGCAGACCGTAGAAAACACGATGCCGTTTTCGACTGTCGGTTTCCAGTCCGGCGTAGTTGATGAGGTACAAGGGACGACGATTCGGATCGACGGTCGAAGTTATGTGGCCAAATCCGATGCACAGGTGGTCGACCATCAAGGCCGGCCATTGGACCTCGATCAGATCGTGCCGACCTCCGAGGTCAAATTTCATCTCAAGGAAGGTCGCGTCGACAAGATGATGGTGAAGTTGCCGCAGTAACGAGTCGGTCCTGTCTCAACTCGTAGCCAAAATCCAAATGGCTGCTGTCCGATTTGAGATAAGGAGGAGGGACTATGAATTCTCGCGCTATCGTCGCTATAACGACTATCGCACTGGGTTCCATCGGCGTTCTGGCGGGAACAGAAGATGCGAAGGCCGCCGTGTCGAATGCCGACTATTCCGCCGTCCCGCCGTTTGTCTCAAGTGTGACAACTCCGAACATTTTGCTGCTGCTCGATAACTCCGGCAGTATGGCTGATCCGGCCTGCGACCCGAGCAACTGCGGAGTCCATTCTGATGGATCTACGACACCTGTGGTCCAAACCTATGTAAGTACCACCAAGTACACAGGATTTTTTGACTCGCTCAAGTGCTACACCTACGATGCCACGGCTGGAAACACGCGATTTTCTGAATCGTCGATAAAAGCTTCCATTGCAGCATCCTGCTCGTCCACTGAGTGGGACGGCAATCTCTTGAACTGGTCTACATTCCGTCGGTTTGATGCCTTGAAGAAGGCCATGTCAGGAGGAGACTGTGTGGTCACTCGCGCCGCCGACGGAACCTGTCCTGCGACCGGGACTCCCGCGTTGAAAACGGTCAAGGCGCAATCGACGTTTGATACGTCGAGCCGCGGCCATGTCACGTTCACTATTCCGAGTGGGACAGGAAACGGATATTCCGGACGCATCCCGACTTCTGCAACCCCCGGGATTCCTTCAAATATCAGAGTCCATCTGCGGGGGGGAGTCAACGGCATGGGTGGAAGCTTCTGCATCGATGACGATTCAACAGCACCCGGTGACACGGCCACTTCCTGCAGCGACAGCGATGGTTTTACGGAAACGCAATATCAACTACGCTTGGCCGTGAATACAGAGCCGACGGGGGTCATCCAGCAAATCGGCTCGAAAGCGCGATTCGGCCTGTTTGAATTCAAAGGCGCAGGCGACGGGGGACGGGTATTGGTGGGGCTGGGGGCGCGTCAGTCGATCGACTGGAGCGGTTCCACTGTGGAAACCTTCAATACGAATACGGCGGCGATGCTGGATGCCTTGGGAGAATCGTACCCCTCGACGTGGACGCCGCTGTCGGAGTCATTGTACGAGTCGGCTCGCTATATCGCCCAAATCAACTCGACGTTCTTGACGAATGCCTATGTCTACCCGATCGCCTTCTCCGGAGGAAACTCAAATGGCGTCGCCTTTCAAGCGACCGGTGTTGGCAGTATCGGAGCTGCCGAAATCTCGGCCCTAACCGGCACCGAAACCTGTCCTGCCGGCTACATTACGAACGCCTGTGGACGTGACCCCTATTTCTTCGGCAGCAACCACACACCGGCCTGGGCCGCAAAATCTCAAGTCGCCAATTGCTGTCAAACCTTCGTCATTATCGTGACCGACGGCGAACCTACCCAGGATACGAATATTCCGAGCAACCTTCAGGACTTTGCGCATGCTGCGACCCATGGACTGCATTGTACCGGTTCGAGCACGACCATCCATACTGCAAATGGGACATGCAACACGAACAATGCCACGCCGCCCGCCACATTGCTCGCAGAGCATAAGACCGACTATGCCTCGAACGGAAACCACTATTTGGATGACGTGGCCTATTGGATGCACACGACCGATCTTCGTCAAGCCACGATCCCTCAGATCAACGTGGCTGGTCACGATATCCCCGGCATGCAGAACGCCACAGTCTACACCTTTTTCACATTTGGAAACATTTCAGGTCGAGAAATCCTGATGCAGACGGCCAAGATGGGGGCCTTCACCGATTCGAACGGCAACGGCCGCCCGGACCTGACTGCAGAATACGACAAGGAAAACAATCTGACTGGGTCCATCGTTCCCGATGGCATTCCAGATGCGTACTTCGAGTCGTCCAACGTCGACGACATTCAGGACAAGCTTCTGGCAACGATCGCGAGTATTCTCAGACGGAGTTCCTCCGGCTCTTCGGTTTCCGTGCTGGCGACGGCCTCGACCGGTGAGGGGGCGTTGTATCAATCCTACTTCTATCCCAGCACCATCGAACCGTCCACGCTCAGTGATGTGAAGTGGACCGGCTACACGCAATCCCTGTTTATCGATACCTTTGGGAATACCCGCGAGGATACGAACCAAGATGGCCGACTCGACTATAAAGTCGACAGGATCATTAAGACCCGGTTCGATGCGGCGGCGAATGTCGTGAAAGTGGATAAGTACGTCGATAGTGACGGCGATGGGCTGCCGAACGATCAAAATGGCGACAATCAGGTGACGGTGGCGGACTGTAATCCCTGCGGGAAAGTGTTGAGCGACATTCTCCCGATTTGGGAAGCAGGTAAGCAATTGGCCTTGAAGGATTCGTCAACTCGAACCATCCTGACCTGGGTCGACTCAGACCATGACGGGGTCGTTGATGCCGGTGAACAGATCCCATTCACGACCGGCAACGAGCCGACACTCCGGCCGTATCTTCGTGCGGCGTCGAGTACTGAGGGAACCACGATCATCAACTTTGTGCGCGGTTGCGATGTGGCGACCTGTTCGGAGCAATCAACGACCCGGGACCGTCGTCTTCAGGTACCGCCCAATAGCGGAGCGTTAAAGGTTTGGAAACTCGGCGACATCATCCACTCCACACCGACCGTGGTTGCGAGTCCAAGGGATCGGCATGATGCGGTCTATGGGGATCAGAGCTACTCGGCCTTTCTCCAACGGTGGTACAACCGCCGGCAGGTCGCCTATGTCGGTGGAAACGACGGTATGTTGCATGCGTTCAACGCGGGCTATTACCATCCCGGCGACGATACGAGTGCCTCCGCTCCCGCCAATACCACCGAACATGGTTGGTTCACCACGAACCCGACCGACAACTCCACTGGAGTCCCGTTGGGAGATGAGTTGTGGGGATTCGTGCCGTATGAACTTCTTCCGCAGCTTGCCTTTTTAACTCGCGCCGACTACCAACATGCCTACTATGTCGACTTGCCTCTCAAAGTTGCGGATGTGCGGATTTTTCCGGTGGATGGGGACCATCCGAACGGTTGGGGGACTATTCTCATCGGTGGATTCCGCATGGGAGGAAGTTGTGGGGCCTGTACCTCCGGAACCGGAGCCCCACCCTTAACCGTCAACATCAGCGGGACCAACTATACGTTTTATAGCTCCTATTTTGCGATGGATATCACCAACCCCGATGCTCCGAAACTACTCTGGTCATTCAGTCGGTCGGACTTGGGGTTGGCCACCAGCGTACCGGCCGTTGTCCGCGTGAATCCCGCAGGGGATGCCATGGCCAGCAATGCGAATGCGAAGTGGTACATGGTCGTGGGGTCTGGGCCGACCGGGTACGATGCCAGTGTGGCGCAAACCGCAAAACTCTTTGTCATCGACCTGGCGACTGGGCCTGGCAGTAACAATAGTCTGGTGACTTCGCTTTCAGCAGGGACCTGGAATTCCTACATCGGCGACATGACGGCGTTCGATAAGAATTTGGATTATCGTCACGATGTGGTCTATTTCGGACGCGTCATCAATGACGGCGCCCCCCCTTGGCGCGGAAAAGTTTATCGACTGACCATGGGAGCGGGAGGTTCCACCGCTAAGTTCGGCACTGTGACCAGTCCGACTCAGTGGGGGATCACGTCCGGCGGAAATCAAGTCCCCACAGAAATGTTGGATACGTTTTCGTCCGGAGCGGAAATGGGGCCGGTTTCCACTGCGCCGTCTGTGACGGTGGACGATGCCGCGAATGTGTGGGTTTTTGTCGGGAGCGGTCGATACGAGAGTGCAGCAGATAAGACCGACCTGTCTACCCAGTATTTCGTCGGATTAAAAGATTCCGTGCTGAATGCGGGTTGTAACCAAACGGTGAGTATCACCAATTGCATGGAAAATAACCTTGTCGATGTCTCGAATGCTACGGTCTGTGTGGTTGGAGTCGGCGATTGCGGGCAGGCGAGCGGAACCACTCAGGTATCCGGAGTCACCGGCGCGACCACCTTTACCGGATTGATCGGGCTCGTCCAGAGTAAGGACGGATGGATGACCCAGTTGCTCGAACCGGCTAACCCACCGTCCCAGCCGTCGCCTTACGGTATCGGAGAGCGCGTCGTGAACAGCCCGACGGTATTCGGGGGCGTGGTGTTTTTCCCGACCTATATCCCCACCAACGACATCTGTCTTTCATCCGGGACAAGTCGGCTCTGGGCGCTCTTCTACAAGACAGGCAGCGCCTACCAAGAGCCGATTATCGGTACTGCTGTGTCGGGCGCGAACCAAACGGTCAATAGGTTCGGCTCGCTTGGAGAGGGCTTAGCCTTTGGCATCGTCGTCCATATGGGATCCGGTCGGGATGGTGGCAGCCCGTTCGGTCTCTTGATCAATATGAGCCAAGGAAACTTCGGCGACTGTGCGACATGTGGAATTGGTGGAAACCCTCCCGGAGGGCTTCCAAGCTCGAACATCAGTGTCCCTGTTGCCATTGATCCTCGCAGTCGATACTTCTCATGGACAAACATGTGACGACGGACTTGGAGTGTGAGGCGAATAAAAAGGCGAAGGGGCTTCCCCCCTTCGCCTTCCCCGGGGCGTTTCGTCTGGTCGTTATGTGCTGCTTGATCATTGTCTGGTGGGGATGCTCATCCTCTCCCCAAGACGGATCGGTCGCCGCAAGCAATACGAAGCAGAATCAGCCGCCCACGGTTCGTCTCGTCACCATCGTTCCCGCTCCCCTGACATTGGTTGGGCCCATCACCGCGCATGTGGCCGCTGATGATCCAGAAGGAACCGAGATCACAAAGCGATTCCAATGGATCGTCAATGGCGCTCCGGTATTAGGAGCGACCGGGTTCGAGTTGAAGCCGGACCATGTGAAGCGAGGCGACCAGGTCGCGGTGGAGGTCATCGTGTCGGATGGTCAAGCCGAGAGCGCCCCCTATCGCACCGAGCCGGTCACGGTGGTGAATACTCCGCCGCTCGTCACGCATGTGACCATTGAGGCAGCGTTGCCCGAAGGGAGCAATCGTGTCTTTGCGAAGATCGACACCGTCGATCCGGATCGCGATGAGATTCACTACACGTATCGCTGGTGGCGCAACGACAAACAGGTGAAGGAAGGTGACGAAAGCGTCCTGGATACCACCGGGTTTGGTCGAAAGGACATCGTGGCGGTCGAAGTGATTGCCCGAGACCAAGATGCGGCGGCTCTCCCGGTTCGTGCCACGCCGATCGTCTTGGGCAATTCACCGCCGCAGATCCTGTCGAGCCCGTCAGCGCTGACGAATAGGGAGCAATACGAATATCTGGTTCATGCGAAAGACCCGGATGGAGATATGGTCAACTATACGCTGGAGACGGCGCCTCCCGGCATGACGATCGATAAGGTCACGGGGCAGGTGACCTGGAAGGTGACAGCGGGGTCAGCCGGTACCCACCGCGTCAAGGTCATGGCGGAAGACGGGCAGGGTGGGACGGCATGGCAGGAGTTTGAAGTCTCGATTCCCTCTACCGCCCAGTCCCCTACACCTCAATCGCCTCAAGGATGACCTGGTGGGAGCGCCTCTTATTTTTCCTATTCTTCCCTCCTTGATCTTGTTCCTGCCGTTCTGGGTTTGCTAGAATCTCGCTATCGAGTTTGTCGAAAGGAGTTTTCGACACCGGCGTGCGTAAGATCAAACTACGGGAAGGCACCAATACCGCGGCCCTCTTCGGCCATCACGATCGACACCTCAAGCTCGTAGAGGAAGAGTTCGGGGTGCGGTTCTCGGCGCGCGGCGAAGAAGTCACGGTGGATGGTGCGCCGGATGCCGTGAAGCAGGCGGAACGAGTCCTCACCGAACTCGCCTCCCTGACGAACGAAGGGTATGATCTCAAGCCGGACGATGTCACGCATGCACTGACCGCCCTTCGTCACAACCACGACGCTTCCCTCAAAGAACTGCTTTTCAGTTCTTCCCCGATCGTAACCAAAAAACGGTTCATCGTTCCGAAAACTCCAACTCAGAAGTACTACCTCGAGGCAATTGAAAAGCACGACATCGTGATCGGTATCGGTCCCGCCGGGACGGGCAAGACCTACTTGGCGATGGCGATGGCGGTCAGTGCCCTGATGAAGAAGGATGTCAGCCGCATCATTCTTGCCCGCCCGGCCGTCGAGGCAGGCGAGAAACTGGGGTATCTCCCCGGTGATATGTATGCCAAGGTCAATCCGTATCTCAGGCCGCTGTACGATGCCCTGTTCGATATGATGGACATGGAACGGGCCAACCGCCTTATCGAGCGAGGGGATATAGAAATTGCGCCGCTCGCGTTCATGCGCGGCCGTACCCTCAACGATTCGTTCGTGATTTTGGACGAAGCTCAGAATGCGACCGCCGAGCAAATGAAAATGTTCCTCACTCGCCTGGGATTTCACTCGAAGGCCGTGGTGACGGGGGACATTACGCAGATCGACCTGCCGTCCGATCGTGTGTCCGGGCTCATTGAAGTGCGCGACATTCTTCAGGACGTCGCCGGCATTGAGTTCGTCTATTTCGATGAGCGAGATGTCGTGCGCCATCGGCTCGTTCAGGAGATCATCAAGGCTTACGACCGTCATGCGGTCGATCCCGCCAACGCGACTCACCTCAGAAAAAGCGAGGCTCGAGCACAGGCGAAGGGGCATCGCTCGGATCTCAAAACGTCCCGCGCCACCTCTCCTCCGACAGGTTCCTGGGGCCAGTCGCATTAATGCCGGTGGCGATCGGCATGCGGCTGATGAGGCGACAGGTGCGTCTCGGTGCCTTGAAAAAGCTAGCCGGCCGGATCCTCAAAACGGTGGGCGAAGCCGACGCGCTGCTCAGCCTCGAAATCGTGGGCGATCATCGGATGCGTCGCCTGAATCGGACCTTTCGTCAGCGTGACAAGACGACGGATGTGCTGGCCTTTGCCATGCGAGAGGGACCTGGGCCGCCCTCGCCCCTTCTTGGAGACGTCGTCATTTCCCTGCCGCAAGCCATTCGCCAAGCTCGTCGACATGGACAGGGCATCGATCATGAGCTGGCGGTGCTCTTGATTCATGGCGTGCTTCATCTCTGTGGGTACGATCACGAGCGAAGTGCCGTGGAGGCGCGGCGCATGGTCCGGCGCGAGCGGGCCATCCTGCGCGGGATCGCTCCGGTCCCACGGCTGTTGGTGTAAGGTGATGGGGATCAGGTATGATACGGGACGTTGATTCCGGTAGAGGTATGGTTCCCATTGAAGGAGAAGTGAGGTAGGCAGTGGGGTGGCTTCAGAAACTGAGTGCGGGACTGTCGAAAACCCGCGATGCGGTGGCGGGGCAACTCGACCGCCTTCTTGGGCGGGCGGTCGATCCGGCGCTCCTGGATGAATTGGAGGCGGCCTTGATCAGTGCCGATCTCGGCATGTCGGCGGTGGAACGTGTCATGGGGCAGTTGCGCGCGCAGATGCGGGGAGGCAATTTTTCTTCCGCCGAGAAGGTGCGGGAGCTACTGCGGCAATCGGTATTGGATATTCTGCTTCCGACCCAAGCCGCGCCGCTGGACCAATTGGTTTCTCAGGGACCGCGCCCCTTCGTCATTTTGGCCGTGGGGGTCAACGGCGTCGGCAAGACCACGACGGTGGCGAAATTGACCCAGCGTTTTCGCCAACAGGGCAAAACGCCGTTGCTCGTGGCCGGCGATACCTTCCGGGCTGCGGCGATCGATCAATTGCAGGTGTGGGCGGACCGCATTCAGGTCGATGTGATCCGCCATCGACCCGGCGCCGATCCGGCCGCGGTGGCCTATGATGGAATGACGGCTGCAAAGGCGCGCGGGTCGGATGTGGTCCTCATCGATACCGCCGGACGGTTGCATACGAAAACGAACCTCATGGATGAGTTGCGGAAGATCAAACGCGTGGTGGCGCAAGAGTGTCCCGGCGCACCCCATGAAGTGTTGCTGGTGTTGGACGCGACGGTCGGACAGAATGCCATCGCCCAAGCCAGACAGTTCCATGAGGCGGTGGGCGTGACCGGAATCGCCCTGACCAAACTGGACGGCACGGCCCGCGGCGGCATCGTCGTGGCCATTGCCGACGCCTTCAAGATTCCGGTCCGGCTGATCGGGATCGGGGAATCCGTCGAGGACCTACAAGACTTCGACGCCGCCGCGTTCGTAGAAGCCCTGTTCTAACCCCCCTGCCGAACCGGCTGTCCCTGCATCACCCGTGGCACTTTCGCGCAATTCCTTCTCCTCCCCCGGTACCCGTGATAGGCTACGTAGAGCGTCGGTGCGTTCCGTCGCGTTCCGGCGACATAACTGGGAAAACCGGGAAGAGACCATGAGCACATTATTGGTGATCGATGATGACCGGTTGCACTGCGATCTGTTGCAGGTGGCATTGGCCCGTCACGGGTATCAAGTCAGTACGGCCACCGGTGGGCGCGAGGGGGTGGCGCTGTTTCAGCAGCTCCATCCGTTGGTCACGCTCCTCGATTTGCGCATGCCGGACATGGATGGACTGGCGGTTCTCAAGGAGATTCGGGCACAGGACCCCCGTGCCGGTGTCATCATCCTGGGAGGCGGAGCGACCGAGGAGCAGGAGAATCAGGCTCGCAAGTTGCGGGTGACGGATTTTCTGCGAAAGGGTTTGTCGTTGGATGTGCTCATCGGAGCCGTGCAGCGGGTGGCGCAACAGGCGAAGAGGCAGGCGTCATCGAGGCTGTCCCAGTCGACGGATGAGGCGAATCAAGCCCCCGATGAACGGATTCTCGTGGTCGATGACGACGTGATGGTCCGGGATCTCCTGGTGCGGTTCCTCAGCCTGCGCGGGTATCAGGTGCATTCGGCGAAGGATGGTCGCGAAGCGCTTCGTCTGGTCGGAGAATCGGTTCCCGACCTGGTCATCCTGGACCTCGTCATGCCGGAGATGAACGGTGTGGAACTGTTGCGGGCCCTTGCGGAACGAGACTATGCCGGAAGGACGATCATTCTGAGCGGCCACCAGAACGACGCCTTACTGGCCGAGGCCTGGGCGTTGGGCCCGCAGGAAGTATTGGACAAACCTCTTGATTTGGAGCGGGCGTTGACGGCCATCCAGCTTGTGATGGTCTGTCGAGAGTGTTAAGCTTCACCCTCCACCTCGTGCGGTCGGTGAAGGGTGAATGGTGCAGCGTCTCATCGGTGTCAGTCTGCTCGTGGTTTTTCTGGTTCCCGCTCTCGCAATCGCTGAGTCCACATCCCGCCTTCCGACGATTCGACACCATCAACTGGCGCTCGAACTGCTTCCGGATTCCCATCAATTGGTCGCGACGGACCAACTGACCATCGCCGGAGGGTCTCCCGAGCAGGTGCTGGCGTTTTCACTCGCCCCCACCCTGCTGCTCGAACGGCTCGAGGATGTGACCCTCTGTCAAGATCCCTGTGCATCCGCCGTACCGGTGGCGTTCGAACGGGCCGGGTCGTCCGGTCAATCGGAAGCTCAACGCATCACCCTGAAACAGCCCCCCGCCGACCCGGCTGACGGATCAGTACGACTACGATTTTCCTATCGCGGCGTGATCGACGATCCTCCGCGGGATCCACGCCACCTTCGTTTCGTCACGCCGAGCGAAACGTCCGGCCACATCGGCCCTGAAGGTGTGTACCTCAGCAGCGAAAGTCGGTGGTATCCGGACATCGATGATTCGCTGGCTACCTATGAGGTGACGATCACGGTGCCGGAGGGCTGGGCTGCCGTGACCCAGGGAACCGCCCAGTCCGACCAGACCAAGTGGATCGTCTCCACCAAGAGTGAAGCGTTGACGGTAGTGGCCAACCGCTTCGTCGTCAAGCGCCGCGCCTGGCAGGCACGGTCCGGTCAGGTGATTCAGCTGGCGACCTACCTGTTTCCCGATGAGGCATCCCTTGCGGATGACTACCTCGACGCGTCTGCCAGGTATCTCGACGCCTATATTCCGCTGCTCGGACCCTATCCGTTCTCGCAGTTTGCCGTCGTCGAAAATTTTTTCTCCAGCGGCTTGGGGATGCCGTCCTTTACGTTGCTGGGGAGCGGGGTCATCAAGCGCCGCTATACGCAGCCTTACGCGCTCGGACATGAAATCGTGCATTCCTGGATCGGCAACGGGGTGTTCAATCGGGTGAGTCAGGGCAATTGGGTGGAGGGCCTGACGACCTACCTGTCGAACTACTATTACCATGAACTCACCGGCGACGAGGCTCAGGCTCGCGAGCAGCGGCGGCTGATGCTTCTGGGCTATTCCGTCTACGTCCGTCCGGGCGATGATTATCCGCTTGAAACATTCACGCAGAAGCATGACGAGAAGGACAATGCCATCGGCTACCAAAAGTCCGCCATGGTCTTTCATCTCCTCAGACAGGAGGTGGGCGATGCCGTGTTTTGGCGGGCACTCAAGCAGATACCGGAGCGGTACCTGGGCGCGGTCGCCGATTGGAAGGACCTGGAGAGAACCTTTCAGGAAGCGGCGGGCCGTGACTTACGGTGGTTCTTCGCCCAGTGGATCGAGCGGGACGGTGCGCCGGAACTCGTACTGTCCGGATTGCATGTGCAACCGATCCATGGGACATCAGGGCAAGTGGGAACGGTCGAGGCGGCGGTGCATATCGCTCAGCAGGGAACACCCTACCGGATTCCGGTCGAGCTGGAGTTTACGTTGGCCGGGGGAGGTACTCAACGTGTCCGTATCCAGGTGACCGAGGCCCAACAAGACGCGATGGTGCCACTGCCGGCACGACCGTCGGCCGTCCGGTTGGATCCGGACTCTCACCTCTTTCGTCGCGTGGCACGTCGCGACATGGCTCCCATGCTGAATCTCTACGTGACAGATATGTTGCGGACGGTCATCCCGTCCGCTCCTGCTTCCGTGGATCAATCGGCTCCGTTCGGTGAAGTGGTTCAACGCATCGTCGCGCAGGAGGCTGGGAAGCCGGGCGCACAGCGCACAACGGTGCTTCAGGGGAGAGAGGCGCCAGCGCGTCTGCCGGAAGGATCGTTGCTGGTGCTGGGCGGTCCTCGGGAGAACGCCGTGGCCTCGGAGGCGCTGCGCTCTTGTGGTGATCGCGTCCGCCTGACGGACAACGGATTCTCGCTGGATGGGCGGATGTACGAGGGGCCGACCATGGCCTTGCTGGTTTCCTGCCGAAGAGAGGACCAGCCGGGCAGTGTGATCACCCTGCTCTACGGGGTGACCCCGCAGGCGCTTGGGCGAGTCACCCGGCTCTTGTTTTTTTACGGGTGGCAGAGTTATGTGGTGTTTCGCGAAGGAGCCGTGGTGGCAAGGGGAGATTGGGAGGATACGATGAGTGTAGAGGTGCGAATTGAAACACGGTAGCAGGGGCACGATCGGAATGCTGGGGCTTCTGGTGGGTTCCGTCCTGACGAACATGGCAGGAGCGGCCGAGATGAAACAGGCCAAATCGCCGGCCAAGCAGAACACATCGGCTGAGCGGCACCTCGCCAATGTCAGGCAACTCACGTTCGGACGGCAGAATGCCGAGGCCTATTTTTCCTTCAGCGGAAACAAACTGATCTTTCAGTCCACGAACAATTGGATGAAGGATACCTTTGCCGCAGCGATGAAGCCGGCCAATGAACCGCTCGGCTGTTATCAAATGTACGTCATGGACCTGGGCAGCGATACGATTCGCATGGTCAGCACCGGGGTGGGGGCGACAACCTGCGGCTACTTTTTCCCCGGCGACCGTCGCGTCCTGTACTCGTCCACGCACCTGAGGGGGCCCAATTGTCCTCCGAAACCGAAGAGGGATGGGGCCTATCGCTGGGCCCTGGACGACTACGATCTCTTCTCCGTCAGGATCGACGGGCAGGACCCGCAGCGATTGACCAATACGCCGGGCTATGATGCGGAAGCGACGGTCTCTCCCAACGGCAAGACGATCGTGTGGACCTCCATGCGCGACGGCGATCTCGATATCTACGCCATGGATCTGGATGGGACCCATCCCCGGCGGCTGACCCAGGAGGTCGGCTACGACGGCGGGCCCTTCTTTTCTCCCGACAGCAAGCGGATCGTCTATCGCGCGCAACATCCGAGCAACCAGGAAGAACTGGACCAGTACAAGACCCTCCTGGCGCAACACCTGGTGGAGCCGGGCCGGCTCGAACTCTTCATCATGAATGCCGACGGGTCCGGCAAGCAGCAAGTGACGCACAACGGCGCCTCCAACTTTTCCCCCTATTTCCATCCGGACGGGCACCGTCTCATCTTTTCGTCGAACGTAGAGACCAGGAATGAGGGGGGGCGGCCGGAGTTCCATCTCTACCTCGTCAATGAAGACGGGTCCGGTCTGGAGCGGCTGACGTTCGACGGGCAGTTCAACAGTTTTCCCATGTTCTCTCCCGACGGGAAGCGTCTCGTTTGGGTGTCCGATCGGGGGGCGAAAGAGCGGGGAGAGTTCAACGTGTTTCTCGCCGACTGGGTTCCATGACCGAACCGGATGACGGGCGGGCTGCGCCGCTGCAGGGGCAGCCCGAGCCGGCACCGGCTCGTCCGCCGGTTCCGGCGGTGGTCCTCTCCGTTCTCGCGTTGATCGGCTCGTTCGCGGCGCTCCTGCAGATCGATATTCCCATCCTGTGGTTTCTCCGGTCGCACAACCTGTCGGCCCTCCAGCGGCTCGGCGATCTCGGTGAAAAGCTCGGCAACGGCGGCACCCTCGTGACGATCAGCCTGCTCGTCTTGGGATCCGGTCTGTACCTGAAGCGCGACCGGCTGAGACGCCTCGGGCTGGATAGCCTGCTCGCGCACGGCGTGGTGGCGCTGCTCGTCAACGGCCTCAAACACGTCATCGGCCGCCCGAGACCGCGCCTCACCCATTCCGGAGGGTGGCAATGGTGGCCGTCGCTGGATTCGGGGCTGGATTCGTTCCCGTCCGGCCACACTTCGGCGACCGTAGCTGTGGTGACTGTGTTGGCCCGCGCCCTTCCACGGCTGCGATGGCTACCGTTCGCCATCGCTGTATGGGTCGGAGCCAGTCGAATCTGGCGAGGCTCTCACTTTCCCAGCGATGTCGTCGCAGGCATGGTGATGGGATTTGTGGTGGGATCGATCTTCAACGGCCCGCTGCACTGGTGGGGCCGGTCATGCGCACAGGCCCTTATCCGGATTGCGCCGATGGTTCTACTCATCACAGGTCTGTTCTGGGTGTTGACGCATCGCATTGTCGATCCGACGACGGATGGAATCCTGCTCGCGTCGGGGGCGGCGCTGGTGGCAGGAGGTTTGGTCTTGCGACAGACGCGACATCGGAGCCAGGCTGCGGCCGTCGGCGCAGGCAACCCGACATCGGCAGTCAATCTCGTGGGCTTGGGCTTGGCTGTTGCGACAGCCGCGCCGGTGGTCATCGGATTGGCCGGCCTCGTCTGTCTGGCGCGATGGCCGGTCGCTTTTACAAGAACGGCTCCCTCGACAGCTCCCCCTTCATGGCGAGACGACTGTCTCTATGCGGCGGGGGCCATCGCGGCCTTAGCTGCGATTCAGGCCCTCAAGGGGCTCGTGCCCTTGCAGTAAAGAGAGAGTGCGCAGGATATTCAAAAAGTCCGCATCCTGTCAGTGACCTGGAATGCGCACCGGGGGCTTCTCCGCCTGTTCCGGCACATGGATCATCGATTGATTGGCCAGCAGGATGTAGCCGAACCGTTCGAGCAAGACCGGATAGTCCATCGTTTCCAACGGCAGCCGTCCCCTCAGCGCACTCGGGAGCAGGATCATTGTGCGTCCCGGCTGGGTCAGGTACGGCTTGATATTCGCCTCCTCGTTCTTAGGAATCATGATGGCTTTCCGCTTCGCATAAAACACCAGCGAGGGGCGGGGCTGGCCATAGACAATCAGCCGATCATTCGGACCGAGGTTGACCCCTGCGACTTCGGCCAGTCGCTGTGGCGGATCGATGACCACGAGGTTCACCAGCGGAAAGGTCAATTGGATGGCGGCGAGCACCACGAGGGCCAACGATCCCCCTGCGGCCCAGAAGGCGGCTGGGCGTCTGGTCTCGCTGAATCCAAAATAGGCCACCAGCCCCATGCCGACCAGGAAGATCGAGGCGACGGTGTAGGGCCCCGGTCCCAACGACACCTGTCCGGCCAGGGGAAATTCGTTGACCAGTTTCCCGGCGAACTTTGCGTAGAGGGGCGGCAGCGAAGCGAAGGCGATGGCCAGGAGAGAGCCGACTGCCGTGATGGTGTGGAGGGCGGCGCGTACACCGGGGACGGCAGGATCGGTCACGCAACGATGCCAGTAGGAGGCCGTCAAGATCGCCGCGGCGGGAAACAGCGGAGCGATGTAGTGCGGCAAGCGTGTCGAAGACAGGCTGAAGAACACCAATCCGCCGATGACCCACGCGGCGGCGAACCATTCCAACGCAAGTGGAGAGGGCTGCGCGTCGATGGAGGATTGAGGAGGTGAGAACAGGCCTGCACGTTTCGACTCGCGCCAGCTCTTGTAGGCCTGGTACCAGGCAAAGGGCAGCAGACCGCTCCAGGGGAAAAACCCGAGCAGGAAGACGGGCAGGTAAAAAAAGATGGTGCCGCCGTGGCCTTCCATGGCGCCGAAAAATCTGCCGACCGTGTCGCCTTGCGCGGAGGTCGTGTAACGTTGCCCGTGAATGTTCAACATCATGATGTACCAGGGGAGCGCCAGGACCAGGAAGACGAGCAGGCCCGCAAGGGGGAATCCTTGGCGCCGATAGAGCGACCATGAACCGGTCAACCAGAGGTACAATCCCGCTGCCAGCAGGGGAATCAGGAAACCGATCGGACCTTTGGTCAGGGTCCCCAGCGCCATGCCGATGTAGAAGAGCCATACGAATTGGCGCTCACGTCCCCTGCCGTAGAGTCCCAACCAGAATCCATAAAGCGACAGGGTCGTGAAGAAATTCAGGACACTGTCGGTCAGGGCCATGCGCCCGAGGCCGATGATTTCCAGGTTCAGCAACAGCATCGCCGCGCCGAACAGCCCGATGACCGGGCCTCGGCAGCGCGTCAGGAACAGGTATTGGAGGAGAATCAGCCCGACGCCGAAGAGGGCGGAGGGGAACCGCGCCGCGAATTCATTCACGCCGAACAGATGGTACGAAAGGCTCATCAACCAATAGACGAACACCGGCTTGGCGAAGCGCGGCTCGTAGTTGAAAGTCGGGCTGATGTAATCGCCCGTTTCATACATCTCGCGGCCGGCTTCGGCGTTGCGGCCTTCGTCGCGGTCCGTCAGTCCGGTTGAGCCGAGTCCGACGAAGAACAGCACGGCTGCCATCGCCAACAGCAGCAACAGTGCCGGAGGTTGGATGAATCGGTCGGCCTGCGCCGGCGTCTCGGGGGACGGGGGCTGTCCGTTCGATTGGAGTTCCATTACGATTTGGTCGCCGGGGAGGCCGTGCCGGATTCGGTTTGATTCGGACGGTGGATGAGCATGAGGTTGCGGAGATATACGAGACTTCCGATGCTCTGGCCGGCAATGAAGACGGGGTCTTTCCGATAGATCGCGTAGGCGAGCGTGATCAGTCCGCCGATGAGGCTCATGTACCAGAAGGCGGTGGGGACGCGGCTTTCCGCGTGGCGTTCCGAGGTGATCCATTGGACGACCCAGCGCATGAAGAAGATCCCCTGTCCGAGGAATCCGATGATCAGCCAGGTGGTTTCGAGCGTCATGGGCGTGCGGAGGCCGATGGAGATGAGGGCGTCGCGGCGGCGCGATAACGGTACCGCAAGCAACGGTGCTGCATCCATCGCACCGCCACCAGGTCGTACAGTCCTTTGAAGAGGCGGTTGCCCACGCCGTATTTCGAGGTTCCGCGGGTGCGGGGGTAGTGGCGCACCGGCACTTCCGTGACGGTGAACCCGTGCATCAAGGCGAGGGCGGGAAAGAACCGGTGCATCCCCTCGAAGAGCTGCAGTTTTTCCACGACCGCCCGGCGAAACAGCTTGAGCGAGCAGCCGGTGTCGTGCACCCGGTCGCCGGTCACGGAACTGCGGACGGCATTGGCGATGCGGGAAGAAATCTTGCGCGTCAGGTTGTCGTGACGGTCCTTGCGCCATCCGCAGACGAGGTCGAACGTCCGGATGTGCGGGAGCAGCACGGCGATGTCCGCCGGGTCGTTTTGCAGATCGCCGTCGATCGTCATTACCAGCTCTCCGGCGGATTGTTTGAAGCCGGCATCGAAGGCAGCGGACTGCCCGTAGTTGCGGTCGAAGTGAAAGACCTTCACCATGCGGTATCGAGCGGCCAGGCCGTCGAGGATTTCCGAACTCCCGTCGCTGCTGCCGTCGTCGATGAACAGCAACTCGAACGGCGCCGATCGCGACTCCTCCCGGCCGTCCAGGACCTTCACGAGTTGCTCAGCCAGAGGCACCAGATTGTCGCGCTCATCCTTGATGGGGATGACCACGGAAGCCCATGGGCGGGTCGGCACAGTCATGGAGCGGGATCAGGTCCTTCGCGCAGGGGTTCGTCGCTCACCACGGGCAACATTCTACAAAAGGGATGGAGGGGCGGTCAAACGATTCTGTCTCGAGTATTCTCCGGCGACGGAGGCGGCCATGAATTTGCGCGAGCGATGGATGTGCGGCAAGACAGCAGCGCCTCCTCTCGCTGCGAGGAGAGCCGTGGGTAGTCTATTGGATGAGCGGTCCTCTGCGCTGCGAAGGGACGAGTCTTACTGGGAGGCATTCGATGCCTGGGAATCCAGTAATGCAGTGACGGTGAAGCGCATGGTGCCGACCAGGCTCATGTCGTTGATCTGCTCACCGGCGTGAATTTCCACCTTGTATCGGCCTGGTTTCCAGCCCCCTTGCGCGGGGAACAGTTTCAGGTAACCGGTTTGGTCTTCCAGAGCGATGTACATCGCATCCTCAGCGACCAATGTTCCTCCGTCCAGTCCGGTCACCTGTTCGGGATAGCAGCGCCCGAACACCTGAAAGGATTGGTAATGCTGATGGAGCTCGAACACGATGAAGACCGGTTTGGTTCCAGGAGGAAACTGTTCGGTCGGTTTGACGGGAACGATTTCATGGGTCCGTTGAAAACCCAGTTCTTCGTCGAACCCTTCCGCCAATACGATGGTACGAAACATCCCTTCCGGCGGAGCGTCGAAGTTGTAGGGTTTAGTCTGTTCGGGTCGGTTCTGATATTCCGGAATCGGCACATTGCGCGTGAGCGGGAGTTCTTCCGCCCCGAGTGGGGAGCCTGAGAGGAGGAGAACGGCACCGGTGAGCCAACAGCACAGCCTCATGCTGTCTTGGTACACTCCGGTCGGCAGGCCTGTCAAGAAACGTCTCCGACGACGGAGCCGGCATTCATGAATGGTGCCGGTTGGGTTGCGGGTGAAATTTACTTCCTGTTAAAATTTCCCTCTTTTCAGAGGGAGATGGCATGGAACAACAAGTCATGACGCAGGTGGATGATCTCGATGCGCTGCCTCAACCGTTGGGGGAGTACAAGCCGGTCGATCAGTGGCAGGCGCATATCAATGTCCTGTTCTATCAGTTGCGGGGCGATCAGCAGCGCAGTTTCTACCAGACATTCACCTCGGCCGACTACCGGTTGGCGCATGCCTTGGCGGCCGACTATTACGAGCAGGTCATCAAACGCGACAAGAAAGCCGGCGCGAAACGCGAAGCTCGTTCTACCGACGATGCCTCCTCACCCCTTACGCCTCCCCCCTCACCTCTGACAGTGATGGAATGGGGCCCGGGCAACGGCAATCTGGCCGCCTGCTTTCTCAGCCACCTGCAGCGTCTCGACAAGGACGGGTTGGTCTACCCGCGGTTGCGGTACGTCCTGGTCGATTCGCAGGCCCACGCATTGGAGCGGGCGCGCGCCCATCCGGATCTGGCGCCGCACCTGGCGAAGGTCGAGTCGCTCTGCGCCGATGTCGAACAGTTGGCGACCGTGGCCGACGGCACCGTCGATCGGATCCTGTGCAACGAACTGTGGAACGAGTTGACGACCAAGCTCCTGGTCAAGAAGGGGGCCGAGTACGAAGAAGAACATATCCGGCCGAACCTCAATGAGCGCAAGGCCGCAGCCATCACCGATTGGTCCGGGTTCGTCCGGGCGTTCGAGGCCAAGGACATCGACCGGCTGAAACAGTTTCCGCCTTTTCTTGACGATTTGATCTGGGAGCGTGAATATCACAAGGTGGAATGGAAGGACGTTCCTTATCGCAAGACGATCACCGAGTTCATGAAGGGGATCGACGAGGAGGTCTTGGTGCCGGTGAATCTCGGTGCCTGCGCCTCGCTCAAGGAAGCGAAGCGGGTGCTGGCGACCGACGCGGTGGGCTTCAGCAGTTTCGATGCGGGGACCGCGGACATGCGGGTGCTCAACGATCCCGATAAGCCCTGCTACGGTCAGTTCGGCGGGCAATACAGCTTCATGGTGAACCTGGCGCTGATTCAAGCGGTGGCCAAACACATGGGGATTGCGGCCACCGCCATCGAGACGCAGCGGGAGTTCGTCGGCAGCCGGCTCGGGACGAACGTCATGACCCTGATGGATTTGTTGGCCTGCCACCCGATGGTCGGCTCGAAGGTTCAGCCCTGGGAACTGGATCGGCTCACGTTGCAGACGATTCGCGCCTTGAACGAAACATACGAGAGTCCCTATCAGCGCAAGATCGAGTTCCCGCTGCGTGACGGGATGCCGGCGGAGGATCGTGAAGCGGCGCAGGGGATTCTGCTGTCGCTCAAATCGAACGGGATTCCCGATACGATCGCCTATGTGACCGAGGAAGAATTGAGCCGGGCGCAGCAGTCGCTGGAGGATCTCGGCTACGAGCGCGAAGCGTGGTTGATGGCGCTCGGGGCCCCCCCGAGTCCGGTCGAGTACTATCACTTCTCGTTTCGACCGTAACTCGTCGGACCTGGTCGGTCGAACGACATCCAAGCTGCGATGGATCTAGGAGAAAGAGCTTGACTAATTACGTCCGTTTCTATAGCCTTCTCCGCGATTTCTAAAAGGAGATCGCGCCTGTTGCCCTCGTATCACGAGAAATCAAAAGGACGCGGTTTCGCAGTCACGGTCATCTCGGACGCCTCTCTTCACGATATGGATCGTCGGTCGCACGTACAGGGACATACGTCGTGCGGATAATCGCACAGCTGTAACAAGGAGCATACAGTACCATGTTTGGTTCGTTCGGCTGGATGGAGCTGCTGCTGATCCTCATCATCGTGCTGATCATCTTCGGTGCGGGGAAAATTCCTCAGCTCGGTGAGGGATTGGGCAAGGCAATCAAGGGGTTCAAGAAGTCGGTCCATGAAGCAGATGCGATCGACGTGACCGCCTCGGAGGCGGACCCCGCTGCTCCTCAACCGTCGGCACAGATCCAGCAGAGTGGACAGCCGGCCGCCGCGCCGCCCGCTCAACAGGCCGATGCGGCGTCACCGCCACGGACCACGCAGGGGTAACTTGCGGAACTGAGGATGTGACTGAATGCCGGGAACCTGACCTGCTGGTCGTGCCGCCCGGTCTTCAGCAGAACCGCCTCAGCACGAAACACCATGTTTGGTCTTGGCGCCGGAGAAATTCTCATCATCCTGGTGATTGCGTTCCTGCTGTTCGGGCCCAAGCAACTGCCCGAGATCGGCCGCCAGGTCGGCCAGGCCGTCAAGGGGTTCAAGGAAACGGCGGATGACCTGAAAAAGACGGTTGAGCCGGAGATCAACCTGATCCAGCAGGAGATGAAGATGGTGGAGCAGGACTTCGAATCGTCGATGAAGGAAGCGGAAGAGGAAATCAATCACGCCACATCGGGCGTAGAGCGCGGGGCAGAGGAAGCAGGTTTGCCCAAGCAGGCCTAATACCATTCATGATCGCTCTACGACTATGTACGACTATGAAGGGAGGTGACCACGGTCTATAACTTCAAACCCTGACTGTGTGGGAAGCTCGCATCGGGATCCACGCGAGCGACGAGGCCGGATGGTGGGCACCATCGGGTCTGGCCCACTCTGAACCACACAGACGAGTCGGCTTCATAGTGCAATAGCGGTTGGATGTACAGAGGGCGCCCGGAGTGCATGGGTACATGAAGGGTCGCCATCCAATTCACAGGAGGAACGCTATGAAACGCATCCACGGACGGACCAGGTGGGGCCGGTTGGCCACCATCTTCGGCGCTGCGGCGGTTACGGCCCTGCAGTGTCTGGCAGTCCCGGCCTTTGCCGGATTCGAACTTCCCCCGGGCGAACGCATCACGAACCTTCCCGCCATCCCCCGCAACATGCCGCAGAAAGAAGCGTACGAGCTCTACGATCCGGTCATCGGCCGGAACTTCGACGTGAAAAACCTCTGGATGCGCGCCGACCTGCGTGTGCGCCCGGAAATGAGAAACCACACCTGCTTCGGCGCGGCCATCAACGCCAACGGGTCTTGTAATACGTTTGGAACCAGGGGTGCTCCAGGTGGGGTGGGGACCAATGGTGGAAACAGCGGGAACGATTTCTTCGTGCAACAATGGGTGCGGTTGGGCATCGGTTATGACCTCTCGCCGGACGTCAACTTCTACATGGAAATCATCGACAGCGCGACCTGGGGCGGTAACGGAAACCCCACCAACGCCGGCAACGGCGGCGATCCCTTGAACCATAACGGCGGGATCTCCGGTGGCGGCGGAAACAATGGCCGCTTGGGTGTGCGAGCCGCCTACATGTTGGTGCGGAATCTGGGCGGGATTCAAGGCCTCAGCATGAAGGCCGGTCGGCAATACGTGATCTTCGGCAACCATTCTCTGTTCGGCCACTTCGATTGGGCCAACACCGGTTATTCCCATGACGGCGTGATGTTCGCCTACCAGACCAAGACCTGGGACAGCTATTTCGGTTGGTTTAGGAATGCGGAAACCGATCTCGGTCAGGCGTCTCCGGTTGGTAGCGGTTCACCTAATGTGGCCGGTGGTACTGCGGTCGCTGGTGGAGCGACCAACCAGGTGGCTGGGGATGCGAACCGCGATGCCGACATGTTCATTTTCTACAACCAGTACAAGGCCATTCCCGGCATGGTGATCGAACCGTTCTACGTCTATTACAAGAATAATTTGAGTTCGGCGGATAACGTTGCGCAGGGGCTTGGCACGGCCAAACACTCGAACCAGACCCGCCACATGATCGGGAACCGGATCGAGATGCGCAAAGGCGGATTCGACTTCTCGAATGAAATCGCCTGGCAGTTCGGCCAGATGGGTCAGGTCGGCGCCTGCACTGGTGAGCAGAAATGTTTGCATATCAACGCCTGGGCGACCAGAAACTGGATCGGCTACACGTTCTATGACACGGCCTGGAAGCCGCGCCTGGCCTTCAACTTCGACTATGCCTCCGGCGACAGCCGAAACAACACCTGCGGCCAGGCAGGTCAGGTCTGTAAGACAGCCAATACCTTTGAAAACTTCTTCCCGACCAACCACATCCATATGGGCTACATGGACGTGCAGGCCTGGAAGAACATGTTGTCTCCATCGGTCAACTTCCAAGCCCGTCCATCGGCACGTGACCACATCGAATTGTGGTACACGAACCTGAATCTGGCCAATTCCAAGGACTGTTGGTATCGAGGCGCGCAAGGCTGTTACGTCTTCTCGAACCCGAACAACACGAAGACGCATGTCGGTGACGAAATCGACGTCGCCTACACAAGAATGTTCGCCGACGGCAAGGTGGCGCTCCAGGCAGCCTACGGCACCATGTTCAGCGGCGGCTACTTGACCAGCACCTTGAATCAGACGGTCAATCAACATTGGGCCTATATGTCACTGTGGATGAACTTCTAGGGGAAGCGATCAGCTTACAGCTTTCAGCCGACAGCTTCCTTGCTGATCGCTGACGGCTTTAGTCAGAAGAAGGAGACCACTATGAAAAAAATGTTAACAGTGACGCTGGGCGTGGCGGCGCTGGCGATCGGCAGCATGCCGATCGCCGCGCAGGCTCAGGTCGCGGACGCCATTCAGGCGGTGAACGATGCCATCGTCGAGTTGACCGATGCGCCGGGGCTCGGCAGGCGTTCGACCGTCGATGTCACCAAGCGATGGGGCTCTGATGTGACGGTGATCGACAGCGCGACGGCGAAATTGCAAGACGGGCTCAGCAAGGCGCAGTCCGGCGGAGCCGGTTCCGACGCGATCCGCCAGTTGACCCTGGCGGTGGACTATGGCAAGGCGCGGTTGCACAAAGAAGCCCGCTTGTCCGCTCAGGGGGCCCTGAACTACCTCTGTAAGGCCAATCAAGGGCAGGGACCTGGCTGCGAGACTGTGCCCAAGTATGGGAGCTACGTGGCGCCATAAGGCAGGTCAGTAAGAGAAACCAGAGGTGTGAGGGAGGATCCCCTGTCTGCCTCGACGCAAGTGCCCCGCCGGGAGATCCCCGGCGGGGTTTCTTTTGTTTCGTTCGCGCATTCTCACCGTGGATGATCTGAACAACCAGCTCAGCAGACAGTTCGGCTTTTCATCCTTCCGACCAGGTCAGCGGGAGGTGATCGAGGCGGTATTGTCCCGCCGCGACGCGATGGCGGTCATGCCGACGGGTCAAGGGAAGTCGCTCTGTTACCAATTGCCGGCGACGGTCCTGCCGGGGTTGACGCTGGTGATTTCTCCGCTGATCGCGTTGATGCAAGACCAGGTGGAGGGTTTGAAGCAGCGGAAGATCGCGGCGGCATCGTTCCACTCCGGCCTTTCCGAGCAGGAACGGGACCGTGTGGTGCTGGATCTCAAACTGCGACGGCTTCAATTGCTCTACCTGGCGCCGGAACGGATGCAGCACGAGCGGTTCCTCCGGCTCCTGCGGTCGCTCTGGGTCTCGCTGCTGGTAGTGGACGAAGCGCACTGCATTTCCCAGTGGGGCCATGACTTCAGGCCCGATTATCTGAAGATCGGTCGCCTGCGCCGGGAACTCGACAGTCCGCCCTGCCTCGCCCTGACCGCCACGGCGACGGCGCGGGTGCAGGCAGATCTGTGCGATCGGTTGTCGTTGCGTGATCCCCTTCGGTTGGTCACGGGTTTTCGCCGGGCCAACCTCGCTCTTTCCGTCCGTCCCTGCGGTTCACGGCAGGAGAAGCTCACGGAGTTGGACCGTCTGGTGCGCGATCACGAGGCAGGCTCGGTCCTGGTCTATTGCGCCACGCGCCGTGCGGTCGAGGAGGTGGCGGCCTGGCTGGGCCGGTCGCATCGTTCGGTCAGGTACTACCATGCCGGTCTCTCCGATGAGGAGCGGCGGCTGGTTCATGATGAGTTTCGTCTGGGAACCGTTCGCGTTCTGGTTGCGACGAACGCGTTCGGTATGGGGATCGACAAGGCGGATGTCCGGCTGGTCGTTCATTTCGCTATTCCGGGGAGCCTGGAATCCTACTACCAAGAAGTCGGACGGGCCGGACGAGACGGGCAACCGGCCGCCTGTGTGTTGCTGTTCCATGAACGGGATCTGGCCACGCAGGAATACTTCATTCAGCAGGCCTCCAAAGAGCCGGGCAATGCGGACCGTGCCGGTCGTATGAAGACGTTGCTGCAGGATTTGCTTGGGTATGTCTCGGCCTCGACCTGCCGGCAGCTTGCCATTTTGGACTATTTCAGCGATGACACCGAACGGGCCCTGGGGCCCTGCGGCCTCTGTGACCGCTGTGCGACGAGACCTCAGCTTGGTAAAGTGGTAAAACCCCAGGCTGTTCCCAAGGCCGCTCCAGTTGACCCGCAGCTCTTTGAACGGCTTCGCAAACTACGTCGGGATCTCGCCGAGGAAGAGGGCGTCGCGCCGTTCGTCATTTTTCACGACAAGACCCTGCGCACCATCGCCGGCCACAAGCCCATGACGATCGCCGCTCTGTTGGAGATCCCAGGCATCGGCGAGGTGAAGGTGGAGCGGTATGGACGGAAGGTGTTGGAGGTGGTGAGCGGGGAGCGCGATTAGACCTGGACCGTTCTTCCAGCCATTTACCCCTCCCAGCCTCCCCTTACAAAGGGGAGGAGTCGTTTAGGAACTGAAAACTATCTGAAATCCCCCGCCTCAGCGAAGCGCGCTTGCAGTTCCGCATAGGTCTGCGTCACCGGGAATTGGGGAAACTCTTTCGGGAGATGGTCGGGTGGGCGGAAGAAGAACCCGGCGTGGGCTTCTCCCAACATGGCGGTGTCGTTGTAGGCGTCGCCTGCCGCCATGACACGGAAATTGAGACCCTTCAGTGCGGCGACCGCATGTTTCTTTTGGTTCGGCTGCCGGAGTTTGTAGTTCACGATGCGGCCGTTCGCGTCGATCTCCAGTTGGTTGCAGAAAATCGTCGGGTAGCCCAGCCGGCGCATCAGGGGGAGCGCGAATTCATAAAACGTGTCCGACAGAATGATCACCTGCGTCCGTTCGCGCAACCAGGCAACGAACTCGGCCGCGCCTTCCAGCGGGCCCATGGCGTCGATGACGGCCTGGATGTCGGGCAGCGTGAAACCATGCTGGTCAAGGATCTTCAATCGGCGTTTCATCAGGGCGTCGTAGTCCGGCATTTCACGAGTGGTGATCTTGAGTTCTTCGATGCCGGTCTTGACGGCAAAGTTGACCCAAATCTCCGGCACGAGCACGCCTTCAAGATCCAGACAGACAATCACGGGATTCTGCATAAGCCCCTTTCGAAAAATTATGAATGTTAAATGATGAATGCTGAATGGCTTTGATCGGTGGAATTCCTAATTCATCATTCCTAATTTCTAATTCTTCATTGCCCGCTCTCGCGGCGGGCCTTTTCCTGGCTGAGGTACCGCCAGATTTTGTCGAGGGCCTTTTCGAACAGGTCCGTGCCGGCCCATCGGCGATCCTGTTCGGCTTGATGGCGTTGCGCCCAGTCGACGGCCAGCGGGAGCGGAATGAGCCGGGGCGCAGTCGCGGTCAATTCCGCCCAGAGGAGACTCAAGGCTGTGCTGATTCGAACGGCCACGGGAACAGCCCGGATCGTCGCGCTGGTCATGTCCTGGCACTCTACGGCAGGCGACGTGACGGCCAGTTCGCGGCAGGCAGCCGGTCGGTCTGCGTAGATGCTGCAGACCTCGTTCTCCAGAAAGGGACAGGGCATGCGGAGCGCATAGTACGCCCGATTCAACGGCTCAACAGCTTCATCGTCGACCGGGGCCGTGGATTCGGCCAATGCGGACAGTTGGTTTAAGATACCGACTCGCGCCAGGCGCTGCTTGGCGAGGTCGATCTTTGCCAGAAGGCGATTCCGTTCATTTTGCTCCAGCCGATCGACTGTGTCTGCCAGCGCGAGGGCTTCAGGCGCTGAGATGGGCACGAGCATCCTGCAACAGGCGGCACAACCTTTCTGACAGGACACTGTCTGGCCGGCTTCGACCAGCCGGCGCTGTTCCATCGTCTGGACCTCTTCGCCGAGGCTGCGCATGAGCGGCAGGATGGCCGTGACCGGGACGAAGCTCGTCGGCACGCCCACGGCGGTCGTGACCTCTCCGCACGGAGTCTGGAGAGAAATTTCAAAATGTTCGACGAGCGTTTGGTTCGTCACTGGCGTCGATGACCGATTCCTGGCGTGATCCGATGGGCGATGGCGCCTGACGCAGCTCTTGCAGCACCATCATAGAGAACCACCGAATCGGCGGTCAACCGAGGCCCCATCGAAACATGCCTTGCTCCGCGGGGAATGTTGCGGATAATCTGTCGCCGATGCGTTTGTCCGGCCACATCATCGGATTGTTGAAAGAGTACATGCAGGATCTGGTCGAGCAGGCTCGACAAGAGTCGCAGGCTCAGCAGGCCTTCGGCTTCTCCGTGCCGCCCTACCAGCCGGACCATGCCATCGCCGACTTGCTGGCGATTTTAGACGACCGCATCGAGTCGGAAGGCGTGCAAGTCGGATTGCCGATCGAATTGCTGCATGAGATGTGGCGGCGCTGCAACGAGGCTCGTGCCCAGATCGCCGAGCGGGTTTGGCTTGAGAGCAACCTCGGCCCGCCCGGTTCTTCCAAGGTGCGCATTCGCGAATTGACCTACGCATCCGTGATTGACTATCTCGAACAGGAGCCGAACGGAGACTGACCATGCGGGAGAGAGGGGCACGACTGCTCCGTCTGGCCCTGCCGGCCTTGATCTTTTTGGCTGGGACGGCTCCCGTTGAAGGACAGACCCAGCCTCGATCCGACGGCCTGCCGATGCTTGCCGTGACGCCGATCGTGACTGCGGGATTGGTCCAGCCCCTCTATGTCACCCATGCGGGAGACGGCAGTGGCCGCCTGTTCATCGTCGAGCAGGGTGGCCGGATCTGTCTCCTGTCGCAGGGGACCTTGCAGCCCGCCCCCTTTCTCGACATCAGCAACCTGGTGCTGGCCGGAGGAGAACGGGGATTGCTCGGGCTGGCCTTTCATCCGGACTATGCGCGTAATGGGCGTCTGTTCGTGAGTTATACCAGGCAGCCGGATGGTGCGACCGTGGTGGCTGAATATCGACGGGGCTCCCAAGCCGATCAGGCGGATCGACAGGAGCGCCGGCTCATGGTCGTGCCGCAACCCTTCGCCAATCACAACGGGGGCATGATCGCCTTCAGCCCCGACGGGACGCTCTACATCGGGCGAGGCGACGGGGGCGGGCGCGGCGATCCGGATGATCGCGGCCAGAATCCGAACGAACTGTTGGGGAAGATTCTCCGTCTCGATGTGAATCGAGGTGAGCCCTATGCGATTCCTGCCGACAATCCCTATGCCTCAGGCGGCGGCCGCCCGGAGATCTATGCGATCGGTCTTCGTAATCCCTGGCGTTTCTCGTTCGACCGCGAGACCGGCTCCTTGTGGGTTGGTGATGTGGGACAGTATTTATGGGAAGAAGTGGACCTGGTGGTGCGGGGGGGAAACTATGGCTGGCGCCTGATGGAGGGACGGCATTGTTTTTCTCCTCAAACGGGCTGCGACAGGCCGGGGCTTCAACTTCCGATTCTCGAATACGGGCATGAGGCGGGACGCTGTTCGATTACCGGCGGGTATGTCTATCGGGGGCCGAGCCGGCCAGCGCTCAAGGGCCTATATGTCTACGGAGATTACTGCAGCGGAGAAATTTTCGGCGCGCGGCTGGAAGCTGGCGCCCAGCCGCGCGTGAATGGAGGGCCGCAGGTCCTGCTGCGGTCAGGTCTTCGGATCTCGTCCTTTGGAGAAGATGAAGCGGGTGAACTCTATGTGGTGGACCATGGGGGAGGGGTCTATCGCTTGGAGTCGGCTCACTGACGGGTCACAGGCCTTACCACTTCCCGGCGATCCAATAGACCATGATGCCGGCGAGTTCGTCGACGGCCTGTGTGGTGACGAGCAAGGCTTTGGAGGTGGGGAGGAAATCGAAGAGGGTCTTCTGTTCCCAGGTCTGTCGAGGGGTATGTTTTGCTTCATAGCCGCAGGCGGCAGGCGTCACGACGAAGCCTTGTTTTTCGAACAGGCCCACCGCGCGGGGAAGGTGGTAGGCGGCGGTCACCAAGAGGATATGCCCGGACCCCAGGAGAGCCTTGCTCTGGACGGCGTTTTCATAGGTGGTGCGGGACTTCTCATCGATGAGGATGGCCGATTCCGGCACACCGAGACGTTGGGCCCACCGTTTCATCTCGTGGGATTCCAAGGTTCCGACCCGAAACACGGTGGCGTCTCCACCGGTGAGTAGCAGCTTCGGAGCAAGGCCTTGGCGCCACAGGTCTACGCCGCAAGTCGTGCGTTGCCGCGAGGCATCCGAGACATCGTCCGCCGGCCGGAGCGACCCCTTCGTAAAGACGCCTCCCGCCAGCACGACGACGGCGTCGAACTTCGAGGTGGAGGTGGCCCGGAAGGGCGGATACCATTCTTCGAGCAGCGCAATGTACATGGCGGAGAGGAGCGGTGTGGAGCTCAGCAACAGGAGCAGCAGCGTGCAGAAGGCGAATCGCCTGACCCACGTGGTGCGTCTGGGTGTCACCGGGAGCCATGCGGTCAACAGGGTCAGCAGCCCCGCGATGGTGATCCAGGATAACGGATACAACAGATGTTTCACGAGCTTGTAGACGCCGAACCACAGGGGGGTGAGGTCCATAGAAACTCCTGGTTGACAGGTTCGATAGGGTGTCAGCATACACTGGGCTTTTCGAGACACCAAGCGTTCAGGAGGAATCATGGCGGATGGACGGCACTATTGGTTGATGAAATCGGAGCCCGAAGCGTTCTCGATCGACGATCTCTCCCGGTCACCGAAACAGACCACGTCGTGGGACGGGGTGCGGAACTACCAGGCCCGCAACTTCATGCGTGCGATGAAGGTGGGGGATCAGGTGTTGTTCTATCACAGTAATGCGGATCCCCCGTCCGTGGTGGGCATTGCCGAAGTGGTGAAAACCGCCTATCCCGATGCCACTCAGTTTGATAAGCGGGACAGGCACTACGATCCGGACAGCGATCCTGCGCAGCCTCGCTGGGATGTGGTGGACATCCGATTTGTCCGCAAATTCACGACACCGCTGTCGTTGGATCTGCTGCGGGGGCAGGCAGGGTTGAAGGGAATGGAATTGCTTCGAAAGGGATCACGACTCTCGGTTCAGCCGGTGCGAGGAGCGGAGTGGAACCACATCATCCGCCTCGAGCGAGGCCGATCCGGCAAGTAGGTTGCCTCACGTGCGGGCCTTTCCATCATCCAGATAACGGTGCTGCCAGTCCAGCCATGCATGGCCCAGCTCGTGGGCAAGGATATACCTCCGGCGTGTGACGGGGAGTCGTTTGCGGATATAGATGGTTTTGGTTTCGTTGTTCCAAATCCCGTCTGCATTGGCGTCCTGGCGGTCCATTTCCGAATCCGTCACCTGCCGGACGGTAATGTGGTACCCGAATGGAAGGATGACCTTGTTTGGTATTCGCACCGTGCCCTCACTCTTGCATCGATGGCTGACTCTGGGTGGCTGTCCTGTTTCTGAGTAGCCTAACATATTCTTTCTTTCGTCTTCCCATTAAAAAATTCATTCTTATCAGTAGCTTAGAAAATTCGTGGCATTAAAAATGCTCCAACGAATGTTTTGGCCTGTCAGGGTTTTTGACTGTGAGAGATCGGCGCTGAGGATTCCAATTGAAAGATCCGATGGTGTATCATGCCGTTCATGGTCGATACATTACTTGCCCACGAGCTTGCTCAGCCCTATCCCTCCGCTGCCCGGATCGTGGGGGTGAAGATCCGTGATCGCGGTGAGGTCAAGAAATTCGATGCCGGGGAGGCAGTTCTTGCAGCCGGGGACCGGGTGCTGCTCGATGTCGGTGGTGAATTGAGCTACGGGGTGGTCTACGGGGTCCCTCAGCTCATGCCCTTTATCCCTCCCATGCGCGTGATGCAGCCGATCGTCCGGAAAGCGACCAGTGAAGACGACGCGGCGATCGATCGGTATGAGCGGTTGGCTTCGGAAGGGATAAAGGCCTGCCGGGAACAGGCGGCGGCGCTCGGATTGAAGATGAAGCTGGTGGAAGTGTTCTGCTCGTTCCATCGCCGGCAGATGACCTTTGTCTATACGGCGGAGGATCGGATCGATTTTCGGGAATTGGTCCGCCGGTTGGCGCGCCGATTCGGCGGTCGAATTGAAATGCGCCAGGTGGGGGTTCGTGACGAAGCAAGCCGATTGGGTGGGATCGACACCTGTGGCCTCGTGCTGTGCTGCGCCAGCTTTCTCACCGAGGTCAAGCCCGTGACCGTCAAGCAGGCCCGCGTACTCGGCCTTCCGGTCGATGATCCCAAGCTCCTCGGCGTCTGCGGCCGCCTCAAATGTTGCCTCCTGTTCGAGGCGATGGACAACCAAACCTCTTCGAAATCGTCGGTGCTGATTACTCCCGCCAGTCCTCGTCAGGCATCGTCCTAAGCGACGTCCTCCTGAACCCCCTTGTGTTCATCTGTGGCACAGTTTCGCTGAAAAATCCTCTCGTCCGTTCCGAAGGAGTATAATGACCCCGAGGTGACGGATGCCTCAGGTGCTGGTACTCGGAGCGGGAAAAATCGGTTCCCTGGTGGCGGGGCTGCTTTCAACCCAAGAGCAGTACCGGATTCACTTAGGGGACCTGACTCTGGATGCGCCCAAGCGGCTGGTGGATGAGTTGTCGCTGACGGGGGTCACGCCCTGTGCGCTCGATGTGCGCCGGGCCGACCTGGTTGCAGACTATGTCACCTCCCACCGGTTCCACGCGGTCGTCTCCAGTCTCCCCTATTTCTGCAATCCGACCGTCGCGGAAATCGCGCGCGCCCATCACCTCCACTATTTCGACCTGACCGAAGACGTGACCGTGACCGGCCGCGTCAGGGCCATCAGTGAGGGGGCGGACCGGGCGTTCATTCCGCAATGCGGACTCGCGCCAGGGTTCATCAGCATCGTCACCAACGACCTCATCGGGCACTTCGAATCCATCGACAGCGTAAAGATGCGGGTCGGCGCCTTGCCGGTCCATCCGAGCAACGTCTTGAAGTATTCCCTCACCTGGTCCACCGACGGGCTGATCAACGAGTACGGAAATGTCTGTGTCGGGATCGAAAGCGGCCAGGAAGTCCAACTACAACCGCTCGAAGGGTATGAAACGGTCGAACTGGACGGCCTGCTCTATGAAGCTTTCAACACCTCCGGCGGATTGGGCACCCTGGCGGACACGTACTGTGGGCGGGTCCGCACCATGAACTATAAGACCCTGCGGTACCCCGGCCATTGCGAGAAAATCCATTTCCTCATGAAGGATCTCAAGTTGAATGAGGATCGGGAGACACTCAAACGCATTCTGGAGCGGGCGATCCCGCAGACTCACCAGGATGTGGTGTTGATTTACGCCGCCGTGACCGGCATGAGGCAGGGAGAGCTGTTCGAGGAGACCTATGTGAAAAAGGTGTATCCGCGGAGGATTCTGGGCCGCCTCTGGTCCGCCATTCAGGTCACGACCGCCTCATCGCTCTGTTGCGTCGTCGATCTCGTCATGGCCAAGCCACAGGATTATCGCGGCTTCGTGACGCAGGAACGTTTTCAGTTGCAGGATGTCCTGAACAATCGCTTTGGGGCCTGTTTTCGATCATAGGTGCGCGATGATCCAGCAAGAGATTTTCCAGACGTTAGGGCTGGCACAGGAACAACCGGGCGGATGCCTTTCATCGACGACCTGGACCCAAACCACGAACGCCGGGATAGTGGAGTCACACAATCCCGCCACGGGGAAGCTGCTGGCGCGTATCTACGGCTGTTCATCGACAGACTACGACAGGCTTATGGCCGATTCTCAGGCGGTACAGGCTTCTTGGCGGATGGTGCCGGCTCCCAAGCGGGGGGAGATCGTCCGTCTGATCGGGCAGGCCTTGCGGGAAAGGAAGGATGTTCTTGGCACGCTCGTGTCGCTCGAAGTGGGCAAGATCAAGACCGAGGGTGATGGAGAAGTGCAGGAGATGATCGACATGGCGGACTTTGCCGTGGGGTTGTCCCGCATGTTGTACGGACAGACCATGCATTCCGAACGTGCGCGGCACCGAATGTATGAGCAATGGCATCCGCTCGGCGTGGTGGGTGTCATCACGGCCTTCAATTTTCCTGTGGCGGTCTGGGCCTGGAATGCCTTCATTGCGGCGGTGGCTGGGAACACGGTGCTGTGGAAGCCTTCTCCAAAGGCGCCGCTCTGTGCGCTGGCGGTTCAGCATCTGTGCAATCGTGTATTGGAAGAGGCCGGGTATCCGGGGGTGTTCGCGTTGTTCACGACGGATCGCGTCGAGATGGCCGACAACATGGTGCGGGATGAGCGGTTGCCGCTGATTTCGTTCACCGGGTCCGTACCGGTCGGCAGGCATGTGGCGGAAGTGGTCGGGCATCGGCTGGGGCGAACCCTGCTGGAGTTGAGCGGGAACAATGCGGTCATCGTGGACGAGACGGCCGACCTCGATTTGGCGACGAGGGCGATCGTATTCGGCGCAGTCGGCACGGCGGGGCAACGTTGCACCAGCACCAGGCGGCTCATCGTGCAGGAGTCGCAGTATGCGAAGCTCATCCCGCGACTCCTGTCCGCCTATGCGCAGGTGACGATCGGCGATCCTCTTGAGCCGGGAGTACTGATGGGGCCGCTGATCGACGAGGAGGCGGTGGCGCGTTACAGGGCGGCCCTTGAGGAGATCAAGAAAGAAGGCGGTGACGTGTTGTGTGGGGGGCAGGTGCTTGCTCGTCCCGGCCACTTCGTCGAGCCGGCGATCGTGCGGGCGGAGAACCACTGGGACATCGTGCAACGGGAGACGTTTGCCCCGATCCTCTACGTGATGACCTATCGGACCCTGGACGAGGCAATCCGGTTGCAGAATGCCGTACCGCAAGGCTTGTCGTCGGCTCTGTTCACCACCCATCTCCGGCACAGCGAAGCATTCCTGGCTGCGACTGGAAGTGATTGCGGCATTGCCAATATCAACATCGGCACCTCCGGAGCGGAGATCGGCGGAGCCTTCGGTGGAGAGAAGGCCACGGGGGGCGGGCGCGAAGCGGGGTCCGATGCCTGGAAGGCCTACATGCGTCGTCAGACCACGACGATCAATTGGGGAACGGAGTTGCCGCTGGCGCAAGGGGTGACGTTTGGGCGAGATGAAGGAGGGAGCGATGGGGCAAGGAGCTGACCTGGATGCCGTGATCACTCGCATGACCGCCGACTTTCTGGCGCACAACCGTGCGGCGCAGGTGCTTCGCCGTGCGCTTGATGAGGTCGGCGTGGGGTTTGTACCGGTGATCGACCACCTGACGATCCGTACGATGGACATCGATCAGAGGGCGAAAGAATTCATCGCGTTGGGGTATGCCTATGATGAAACGATTCACTATGACGATTGGTATGCGAAAGTGTACCGGCGGCCTGGCTATCCGGCGCTGTTTGTCGATCAGGCCTATCCGGACGACCGCGGCAAGACCAGCATCATTCCCCGCTGGGTGAAAAAGTTCGGCGACCAGGTGTTTCACCATGTGGCGGTGCGGGTGGAGGACATCGAGCAGGCCATTTCCAAACTGAAGTCGAAGGGGGTGGTCTTTGCCGGTGAAATCGTCGGTGCCAAGGGAGGCACGTTGCGACAGATTTTTACCGCTCCCGAGATGGTCGACGGACAGCCCTTTTCAGTGTTGGAATTGGCCGAACGGCATCAGGGCTATCAGGGGTTTCTTCCGCCGCAAGCCGATAGCCTCATGCGCTCCACGGTGCGCGGGGTCTGAGTCGTCGATTCGGTTGTCCACGTACGGTTTCCGCCGTAGCCTTGTGATCGTCCAGTCTCCTCGCCTGCAATTAGAGCCTCGACCAGGCCTCCTGTCCTGAGTACAATGCCGGCATCGTTCGAGTCGATTCGATTGGTTCGATCCGATGTGGTTCAAACAGGAGGGATATCCATGGTGCGATCAGGCTTGTCGTCACGCGCGATCGTTTCGCTGCTGCTGTTGTGCGCAGTCGGGGCAGGAACCGCCACCGTGCTGGCCTCACCATCCGGCCATGCGCCCCACGGGACCGTGACCATCGATGGTGTGACGGTGCCGGATGTCGGCCCGCTGCCGACTGCGGTTCCGACACCGGCCACGAATTTGAATTATGCCGCGAAGATCGAACTCGGGAAGCAACTCTACTTCGATGGGCGTCTGTCAAAAAATAACGCGATCTCCTGCGCCTTTTGCCACAATCCCGGGACCGGATTTGCGGATTCCCGCCAAACCTCCATAGGGGTAGGAGGCGGCATCGGCGGTCGCCAATCGCCGACGGTCTACAATACGGCTTTCAATCATTTCCAGTTTTGGGACGGGCGGGCGCGCTCGCTTGAGGAGCAGGCCATCGGGCCGATCCACAATCCCGTCGAGATGGCGGAGACGCATGAACATGTCGTGGCGAAGTTGGGCAAGATCAAGGGCTATCAGCAGCAGTTTCGAGCCGTCTTCGGAACGGATGTCAATCTACAGGGCATCGCCGAGGCGATCGCCGCCTATGAGCGTACGGTGCTTTCCACGAATTCCGCCTTCGATAGGTACGTGTCGGGTGATCAGAAGGCTATGGACGAAGCGGCGGTTCGAGGCCTGGCACTCTTCAAGGGGAAAGCCCGCTGCATCCTCTGTCACAACGGGGCGAACTTCACCGACAACCAGTTCCACAATCTCGGAGTCCCCCAGGTCGGTCCGATGAAGGAAGATCTTGGTCGCTTCTCCGTCACCCGAGCGGAGAAGGACAAAGGAGCCTTCAAGACGCCGACCCTTCGCAGCATCACGGAAACCTCTCCCTATATGCATGACGGCGCCTTCAAAACGCTGGAGGAAGTCGTCGAGTTCATGGATCAGGGGGGCGGGAACAATCCCAACCTGAGTCCGCTCGTCAAGCCGCTGAGCTTGACGGCGGAGGAGAAGGCCGATCTCATCGCCTTTCTGAAGGCCTTGACGGGGGAGCCCATCAAATTCTCCATGCCGAAATTGCCGAAATAAGTAGTGGATGCAATGGGTTCCGCTGCACGGGAAACGGATCGCGATCAAAAAAATGATCGCGAAAGGAGGTTTGTTGAATCGTTTTTCGCCAACGGTGCTCTAAAACAGTGAATCTCCATGAAAGGCCGGTTGCTGAGGCCGGTTTTATTATCCAACCAAACCATATAGAGGAGGCCACCTGTGATGAGAAAAGGATTACTTGCCGTTCTTGCAGCGGCCACGATCGGATGTGCGGGCGTCGCTCCCCAGAAGGCGATCGGCGGAGAGCCCAAGTCTCCGGTGGAGGGGTTTGATATTCACGTGCAGGCCCCCCATTTGATGCCGAATGGGGAGCCGGGCGGACCATTCCATCATTACTGCAAAGGCATCTCGGACCAAATTCTCCAGTGCCTCCTCTTCGACTCTGCAGATCCCAAGGCCAAACTCGTGGCGATCGAGTATTTCGTCTCGAAGGACCTCACAAGGAAGCTGCCTCCGATTCAATGGCATCGGTACTTTCACGACCATAAGGTCGAGATTGCGACGGGGCGTGTCCAAGTGCTCGACCTGCCGCCCGATCAAGCGGCCAAAGTCGCGGAAGTGGCGGCCGGGACCGACGGCGTGATCTACCATCTGTGGCAGGCCGGCTTGGAGTTTCCGGATGGGACCGTGTCATTCCCACAGTCCCTTGGCCACAAGTTTCCAGGACATTCCGATAAATAATGCCTGCGCAGGGGCCGGTCCGGTTCTGTCGTAAGGGCTGGTCCCTGCTCTCTTTTTTTTCGATCGCGTTCCACTCAATCAGAAATAAAGGAATGGTATGGTGCAATGCGGTGGGCGTCGTTGTCAGGCTATCTTGTGGGTGGCCGCCATACTGGGCGTGGGGTGCCTGTCGGCGTTCGGAGCCGATGAGGCGGTTTTGAAGCCGCGCGTACCGGTCGACAAAATCGAAGAAGCCAGGACCTGGACCAATCCCTTCCCTTCCACTGAAGAAAACATTGAGAAAGGAAGGGCGCTGTTTCAAGGGAAAGCGTTCTGTGCCACCTGTCACGGGAGGGAAGGGAAGGGACTCGGTGACATCGAAGGCTTGCGAGGCAAGCTGCCGCGCAATTTCACGGACAAGGTTTGGCAGGCCGCGAGAACCGACGGGGAATTATTCTGGATTTTGAAAAATGGGAGTCCGGGAACTGATATGGCCTCCTTCGTTCCGCTCGTCCTCACAGAAGAAGAGGCCTGGCACGTCTTGCTCTACGTACGGTCCTTTGGCCGCTGATTCGGACAGGAGCGGTCGGGGGGTTCTTGTCCTTCGCATTTCTTGCGTGATTCCCACGCCCGTTACCCTGCGCCCTCGGTGACAATTTAGTTCTCGCCGGGATCAGCTCGCTGCTGTGACCACCGATGGAGAGATGCCGAGGCGAGATTCATCAGCCGTGGTGACGTCGTAAGAATTGTTCAAGGCGGGTTTGTTCGGAGGCCGGGAGCCGCAGGAACTCAATGCCGAAACAGTGCCGGCGGACCCAGCGGACGGCGGCGAGATCGACGATCAATGAGCGACAATCGTCGGGCAGCAACAAACGCACGGTCATGTAGCTGCCTTGCAGCACCGTTCGATCGCACTCCACCCTGCATCCGGTCCGTGACAGATTGTGCAAGGTGCCCTCTTCGATGAAGGGGACGCCGGCGAACATCACCGGGCAGGTCATGTTCAAGCGGTCTTGCGTACGTTGAAATGTGAGGGTCGTTTCTGAATGGAACGATTGGCCCGGCGGCTTGGTTGATGAGCGAAGATTGGGATGCATGGGGGGAGTGTAGTCTTATCCGGGATGAGAACAGTATCCCGCCTTGGAGGGGCTGCTGGTTCGTTCCTTGTGGATGGACCTGCTCGACGTGACTCAACGTTGCATCGATGACTGCCGGAATGTCATTGGGCGACGGCTCGCGAAAATGACGGATGCAGGCGTGGCACCGGAACTGCCTCATTGGGAGGCATTACTCCTGCCACCATACGAGACGAATGAGGTAGACCCCTGCCACATAGGTTGCCACAATCATGATGGTCCAAAACATGGTGTCCTTCTCCTTTATCTATCGATGAACCCTGCCGCAACAACTTCATTAACGGATGCTCATATGAAGGAGCAACTCGTGTGCCAAGGATTGCTATGTGGGCGCGAGGAGAGAACACATTGTTTTTATTTTAGAAAATAAGGTCTGTGCCGTTGGATCGACCACGGCCTTCTCGTTAAAAAGGAGTGATGTTGTATCTGATCCGATAACGAACGTGTCGAAAGGGATAACATGTGTGGAGACCAAACTCAGAACTGCCCTGATATGTCGTCGAAGAACGAAGCGTAGGGAGGTCGATACGTCGATACAATGGGGCATGAAACCATCCGTGAGCGAACGGCTTCAACTCGGTCAGGCCGCCTGCAATCGTCGGCGTGTACGACGAGTGCTTACCGGAGACTAGCCCTGAGAAATGCACCCAGGACCATGAGAATGGATGCAAGCAGACTGAGGGCGACGGGGAGGTCGCTCCCCATTCTGTCCAGAATATTTTTGACGACGCCTTTCTTAAGCATGGTGCCCCAGGCTGACTCGGTCATGGTTCGTGATGTTGCGGCGGACCTTTTCGGAGGCGTTGCTCCGCGGCCAAGGCAAGGGCCGTGATGGCATATCCGCATTGCCCACAGGAGAGGAACCCTCCTGTGGGGACGAGGCTGTGGTGCCGACAACGGGGACAATCATAGACCTTCATGAACATACTCCTGGATTAGTGACAAGCATCGGTGTGAAACGATGGGACCGAACTCGGCTGTGGAGCGTTATGAACCTGCCTATACCGGGCATACAGCTGAGCCACGGCGCCTGCGAAGGACGCGAATTCATCGGGCTCGAAATGGAGGGTGATCGAGCCGTAACTGAAATGAAGTTTGCCGCAGGTGCACATGTTGAGTGCGGTGCGACCCTCCCGTTGTTTTAGCGAATGCATGGGGCGAATGCTCCTTTCGCGATCAAGACATCAGAACCCTCAGTTCGTGAAGGGGGGTGCCGTTGGTTGGCAATCAGGGCTTCTTTGACGGCGTTGATGCCGCGCCCATTCAATGTGTGGGCAAGACGACATCTCAAGACGCCGGACGGATCAATCAAGACACTGCCACAGTGACCGTGAACTGACTCTCGACCAATGCCGAGGAGCCTATGCAATCGACCCAGCGGGTCCGCCAGTATGGGAACGCGCACATGGGGAGTCTGGCGAATCCATGAAGCATGGAAGGTTGGGGCGTCGGGACAGAGCGCAAGAAGGCTCATGCCTTCACGGTCAAAATCATCCCTCTGTCGATCGAGAAGGGTGGCCTCAAGCAGTCCAAAGTTTGGCAGGCTGCATAGGGCCAGCCAGCGATGGCGATAGTCGGATAGATCGAAAAGCGTGAGGGCTCCTTGTATAAAGGCAGGAGTGCGGAGCAGGGGAACTTTCTGGCCGATACCGATCATGGTACACCTCCGGATCGTGGCTAGGCCCGACGTGGGGTCTGCATTTTTTCAACGGATGCCGTGAGAATGACTCGAGGCCATTTTGTTTCGAACTTGGTTGAAGCCGATGCATGGGAGGAGGTCTGAGCCCCGCAGTTAATACATCTCCACTGGCCCTCCGGATTATAAAAATCAATGGAGGGTTCGATCGCGAGGCACCCTCCGCATCGAGAGCAATTCATAAGTCGTTCCTTTCCCTGGCCACAGGGCCAAACATGAAGCCGCTGGATGGAGATGTATGAAAGGACCTCCCCTCCATCATCTCCATCCAACGGGTCCGTCCACGCTATTCCAGCGGCCTGATGGGCATGATCAGCACCGGACTTCTTCTGGCGAGGGACATAAACCCCAAGTTCAGTTCCTGCTCGCGATGAAGATGGAACAGGGTGCACGGTTTTGAGTTTCATGATATCAATTCTCAATATCAATATAGAAGAGTATTGGGACTTTGTACATGTTTACTTTCCAGATTTCGCGATTATTACTGTCGCGAAGAAAAGTATGGCCCAACGGCGATTGCCCCTCTGTGTCGACCCTGCTCGTTCTTGTCTGGTCGGAACGAGGTCGGCTTTCGCTTACAGGGCGGTTAATCGAATGGGTTGCTCCGGCAGCGTGCTGAATGACTCAAGCCGGAGTTGGGTTGAGCGGGTAGATCCTTGTCGAGCGGAGGAAAAGGCTACTGAATAAATTCGACAGAGAGCGCGATGAGGTGGTCTCGAATGTATCGGAACCGGGGTTTGGTGGGCCGTGTAGGGGTCGAACCTACGGCCCGCTGATTAAGAGTCAGCTGCTCTACCAACTGAGCTAACGGCCCCACCGGTGTGCGATATGTGTCGGTCGTGGTATGCCTGACGGAGCGAATGGTGCGCCTGACAGGATTTGAACCTGTGGCCCTCAGCTCCGGAGGCTGATGCTCTATCCACTGAGCTACAGGCGCTCCCGCCGAACAGACCCGGCACCTTAGCATAGGGGTTCCGTTGCTGTCTAGAGAGTTGAATCACGATTCGTCAAGAATCCGTAGGGGAGGAGAAGTTCATCCCCTGCATCTGTTTGAATCCGTCGTAAGATTGTCAACGAGACTGCCTCGTCTTCGGCTAGTCGGTCCTCATCAACGCGAAGGCTGGACGAGAGTCGGATGACCGGCACGGCTGTCTGGACGGCGCAGGCACCCTCTACCACGCCATTGGACTCGCTGGGAATCCCCATGGTTCGGCAGGTGAGGGGCCTGAACGCGTACACCCCACAGCTTCCGTCCGGCATAAGGGCCGGGCAAGGAAGTTCTGCGAACCGTTCAACCATGTCATCGATGGTACGGTCATCCCATCCGTCCAAGGCCGGTGCCGTCTTGAGTGCGGGGTAGACTGCTTCGAGTGCAGAGACCTGCGCATGGGCGCGTGTGATGATGGCGTCACGGTCTGTTTTTGATAAGGCGACGAGGCTGCGTTGGAGTTCCAGGGCATCGAGACGGGTGATAGGGAATATTCCGATGCAGCACCGGCAACAACCTCGATGGCAAGGAATTGCACCCAGCAGTGCGGCCTGGGCACGTTGGAACCATTGCTCGGCCTGTTGAAACAACGGCAGCGGGGTAAACGAAGATGCCGAGGGCCCCATTGGGCCTACTCCTCGGGAACGGAGAGATCGACGATGAGTTCTCCCTTCGGAGAAAAGAACCCCTGCCCGTCGATCTGAACGATGCCGTTACAATGCTCTTGAAAAAATTCCAGGATCCATCCGTTGAAGTCGTAGCCTTCCTCCGTCACGTCGGCCTCGATCATACGTGTAGTGAGGATGAATCGCGCCCGGGTGACGTGTTCCTGGGCGAGGCTGGCTTCGATGTCGTCATAGGGCGAGAGCGTTTCCAGAAATTGTTTCTGTTCCTGCTCGAATACATCCTTGTAGGTGCCGCGATCGCGGACGCAAAACACCTGGATCGGCTTGCGCTCCCGTGCGTAGCTGAGTGTGACTTGGACCCAGGCCCACTCGTCCAACATGGCGTCGTCCATGTCGGTGGGGAGGATCGGAAGTTGTCCTCGCGATTTCAGGAAGTCTACCAACAGCCGCAGAGGCGGAGCATTTTCGTTCTTGCAGAAGACCCGCGAGTACAGCACCGCTTCGGTTGCGGCACCCTCTGCCGGCTGGGCGGTGGATGGGAGAATGGGAAGTTCTTTGGCCATGAATAAGCCTCTCGATCCTGAATAAGACGATGGACAGCTGCGAGCCATCTTACTCTACTCTGTGCCCCACACGGCGCGCAAGGGCGTCCGGTGCTGAGGCTGCCGGTCCCGATGCTCAGGTGTTTCCTCTTAACGGCTCTTGACAGCCCCTAGGCCTTTGGATACACTCTCGCCCTGTTTTCGGGCTGATTACGCAGGACAGGCGCAGATTTCCAGCTCCACCTCTGCACGTACGAGTCCATAGACCGAACACGTCAGTTCACCTTACATCCGTTGTTCAAAGGGAGGAACGCATGGCCAAGTCGATGACGAAATCGCAGATTGCTGACCATCTTGCCGGCAAGGCGGGGATTACCAAGAAGACGGCCGTCCAATTGTTGGACGATTTTGCCGCCCTGGCCTATCGTGAAGCGAAGAATGCCTTCGTCGTGCCCGGCATCGGGAAACTGGTGCTTGCCAATCGGAAGGCACGTATGGGTCGGAACCCGCAGACGGGTGAGCCGATCAAGATTCCGGCGAAGCGGGTGGTGAAGTTCCGCGTTGCGAAGATGGCCAAGGATTCAATCCTCGGCAAAAAGTAATCAGCCTGCTTCCTCGTCCCTCTGTCGATCGGATGGCCGGTGCTTCAGCGAATGAAGTACCGGCCATGCTGTTTTTTGTATCAGCAGAGTGGAATCGGCGGACTGATCAAGACCGGCTGTCGGATTAAAAGGACGGAGCGAGCCCGCTTCCGCCGGCGCCGTCATGTCCTACGAAACGCACGGCATCTCCGTCTTGTACGAGCGAATCTTCGCTGGCGATGCGTTTGTTGATCGTGACGAGCACTTTCTTCTCCCGCAACAGCTGGAGCATGTGGCGAAGGCCGCGGCCCTGCCGTTGAATCACCTGCCGAACGGTCAAGGGTGTGGATAGCTCACAGGCAAGGTCTCGTTCTCCGTCAGTGGTTTGGAGTTGTCCCATCAGCGTAATCGTCACCATGGCGACGTCTGTCCTCTCAGTTTTGCTACAGTCGGTTCTGAGCGTTACATCGGTTCGCCCGGAGGAATTTGACTCCCGGGCGGCCGCGCATAATAATAGCATTATGCAATCCCTTAATCTCCAACGACCAGGCATGCCGGACCTGCAATTCGTTCTCATGGTCTCGGCGCTCTGCACTTCCGACCTGACCACCCTGAACGTGCCGGAAAATGTCCGGCGAAGGGTGTTCGATCGTTGTTGGGCCTTGGTGAGTACCGATCCTCCTCCGACCAACCCGCGGGAACGTGTGCTCGATCTCCGGTTCGGCACAGAACTGACACTCGATGCCCTCGTGGCCACGATCCGCGAACTCTTCGCGGAGGCTGGGATCTCCACATTGACCTGGGATCATGCTCCCAGCGAGCCGACGCAGCCCAGCAGCCCTGCTGCAGAGCCCTTAATCGATCGTTTGCAAAAACTTTATCCTGATCCTCCCCCGACTTCCAACCCCTCGGATCGAAACTAACCACACGCCGGCGCCGCATCATCTTCCCAATACACTTCCCAATACACGAGACGCAGATGTACGTCTGACAGACTGGGCATCCTGCCTGTGCACGACGAGATGCGCGTGGCCGCACGTATGGCGGCGAACTTTTAGGAGTTGTAAGGGCGAGAGCAGTCAGCTGGCACGGGTGTTTCAGGACGGGCGGCTTTTTCCGTGAGATGGAACGAGGTATGATGGGCGCACCGTTGCCAAACAGGACCGAGGAGGTGCCATGCAGATTACGCCGACCCCGCTCGAGGGCCTCTTCCAGATCGAGCCCGATGTGTTCCGGGATGCAAGGGGGAAGTTCGTCGAGATCTTTCGCGAATCGCGGTATGACGCAGTCGGGATCGACAAGCCCTTCGTGCAGGACAATTTTTCCTGGTCCGTCCGAGGGACGTTGCGCGGGCTCCACTATCAACTGGCTCGGCCCCAAGGGAAGCTGGTCACGGTCGTCAAGGGCGCGGTCTACGATGTGGCGGTCGATATCCGCCGGGGGTCACCCACGTTCGGGCAGTGGTACGGGGTCGAATTGTCCGATACGAACATGCGGCAACTCTATGTTCCCCCCGGGTTCGCCCATGGATTTTGCGTGCTGAGCGAGGCGGCGGGGTTTCTCTATAAGTGCACCGAGGTCTATTCACCTGGAGATGAGCGGGGCATCCTCTGGAGCGATCCGGCGCTCGCCATCGCCTGGCCTGTGAAGACGCCGTTACTCTCCGCCAAGGACCAAGCCTACAAGTGTCTGGCGGATATGACCGCGGATCTGCCTCACTACGGTCTGCGTTAGCCCGCTGGCAGTTCGACTGGTGACGCGGTTCTCTTGCGAACCTTCCGGTGCCTGAAGCAGGATCGCACCAGTCGAATTTTCAGACCTTTCCATCACGCATCGCTTCTGATCGATAGGCCGTCCTCCTAACGAATGACAGCGACCTTGCCGCGCGGTGTAGGACCATGCTATGTAGGAATCATTCCTAGCTAGGGTGCCATGAAGCTGACTGCTTCGGAGATTCATGCACGTTTTCGCCGTCGCGCTGTCCGTGTGACTCACCAGCGGATGGCCATCTATCGAGCCTTGGCCGAAACCACCAGCCACCCGACGGCCGATGACCTGTACAAGACGGTACAACGCCAACACCCGAGGATGTCGCGCAATACGGTCTATTATACCCTCGGTGTCCTGCGGCAGGCCGGTCTGGTGCAGGAAGTCAACGTCGGCCACGAGGTGGCACGGTTCGACGCGAATGTGACCCTGCATCATCATCTGATCTGTCTAGGGTGCCGGCGGATCGTGGATGTCATGGATGACGCGCTGAATCAGTTGGCAGTCTCCGATGAGCAGGCGAAGGGATTTCATATTCTCGGACATCGGGTCGAGTTCCATGGCTATTGTGCCGGTTGTCGGCACGCGATGCAGAGCGTTTCACAGACCCGCGGGCAGGAATAGTACATCGTCAACTCACGTAAGGAGGAGCATATGGGAAACAGTTTGAAGGGCACGAAGAGTCACGAAAACCTCAAGCATGCGTTTGCGGGAGAGTCTCAAGCGAACCGGCGTTATCTCTACTTTGCGCGCCGGGCCGACATCGAAGGGTACCCGGATGTCGGGGGGCTGTTCCGGGACACGTCGGAAGCGGAAACCGGCCATGCCTTCGGCCACTTGGATTTTCTGAAGGAAGTCGGCGATCCCGCCACCGGGGTGCCGATCGGCAATACCGAAGCCAACCTGAAGTCGGCCATCGAAGGCGAAACCTACGAATATACCCAGATGTATCCGGGGATGGCCAAGACGGCCCGCGATGAAGGCTTCTCTGAATTGGCCGAGTGGTTCGAGACCTTGGCCAAGGCGGAGCGGTCCCATGCGAATCGGTTTGCGAAGGGACTCGAAAGCTTGAAGCAATAAGAGCCTCGGTCATACCGCAGGACGGTGTGGTTGTTGAGGGAGGGTGGGGCGGAGACATGTCCGTCCCACCCTGCCGTGTGCGCCGCCTTGCTATCTGTCATAAGGACCTCCCATCGGTGAAAGCACTCAGCCTGCTCCATCCCATCGATCCGGACGCACTCGACAAGGAATCGCTCCGAATCTACGACGTGTGCGACGGTTGCCGCCGCTGTTTCAACCTCTGCCCGTCCTTCAATACCCTGCTGGATCGAATCGATGGGTATGAGAGCGATGTCAGGAAATTCACCCCGGCGGATCATCACCGCGTCGTGGATGAATGCTACTATTGCAAACTTTGCTTCAACCATTGCCCCTACACGCCGCCCCATCAATATGGGATCGATTTTCCGCTCTTGATGGCGGTCTGGAAAAAACGCCTGGCCGCGGAGCGCGGTACCAAATGGCGAGATTGGCTCTTGACCAGGACCGATCTGTTGGGGCGAATGAACAGTGCCTTCGCGCCCCTGATCAACTGGGCGTTGGGGCAAGGATGGTTGCGAGGCCTTCTACAGACCCTGCTGGGTGTCCACCGGGACCGGCAAGTGTTGCACTATCAACGTGAAACATTTGCGCGTTGGTGGGCGCGGCGATCTTCAGCCGGCCGGCCGGTCGCCGGAAAGAAGGTCGCGCTGTTCGCGAGCTGTCTAGTGAATTACCAAGTGACGGATGTGGGAAAGGCGACCGTACAGGTGCTTGAGAAAAACGGTGTGGAGGTGGTGTTGCCGGATCAATCCTGCTGCGGGATGCCGTCCTTCGACATCGGGGACTCCGCGGCGATGGTGACGGCGGCCCGGCGGAATATCGGTTCGCTGAAGTCCTGGGTCGATCGGGGCTATGATGTCGTGATTCCCGCTCCCAGTTGCAGCCTCATGGTGAAGCGGGAGTATCTGCATCTCGTGCCCGGTGAGGCTGCGGAGCTGGTCGCCGACCATACCTATGACGTTTGTGAGTACCTTATGAAGCTCAAGCGTGAGGGGACCTTGGCGACGGACTTCACGCAGAAGCCCGGCTTGGTGGCGTACCAGGTGCCTTGCCATCTGCGCGATCAAAACATCGGGTTCAAGTCGAAGGAGTTGATGGAATGCGCCGGGGCGCAGGTCGAGGTGATTGAAAAGTGCGCCGGGCATGACGGGTCCTGGTCGGCCAAAACGGAATTTTTTCCGCTCTCCATGAAGATCGCACAGAAGGCGGTGAGGGTGGTCGAACAGCGGCCGGTTGATCTGGTGGCATCCGATTGCCCGTTGGCAGGGCTCCAGCTCGATCAAGCCGGCGCCGCAGCCCATGCCGGAGGGAAGGCGGCGATGCATCCCATCCAGATCGTACGCGACGCCTATGGACTGCCCAGCGATCCTCGGGCTTCGTGACCACTCGCATGGCACGCGAGTACATGTATCGGAGTTACGGACAGGACGATGAATCCTCTTACGCAAGATGAGTTGATCCCCCGCGAAGAGTACGAGCGGCAACGCGACTCGTACCGACAGAGCATCATCGACCTGAAACGGCGCCGGCGCATTGCCGTCGGCGATAAGGTCACGTTGGTGTTTGAAAATAGGGAGACGCTACGTTTTCAAATTCAGGAAATGATTCGCGTCGAGCGGATTGTCGATCCACGGAAGGTGCAGGAAGAATTGGACGTGTATAATGCGCTGCTTCCGGCTTCGGGGGAATTGAGCGCGACGCTCTTGATCGAACTCACCGATCCTGCGACGATGAAACATTGGCTGGATCTGTTCATGGGGTTGGACCATGGGCAGACAGTCGGCCTGCGGGCCGGAGTTGATGTCGTGTACGGCGAATTCGAAGGGGGGCACAGCCACGAGACCAAGATCAGCGCCGTGCATTTCGTGCGCTTCCGTCCGACACCCGCGATGGTGAAAGCCATCGGCAATCAGGCCGCGCGTGTGGCGCTCACGGTTCACCACCCCGGTTATGAAGCCGAAGCGGAGGTGCCATGGGAGATGCGACGGGAATGGCTGGACGATCTAGGAAGTTCTGAGTCATGAATTCTGGGTGTTGAGTTGAGGAATTTTGAACTAACTAACTCATAACGTATAATTCAGAACTCAGAACTACTGTCTTATGTCCTCCGTTTTACTCACAAAGCGCATCGAGTTCGCCGCCTCCCATCGGTACCACAAGCCTGAATGGGATGCCGCGAAGAACCGCGCCACATTCGGCGCCTGCAACAACAATCCGGGACACGGCCACAACTACATGTTGGAAGTGACGGTGGCGGGTGAAGTGGACCGACGAACCGGCATGGTCGTGAACCTCTTCGACCTGAAGCGGGTGCTGTTGGAGGTGTTGGAAGAGTTCGACCATAAACATCTCAATCTCGACCTGCCCTATTTCGAACGGCAGATTCCGACCTCTGAAAACCTCGCGCGGGTGTTATGGGAGAAACTTCAGACGCAGCCGGACATCGGGACTCTGCAACGGATTCGCCTTTACGAAGACGAGGATCTCTGCGCCGACCTGACGGCGGAGGCCGGGCTCGATGTGGCGTCGGTCACGAGACGCTACTCATTTACCGCCGTGCACGACGGCCATCGCGGCCATACCTGGGACCTGTTGGTGACGGTCCGTGGACCGATCGACCGTGAAACCGGCATGGTCACCGACATTGTGGCGCTCGACCGGCTGTTGAAGGAACGGGTATTGTCCCCATTCGACGGGCAGGATCTACGCGTCGCCCTCGGTACCCCATCCGTCACCGGCGAATATCTGGTCAAGGCCATCTGGGATCGCATCGCATCAGGCATTCCCGCAGGAACCCTGCAACTCGTCAAGCTCGTCCAAACCCGAGACCTCTCCTACGAATACGTCGGCTGATCCGGTCAGTCGATCATGGTTTCGCTTCTGTCGCACCTCTGCCACACATGAGACCGTTCACCTCGACTGAGAAGTGGTCGTGCGTGCAGGCTGCATAAAATTCCGCCTATCGGCAATTCTTGCCCAGCCTGTTCGGGTGGATTTGCGTCAAAGGTAAAATTCCCCGCGTTTTCCCCCCTTCTTTCAGCAATGAATTGTGGCCTGAAAGTTGAACATGCGCAGACGTGGTGTCGGCGGCGCTGCAGCTGTTGATTGGGAGGTGCTGACGCAATGATGTCCATCTGGGAATTCTTCAGCCAAGACGCGGCCCTCTTGGGTGGGCTTCACAGCCCCCTGTTGAGCTGGCTGGGTTCCTTCGGCCTGCTGTTGTTTTTCCTTTGGCACGTGGGGCGGCTCACCAGCGCAGTTTCGATGGTCCAGGGTTGTTATACACGTGTGTGGCCGACGTTGACGAAGCTGGCCGCCTGCCGCAAGGGCTTGCAGTCTGAGTGGCTGACGATCCCAGGTTTGAGCGATGTGAAGAAGACGGCGAACCAGGCCGGTCCACGATCGGAACGAATCGATCTGGACGACCTCCAGACGTTGGACAAGGCCCTACGCCGGGAGCCGCGTCTCGAACAGGCCTGGCTGCACTTTCGGAAGACCTTCGTCGTGGAGCGGACCGCCTGGTTCATCGAGCCGCGGGTCTTTGCCACCCGCACGGCGGCGGAGTTTTTCCCTCGCGATTTGCTGAACAGCCGGTTGAATCTGGCCTTCTACCATCAGTTTCCCTCATTGATCACGGGGATCGGTCTCCTATTGACGTTTTTGGCCATTCTCATCGGCTTGAGCAAGCTGCATGCGGATGGATCGCACATCGTCGGCATTCAAGGGCTGATCAACGGATTGGCGGGCAAGTTCCTGACCTCGATAGTCGGATTGGTCTGCGCCAATCTCTTCGTCCTTATAGAGAAGTCCGCCTTGCATCGTTTGGCCACGACACAACAACAGTTCGTCACGATGGTCGATGAGTTGTTTCCCCGCAAGACCATGGAACAACTGCTGGAGAATTTTACTCCGGGGACCGTGGTCCCGCAGGCTCCGGCTTCGGCCGGTGTGGCTCCAGGCGAACTCAGTGACCGATTGGCAGGGACCTTGAGTGATCGATTGAGTCCCACCGTGACCGCACTCAGGGAAGCCGTTGAGGTCTTGAGCAGCCGGGAACCGGGAGGGAAGCTCGAATTTTCGGATCGGCTTGCGGAAGAATTGTCACGGGTGATGCAACAGACGATGGCCACGCCGATTCAGGAACTGAATCAGGCGATTCACACGCTCGCCCGATCGGTGGAGGAACTCACGCGAGATCGGGGTTGGACTCCGGTGGAAGAGGAATCAGAGCCGGCTTCCTTGGAGGAGTCTTCGACCTCGGAGGTCGCCGGGGAAGTCATGCCGGACGACAGTATGTTGGGGTTACGGTGGTTTGCCAATTGGCGGCAAGGCGCTGCGATGAAAGGCGTTTGAGATGGACAACAATCCCTCGCCCCATTCTCAGGAACGTTCTTCCGTCCTCACCATCGGCGTCACGGACTTGATGACCTCGCTGGCCGTCATTTTCATTCTGCTCTTCAGCGCCTATGTTACAAAGGTGTCCGAAACGGAGTCCCAGGCGAAGGTGCCGGTTCCTGCATCGGTGCCCGAGCCGAAGGCCCTGCGGACGAAGACGACCGACGACATCAAGGGTCTGTTGCGGGACCATTTCCAACGGTTCGATCTCATGCTGGATGCCGACCCCACCGACTCCAATGTGGTGCGCATCGTGGTGCCGGATGCCTTGCTCAATTTCGAATTCGGCAAGGGGTCGCTTTCGTCGATGGCGGAGCGATTTTTGGCGGATGCGATGCCGACCTATGCGGCGCTGCTCTGCGGTGCAATGCGGGATCGGATCGACTCGCTGGTGATCGAAGGCCATACGGACGATCGCGGGTCCGACATTTACAATTTGAAATTGAGCCAGGAGCGTTCGTTGAACGTGATGGTGAAGGGGCTTGAAGTCATCAAAGAACAGGCACCTTGGGCCTATCGGTGCTTTCACGAGAAGACCTCCGCGAGTGGGCGAGGACGTCAGGATCTTTTCCTGGACGAGTCGCTTGTTCCCGATCGCGACAAGAGCCGGCGGGTGGTGTTTAAGATTCGCCTGCGATCCACGGACCATCCGGCGGAAGTGAACCAAGCCATGCACCAGCTTGAATCCCCTTCTTCAGCTCCCGCCTCTTTTAGCGCCGGCTCGGCTCCTTTGCATCCATCGCACATCGAAATCCGACATCATTCCGGCGCGCTTTAGGAGCATAACCGGCCCGATTGGCCGATCGGATGGACTGGGAGTCGTTATTCCAGGCGCCGCCGCGTAGGACCCTGAGCGGACCAGCCGATGGACCGGTAGGATTCTCCCTGGGACTGTATTGATAGTAGGTCGGATCGTACCAGTCGGCGACCCATTCCCAGAGATTTCCGGCCAGGTCATAGAGGCCGTTTGGACTCTTTCCCGGTCCATACCGGCCGACATTCGTCAAGGTGTCGTACCCGCGCCATTTGGTTTGGCCGGCGTTGGCGTGGGCTTTGGTCGGGTGTTCGTTGCCCCAGGGGTAGAGCCGTCCTTCAGTCCCGCGCGCGGCCATTTCCCATTCCGCCTCCGTCGGGAGCCGTTTCCCCACCCACCTGCAGTAGTCGCGCGCATCATACCAATCGACGCCGGTCACCGGCTTGTTGCCCTGAGAGCCTGTCGTGGCCTCATTCCACTTGAATGGTGGGTCCGCCCTCTGTGAGGCCAGAAACTCGGCATAGCGGGAGACGGTGACTTCGTACACATCGAGATGGAACGCATCGAGTGATACGCGATGGACCGGCTGTTCATCCGCTTGGCCGCGGTCGCTGCCCATGGCGAACTCCCCGGCAGGAATGAGCACCATCGGCGGATCGTTGCTGGTGCCGGTTTGGATAACGAAGTTGTCGGGGCGGCTGGAATCGAATCGGTTGTGCGCAGCGGAATCCGAGCGGCTCGGGGAGGGACCATTCGCTTCCCCCTGTCTCGCCGAGAGGAGGCAGCAGAGTAAGACGACGGCAAGACGAAAGAATGAACCTCTATGCATCATACAGCGTCGGTGTCCTGTGCCTGTCGGGAGTAATCAACATATGCCGCCTGCTTGAATGTATTGTATCCCGTCTGAACGTCGAGGTGTTGTTCTGGAACGGTCTTCGTGTCGCAGCACACTTCACGCGATGCATTGCCGGACGATGCGAAGGTCCCTTTGGAACGGCCGAGAGATCACCGGTCGACAGGCGGTGTCCAGAGGACCGGTGAGTTATTTCAGGAGATGGTCTGAGATCAATGAGGCCAGTTCGGCCGGTTCGACCACGCCTTCGCGGGTCAGGAGCAGTTTGCCCCGTGAGAAAAAGTGCGTGGTGGGGTAGGTCTCGAACGTGTGTGCTTTCTTGATCTCGCGGCATCGGCCTGGGACATGCATCTTGGCCTTGCCGATCTTGATGGCCGGGAACTTGGCGGCGGTTTCTTCGAGGATCGGATCGTACTGTTTGCAGGGCTCGCAGGTGGCCAGGCCGTAGGCCACGACGGCCCCGTCGCTGTGGGTGAACTCTTTATAATTGTCGTCCCGAACGTCTTGAACCGTGCCGCTCATCGTGTGTCCTCGACAAAGGGTGAGGACTGAGGGCGGGCATCGGTGACGCCCGCGCTCAGTCCTCGGTCCTGCCTCTTAGCTCAGCTTCGCCAGGGCTGCGAGAATTTCTTTATCTTCCCGCGCCACCTTGATTTCCTGGACCTTCACGTAGGCGACCTTGCCGTTCTTGTCCACGATCACCGTCGCGCGCTTGCCGCAGTTCAGCGGCTCGAAATACAGCCCGTACTTCTTGACGACTTCACGGTTGAAGTCCGAGAGCAGGCGATGTTTGAGGTCCAGCGAATCCGCCCAGGCCTTGTGGGAGAAGAAGCTGTCGCAGCTGATGCCGAACAGTTCGGCGTTGGCCCCTTGAAACTTGGGAAAGTCGTCCGTCAGACACTTGTTTTCACCTTGGCAGACCGGGCTCCAGTCGAGGGGATAGAACGCCAGCACGACATTCTTCTTCCCCTTATAGTCACTCAGCTTGACGTCTTTCTGGTCCTGATCCTTTAATGTGAAATCCGGCGCTGTATCGCCGACCTTAATTTCTGCAGCTACATCACTCATCGCGATCCTCCTCGGTTAGATCCACACGACTTCGCAAAACTGTTTTGTGGTATCACGCCTGGAAAAACCTTGTCAACGGGACCAGAAGACCTAGGGAAGCGGATGTGAGGGCGCAACGAATTGATATATTGCAGTATTTCGTGGCCTATGAACTTGTGCTGGTCAGGAGGGCTCGGTGGTGATTTGTCGGAATGCCACCATGCGACCGGCCGGTGCGGCAGTGCGATGTCTGGTGAAGCGAATCGTTTGAGCGAGGCTGAGCAAGTCTAAGGAAGTTCCGATTTTTTGATTGGTGCCTCCTTGCAAGACCCTGTCGGTTGCGGATATGAGGAGGGTGATGGTGTCGATTTCCGGAAGCCCTCGCGGCTGGATCACCTCCAATTCGTCCAGTCCGAACTTGCTCAGCCCCAACGTGTAAAACCAATCGGCGGTTAAATCATCTGTCTCATGGTGTTGGACCGTGACATGGTCGCGGACCTGAAAGACATTCAATGGCCGATCGTTCCAATCGGAGGGATTCAAGTACTCGTGGCAAGCGACATCGAAGGCCGTGCCCTGCGTGAGCAGGGTCAGGCCGCGGGCAAGCCGGGCGGCGACGAGCACCGTGTCTGCGATTGTGCCGGGCATGGCGGAGGCAGGCGAGACGGTGCTGAGCGCGCGATGATCCCAGGACAGGATGCAGTGCCATTCTGCGGCGTCGGCTTCTGGGAGGCTTGTCAACAACCATGCATGCCAGGGGCCGTGGGTGACGCTCACGCGCTGTCCGGCTTCAGGGGCACCATAGGTGAGCGGGCCCCCGTAGTTGAGGTCGTACCAGATCTTCAGTTCGTCGATGGACGGGGCTGAGTCTCGATAACCGATCAGATAGAGCGGCGGCTTCGCGGGCGCAGGCTTCGGGGTTTTTTTCCGAATCTTCATGCAGGCCGAATGGCAGGCCGTGAACGCTTGCCGGGGTTACTTGGCGCTTTTCTTCGCCTTCCGGCGGTCCTCCGGATTCAGGAGCCGCTTGCGAAGGCGGAGGTTCTTCGGCGTCACCTCGACCAGTTCGTCCTGGCCGATGTATTCCATGGCGAATTCCAGCGTCATTTCCCGCGGCGGCGTCAGGACCAACGCCTCATCTGAGCCGGCTGCGCGCATGTTGCTCAATTGCTTCTGCTTGCACACATTCACGTCCAGGTCCTCGTCGCGGCTGTTCTGGCCGACAACCATTCCCTGGTAGACTTCGACTGCCGGGCCGATGAACAGTTCGCCTCGTTCCTGAGTCATGAAGAGCGCGTAGGCCGTGCTGGACCCTGCTTCGAAGGCCACCAGGGAGCCATGGGGCGCCACGAGGAGAGCCTTTTCGTCGGCCGGGGCATAGCCGGAAAACACGTGGTGCATGATGATGGTGCCGCGTGTCTTGGCCAGCAGGATGTTTTTCAAGCCGATGATACCGCGTGTCGGGATGTGATATTCGATGTGCATCTCGCTCGCCGCTCCCTCGGCATGCACCAACTTCATGTGCCGGAGTTCACCGCGCCGCTTTCCGATCTCCTCGATCACAGGCCCCTGATATTCAGAGGGGACCTGGATGGTCAATTCTTCATAGGGTTCCGTGACCTGATCGCCCTCTCGGTGCAGAATCACCTCCGGTTGCGAGATCTGCAGTTCATACCCCTCACGGCGCATCTGTTCGATGAGTACGCCGAGATGCAGTTCGCCGCGACCGGCCACCAGGAAGCGGTCGGCGCTGTCGGTTTCCTGCACGCGCAGCGATACGTTGGTTTCCAGTTCTTTGAACAGCCGCTCACGGAGGTGGCGCGATGTGAGGTACTTTCCCTCACGCCCGGCGAAGGGGCTGTTGTTCACGGAGAAGGTCATCTGCACGGTCGGTTCGTCGATCGTGACGCGTGGGAGGGCGACGGGATTCGTCGGATCGGCGATGGTGTCGCCGATGTTCACCTCTTCCAGGCCGGCGAGGGCCACGATTTCGCCTGCTTCGGCCTGTTCCACATCGGTACGCTCAAGCCCCGAAAACACTCCGAGATCGGAGATCTTGCCCGGCACTTGGCCCCCGTCCTTGGTGATGGTCACGACGTTTTGACGCCGAGCGAGGGAGCCCGATTGAATTTTGCCGATCCCCATCTTTCCTTTATAGGAGTCCTGGGCGAGGGCCAGTACGAGCAGTTGGAGCGGGGCATCGGGATTCACGGCCGGAGCAGGGATTTTTTCAAGGATGGTCTCCAGCAGCGGCGAAATTTCAGTCCCTGGTTGCTTCAGGTCCAGTGTGGCGGTGCCTTTGATCGCGGCGGTATACACGATCGGGAAATCCAGTTGCTCGTCGGTCGCGCCCAAATGCACGAAGAGATCGAAGGTGCGGTTCACGACATCGTCGATGACGGCGTCGGGCCGGTCGATCTTGTTGATGACCACGATGGCCTTGTGCCCGAGGGCCAGCGCTTTCCGCAGGACGAACGTGGTCTGCGGCATCGGGCCTTCCTTGGCATCGACGAGAATCAGCACGCCGTCCACCATGCGGAGCGTGCGTTCCACTTCGCCGCCGAAATCGGCGTGGCCCGGCGTATCGACGATGTTGATCTTCACGCCCTTATAGGTGACGCTGGCATTCTTGGCTCGGATCGTAATGCCGCGCTCGCGTTCCTGATCCATCGAGTCCATGATGCGCTCGCCCATGTCGTCGATCTTGCGATGGACGTGGGTTTGTCGCAGCAGGGCGTCGACGAGGGTCGTTTTCCCGTGGTCGACGTGCGCGATGATGGCGATGTTGCGAATGTCGGTCCGCCGCCCTTGCGGCGCGTGCAGACCGTGGGATGCCGTGGATGAGGTCGCTGAGGTGTTCATAGTCTCCAGTGCCGTGAGAGTGCCAAAAAAAAGACGCCTTCATATGAAGGCGTCTTAACCAACGAAGTATACTCGATTCGAGCACATTCCTACAAGGTGCTGCCGAATTCTCGTCACAGGCCTCACCGGTTGATGATTCGGAACCTTGCTTGAGTTTATCGGATGTGCATTGTATGGTGTGTTCGTAGCAGGTTGACCCCTTTCCTCGCATTCACCCAACTTCATGCCCGAACTCGATCATTTACTCGATAAGCCGGAGAAGCCTCGTCGTCGCTGGCGCTGGTGGCGGATCGTCCTGATCGTGATGTTACTGGCCGTCGTGCTGGGCGGCGGCGGTGCGGTCGGGATCCTCTGGTACTTTTCCCAAGACCTTCCGTCGCTGGAACCCTTGCAGAACTATCAGCCGAGTCTGGTGACGCGGGTCTATTCCGATGATCGCCAGGTGATCGGGCAATTTTTCATCGAGCGGCGCTTCCTCAAGCCCCTGCCGGAGATCCCCAAGAGTCTCACCCAGGCCGTGATCGCGACCGAAGATGCCAGGTTTTTCGAACATCCGGGATTGGACATCGTCGGGATTCTCCGGGCGGCCTGGACCAATATCCGTCATGGAGGCAGGAAGGTCGAAGGCGCGAGCACGATCACCCAGCAACTGGCTCGTTCCCTGTTTCTCTCGACGGAGCGGACCTTCGATCGCAAACTCCGTGAACTGATTCTGGCCTACAAGATGGAATTGGTGCTGACGAAGGAACAGATCCTGGAAATGTATTTGAACCAGATTTATTTCGGCCAGGGCGCTTATGGTGTGGCGGCGGCCGCTCAGACCTATTTCGGCAAGGAGCTATCGAAGTTGACGCTGGCTGAAGCGGCGTTCCTCGCCGGCCTCCCCAAATCGCCGAGTCACTATTCGCCGTTCAAAGCCTACGACCGGGCAAAGAAGCGGCAGGAGCATGTGTTGGGACGGATGGAAGAGGCGGGGTTCATCAGTCGGGCTGAGCGCGAGCAGGCGGTCGCTGAAAAGTTGAACTTCCGCCGCCCGGGCAGCGAGCATCTGGGACCCTATTTCGTGGAATATATCCGCCAGCTGTTGGTGGCGAAATTCGGCGAAACGATGGTGTACAAGGGCGGCCTGGAAGTGTTTACCACGCTGAATGCCGACATGCAGAAGGCGGCGGAGGCGGCCGTCTTCAACGGTTTGCGGGAACTGGACAAGCGTCAGGGCTGGCGCGGACCGGTCCGCACCGTGGACCTCGCGACCTTGGAGGTGCCGGCGCCCGATCCCTCCGTGAAGTTGGCCGAGGGGGACATGATGGAAGGGGTCGTGACGAAGATCGCCAAGGATCACGTGCTGGTTCAAATCGGAGGCAGCACGGGGCGGCTCGCGTTCGACGACATGGCCTGGGCGTCCAAACGGTTGAAAGGCAAGGACCCCACCAAGGATGTCGTGCAGGTCAAGAATCTGAAGCAGCTTCTGGCGCCGGGCGACGTCATTGAGGTGGGGGTCAAGAAGCTGGAGAAGGAGACCGTACACCTGCGGTTGGAGCAGACGCCGGTCGCCGAAGGCGCCCTCATCGCCATCGACCCCAAGACCGGAGCCATTCGCGCCATGGTCGGCGGGTATGATTTCACGCGCAGTGAATACAATCGTACCGTGCTCGCACGCCGCCAGCCTGGGTCGGCATTCAAGCCGATCATTTATGCGACCGCGATGAATCAAGGCATGAGTCCTGCCACCGTCGTGTTGGATGCGCCGGTCGTATACGAGCAGGAAGAGGAGGATAAGACCTGGAAACCTGAAAACTACGGCAAGCGGTTCCACGGCATCGTAAGCTTGAGGGAAGCCCTGATCCATTCCCACAACCTTGCCACGGTCCGGCTGCTGGACAAGGTGGGGATTCGGAATGTGATCGATTTTGCGCGGACGGTCGGGATCGTGAGTCCGTTGGCGGCAGATCTTTCGCTGGCGTTGGGCTCGTCCAGTGTGGGGCTGATGGAACTGGTGTCGGTCTATGGCGTGTTTGCCAACCAGGGTCTGCGTGTCGAGCCCTATGCGGTGGCGAGTGTGCAAGACAGCGGAGGCCGCACTTTGGATCAAGCTGTCATCCAGCCGCGGCAGGTGGTGTCACGCGAGACAGCCTACCTGATTACGAACATGATGGAAGATGTGGTGCAACGGGGCACCGGTGTGGCGGCCAAGGCCGTCATCGACCGGCCCGTAGCCGGGAAAACCGGGACCACCAACGATTTTACCGATGCCTGGTTCATCGGCTCGACGCCGAACCTTGCTGCCGGGGCCTGGGTGGGATTCGACGACCGGCGGCCCCTGGGTGAAACCGAATCGGGCGCGCATGCGGCCTTGCCGATCTGGATCGCGTTCATGAAAGAGGCGCTCAAACAGCTGCCGGTGGTGCCCTTTGAAATTCCAGACGGGGTCATGTTCGTGAAAGTCGATCCCACGACCGCCCTCCTGACGGACCAGGATGAACAGCAGGGAACCGTCGAACTCTTTACCAAGGGCACGGAACCGACCATGAGGGCCGGATCCAAGATCGACCCCACCGACTTTTATAAGCTCGATCAGATTCCTGAAAGCACTTCACCTGCCCCAGTCGAGCCCTAGCAGGACGACAGACTGGTTCGCCCCTTGCGGCACCAGGCCCTGACGGCATCTCTCAATCAGGATGCAGAAAATTCCTCGGCGTCAGCCTGCAGGCAATCTATTGCGCGAAGAGGGCGCGAGTCATCGATCAGGACTGTGAATCCTGATACTCTTCGTGCCAGGCCATTTGGATGGATTCGAGGATTTTCTCGTTCGACTTTTGGGGGTCGTCTTTGAATTCCGGGAGGGCGACGATCCAGGAGTGCATGTCCGTGAACCGGACGGTCAGGGGATCGGTGGTCGGGTGGGTTTCAACCAAGCGGATCGCGATCTCTTCGGCGTCGTTCCACTTCAAATCCATCCCCGGCTCCTTCTAGTATTTCGTCGTCCGCATCTCGTTGTCTGCGAGGTACGAACGACGAACGCTTCACCCGATTTCTGAGAGTTTTTTATTCTCGAGCGCTTCTTTCAAGGACGTGTCCATCAAGAGTTCGGCGAAGTGATGCGTGACTTTTTCCACGTCTTGAATGCGGCTGCGGATGGCCTTGTGATCGTCGGAAAGTCTGGCGCCGTCCAATGTCGCCAGTGAAGACTTGATGGCGGTCAATTCGTCCGGCGCCAGCAAGTGCCCTCCCTGCGCAAGGGCTTTCTCGGTGGCCTTCAGGATGGCCTCAGCCTCGTTGCGGGCTTCGATCAGTTGTCGGGCCTTGAAGTCTTGCGCGGCAAACTTGAACGACTCGCCGATCATCCGCTCCACTTCATCGTCCGAGAGTCCGTAGGAGGGTTTCACGGCCACCGACTGACTGACGCCTGTCCGGACATCCCGCGCGGAGACGTTCAAAATCCCGTTGGCATCGATCAGGAAGTTGACTTCGATCCTGGGGACGCCGGCCGGCAACGGCGGCATCTTCAGTTGGAAGCGCGCCAGGCTGCGGTTGTCCTTCACCAGTTCCCGCTCGCCCTGCAGGATGTGAATGTCCACCGAGGTTTGGCCGTCCACGTAGGTCGTGAACATCTCCTTAGCGCTGGTCGGAATGGTGGTGTTGCGGCGGATCAACGAACTCATGACCCCGCCCATGGTCTCGATGCCGAGCGACAGGGGCGTCACGTCGAGGAGCAGCATGTCGGTCGTGCCGCCGGCGAGAATATCGGCCTGCACAGCGGCGCCCAAGGCGACGACTTCATCGGGATTCAAGTTGCAGTGCGGAGGTTTTCCGAAGAGGGCTTCCACCAGCCGGCGAACCAGCGGCATTCTGGTTGCACCCCCGACCAACACCACTTCGTCGATGTTCGTGGGTGTGAGTCCCGCATCCTTCAGCGACAGGCGGCAAGGGCCGAGGGACCGTTCGATGAGGGGAAGGGTCAGCCCTTCCAATTGATCGCGCGTCAGCTCGCGCCGATACTGGCCTCTCCCGTCTGGGAGGTCCAGTGTCATGTTGGTTTTCAGTTCATCCGACAGCCGAATCTTCGCCCGTTCCGCCTCCAGGCGGAGGCTCTGCATGGCATCGGCATGCAGGTTGATATCGATGCCATATTGCTCGTGGATTTCCTTCAGGCACACATCAACGATTGCCCGGTCCAAGTCGTCTCCACCCAAGTGGGTATCGCCGTTCGTCGCCAGGACCTCAAAAATGCCGTCCTTGAGCTTCAGGATGGAAATGTCGAAGGTGCCCCCACCCAAGTCATACACAGCGATCGTCCCCTGGGTCCGTTCCTGGAGGCCATAGGCCAGGGACGCGGCGGTTGGTTCGTTGATGATCCGGAGCACTTCCAGGCCGGCGATCATGCCGGCATCCTTCGTCGCCTGCCGCTGGCTATCGTTGAAATAGGCCGGGACCGTGATGACGGCTTTTGTGATACTTTCTCCCAGGTATGATTCCGCCCGCTGCTTGAGTTCCTTGAGGATCATGGCGGAGATCTGTGGGGGGGAATAGGTCTTGTCGCCGATGCGGAGGCGGATCACCCCACCTTGTTCGGACAAGGCATAGGGGAAATAGGGTACTTCGCTCTGCACGTCGGCCAGGCCCTTTCCCATGAAACGTTTCACCGAGTAGATGGTCCGCTCCGGGTTTCGTACCAGGTGTTCCTTGGCGGCATCGCCCACGATCAACCCGTTGTCGGTCATGGCGACGACGGATGGAACCATGGTGCGGCCGTTTCGCCCGGGAACGACGGTGGGGGTCTTCCCATCCATATAGGCGATGAGAGAATTCGTGGTGCCGAGATCGATGCCGACGATACGAGTCATGGGTGCGGTTATCCAACGGTTGCGACGAGGTCGTTGACGATATTGCGGACATAGGTTCGGTTGGAGAGCAGCTCGCGCAGCTCCTTCAGCACGGATTCTTTCTTCGCGCGAACCGGCTCGGTAGGCTCTGCTTGGCGTTGTAATCGGTCCCAGGTTTCGAAGAGTTCAAAGAGCCGGGATTCCATGTCTTTTTGGCGGCGTTCGAGCACCTCGCGATCCGATTGGAGCTTGGCCCGCAGTTCCGTCAGGTCCGCCGTTGGGTGACCGGCAGCCGCTCGAAACTCCTCGAGATCGTCTTGCAGGGACAGAATCTCTTCGAACAGGTCCGCCGGCGGAGAGTTTCGGATTTCTTTGGCCGCGCCGGCTTCCAAGCGCACAAGATACTCGGCCCGTTGAATGGGATCTTTGAGCGTCCGATAGGCCGTGTTGAGGAGGGCGGAATTGCCCAAGCTGATGGTGCGCTCCGTATCGGTCTTGGTCTGATAAAAGTCGGGATGGAACGAGCGGCTCATTTCATAGAACTTGTTTTCAAGGCCTGTCGCATCGATGGTGAGGAGCCGTGGAAGCCCCAGACAGGTGAAATAGTCCAGTTCCTTGGAAAGCGGCTGGACCTTCACGCACCGGTCGCAAAAGTACTCGCCCGTCACCTCCGACTGGCAGTGCCAGCACATGCTGCGCGCCATTTGGAGTTCGGTGCGAGAACCGGCGACTTTGGGTGCATGATCCATAACGATCCTCTGACGGTTGGACAAGGTCATCCCACCATGCCCGGTGCTGTGCAGGTCGATTGGGTCCGGCGGCTATGCGGAGAACGACTCCCCGCATCCGCAGGTTTTATTCGCGTTGGGATTCACGAATTTGAACTGGCCGCCCATGAGGTCTTTCTGAAAATCCAACTGTGTCCCTTGCAGATAGATTGCGCTTTTGGCGTCGACGATGACCTTGATCCCTTTGATGTCGTAGACGGCGTCATATTGGCCGATCTTTTCGTCGAAATTGATCGTATAGCTCAGGCCTGAACATCCTCCGCCCTTGACACCGAGACGGAGCCCCCCTTCCGTCAGACCCTGCACGTTGATCAGCCGTTTGACTTCTTTCACGGCGGACTCGCTCAGCGTGACGACGGGAGCGGATGTGGCAGTTTCGGGACTGTCCATTGTTCTGACTCCTTTCTTCGCCGACTGACCCGTTACTTGGCCTGGCCCTCGGTCGCCGGCACCTGTTCTTCAGCTTTCTTCTTATAGTCGGCCAGAGCCGCCTTGATGGCATCCTCTGCCAGGACCGAGCAATGGATCTTGACCGGTGGCAGATTCAGCTCCTGGACGATGTCGGTGTTCTTGATCTTGCCTGCTTCCTCCACCGTTTTACCCTTAAGCCACTCGGTGGCCAGGCTGGAGCTGGCGATGGCCGAGCCGCAACCGAAGGTCTTGAACTTGGCATCCACGATCGTGTCATTCTGCACCTTGATCTGCAGCTTCATCACGTCACCGCACTCCGGGGCCCCGACCATGCCGGTGCCGACACCTTCCTCGTCTTTCTTGAAGCTGCCCATGTTGCGGGGGTTGTTGAAGTGGTCGACGACTTTATCGCTGTATGCCATAGAAACCTCCTTGGTATGTCATCCTTTGTGCAGCATCATCCGCCGCACACGAGATACGCTTCACGCTGTTAGTGTGCCGCCCACTGCACCGATTTCAAGTCGATCCCTTCTTTCGCCATCTCGTACAGGGGGGACATTTCCCGAAGCTTGTTCACCGTTTCAATAATTCTCTTCGCCGCATAGTCAACTTCTTCGTCCACCGAGAACCGGCCCAGACCGAAACGGATAGAGGAATGGGCGAGTTCCGTTCCGACCCCCAGCGCGCGGAGCACATACGAGGGCTCGAGGGTGGCGGACGTACAGGCGGAGCCGGACGACAGGGCGATTTCCTTGCAGCCCATCAGGAGCGACTCCCCCTCGACGTAGGCGAATGAGATATTCAGATTGTTCGGCAGACGTTCGGTGGGATGTCCGTTCAGATACACGTCTTCGAGAGCCGTCGTGATGGTTTTATGGAGTCGATCGCGCATGGTCGTCAAGCGCGTGGCCTCCTGGGCCATTTCTTGTTCGCACAGCTCACAGGCCTTGCCGAACCCCACGATGAGCGGCACCGCGAGGGTGCCGGACCGCATGCCGCGTTCATGTCCGCCGCCGTCCATCTGGGCTGCGATGCGCACGCGCGGATTCTTTTTACGAACATAGAGGGCGCCGATGCCTTTTGGCCCGTAAATCTTGTGGGCGCTGAACGACATCAGGTCGATACCCATCTCCTGCACATTGACCGGAACCTTCCCCACGCCTTGCGTGGCATCGCAGTGAAAGAGGACCCCCTTCTCCTTGGCGATCTTTCCGATTTCCTTCACCGGATTGAGCGTGCCGATCTCGTTGTTGGCGAACATGATGGAAATCAGGATGGTCTTGTCGGTGATCGCATTGCGGACGTCCTTCGGGTCGACCATGCCGAACTTGTCGACAGGAAGGTAGGTCACCTTCACGCCGCGCTTGGCTTCGAGGGCTTTGGCCGTGTCGAGCACCGCACGATGTTCGGTCGAGGAGGTAATAATGTGGTCGCCCTTCTCATGGTACATCTCGACGACGCCCTTTAGGGCGAGGTTGTCGGATTCGGTCGCGCCGCTGGTGAAGACGATCTCTTTCGGGTCGGCGTGAATCAACTTGGCGATTTGCTTGCGCGCGTTCTCCACCGCTTCCTCCGCCTCCCACCCGAAGGCATGGTTCCGGCTGGCGGCGTTTCCGAATTTTTCCGTGAAATAGGGCAACATTGACTCCAACACCCGAGGATCCGTCGGGGTGGTGGAATGGTTATCCAGGTAGATCGGAAACTTCATCGCTCGACTCCTTGTTGTTCCGTCGTGACAGATTGGATGGTGATGAGCGGAGTGCCGCCCATCATGTCCTGCAAGGTCATACTGTTTAAAAGTTGATAGATGCTGTTCTGGACTTTCAGGAGCGGCGTCCTGATGGTGCAATGTTCCCGCTGCATGCAGAAGTCCCCTTCCTTCTCATGCGAGCAATCCATAATGCCGAGGGGGCCTTCCACAATTTCCAAGACCTGGGCAATCGTAATCTCACGGGGCCTCTTGCCGAGGAGATAGCCGCCTTTGGGCCCGTTATGGCTTTCGATGAGGCCACTCTTCGCCAACGTTTGAAGGACCTTGGCAAGGAGCTCCACGGGGATGTTGTATTCCTCTGCGATCTCTTTCGTGTTCACCACGCGGGCTCGCGTGACGTCGCCGTACTGGTTGGACGCAATGTGCTGGAGAGCCATCAACCCGTAATCTGCTTTTTTCGATAATTTCAGCATTGGACTATTGCCGATCTCTTAAGTCGGAGACTATAATGATCTCCGATCAAAAGAGTCGTATAAAACCTATCACGTGGTCTTTCGACCTGTCAATAGAGTGTATAGCCAGGAAATCGAATCGAAGCAGAAAAGGGGCTGATCACTATGGGCGGGACAAATCCCTACATCGAGAAGGCAGACGTTGAGCTACCGACCAAATCCTATACCGTGACCTTTATTTTCCCCGATAAAAGCGAGAAGAGGGTGGAGGTTCAGCCGGACAAGATTCCATACGGTCCCACGGGACTACCAGGGAGCATTCTCGATATTGCTATGGGAAATGGGATTGAGTTGGAACATGTGTGCGGCGGCGTCTGCGCCTGTTCGACTTGCCATGTGATGGTGAAGAAGGGGCTGGAGACCTGTAATGAAGGTACGGATGATGAGTTCGACCAGTTGGATGAAGCGCCTGTTACGACCTTGCAGTCACGACTCGGATGCCAATGCGTACCGAATGGCACGATCGATGTGGTAGTGGAAATTCCCGCCGTCAACAAGAATTTGGCGAAAGAAGGGCACTGAGGAGGAATTGAGAGATCTGGTGACTGAGTGGCGTGTCTGGCCACGATGGGGCTACAAGGTCATGGAATCACCAAATCGACAGATTCCAAATCGTCCATTTCTTACGATCAGTCGTACGTTTCCAGTTTGACTTCCCGCCGATCGTAGCCGAGTTCCATCAAGAGGGCCCGCAGCGGGCGCGCGAACGACTTGATCCCTGCGATCATGGGAGTCACCTTCTGCCCGTTTCCGGCTATCTGCTTAATCGCCTCCACTGTCGCGGCATGGTTTGCCGGATCTTCGCCCGCGAGCGGCAAGTAACGAAAGCGGGGGTGGCTCGTCGTGAGGGCCAGAAATTCTTCGTGGTAAAGCTGTTCGGCAGAACTGGGGGCGAGTGCAATGAGGGTGGTTGAAGGCAGGGTGTCTTGGCGCGCGAGTGAACGAATCATACAGCGGAGCGGGACAAGGCCGGAGTAACGTCCCACCAACAACAGGTTGTGGGAGTTCAGGTCGGGAAGCACGAAGTGGCCATAGGGACCCGAGAGCGGGATACGGTCTCCTCGTTTGAGCGACGCCAGATAACCGGAACCTTTTCCTCCCGGGACATGGTCGAAGACCAACGTGAGGCAGCCGGTGGAAGTTTGTGGTTCCGCCAGGGAGTAGGCACGGTTGAGGGGTGGATGGTCTCCAACCGGCAATTGCAGAGAGATCCATTGCCCCGGTTTGAATGCAATCGGGTGTTCGATCGGTCGCAAGACGAGTTCCGTCGTATGCGGAGTCAGGGCGGTGAGAGAGACGATTTCGGCGATTTGGGTCGGCTCTGCCATCGTCTGTTCATAGCAAAAACGGATGCAGAATGGAAAGCCCTGTTCTGTACATCGCTCTAGTGCCATGTTATAGATAGCGCCCCGTTCACGAACTTCCATCAGAATCACGGTGACGCGATGAGTCAGGTCAGGGTCCGGTTTGCGCCCAGTCCGACCGGCTATCTCCATATCGGAGGGGTGCGGACGGCGTTGTTCAACTGGCTGTTCGCTCGTCAGCAGAATGGGGTCTTCATCCTGCGCATCGAAGACACCGACCGAAGCCGCTCCACCGACGATTCGATTCAAGCCATTCTCGACGGCATGCGCTGGGTCAAGCTCGACTGGGATGAAGGTCCGTTCCGGCAGACCGAACGGATGGAGCTCTATCGGGAACATGCAATGCGACTCTTCGAACAGGGGCACGCTTACTGGTGCGTTTGTACGGCGGAGGAACTTGAGGCCCGCCGGAAGGAGGCGGAGGCCAAGGGGGGATCGCCCAAGTACGACGGTCGCTGCAGGAACCTTGGCCTGACGAAACCGACCGGCGAGGCGGCGTTGCGGTTTAAGGCCCCGCAGGACGGGCAAACGGTCATCGAGGATTTGATCAAGGGGCGCGTGGTGTTCGAAAACCAGATCCTGGACGACCTGATCATTCTCCGCTCCAACGGCTATCCGACCTACAATTTCTCGGTGGTGGTGGACGATGCCTTGATGGGGATCACCCATGTCGTGCGTGGGGATGACCATCTGACGAATACTCCGCGGCAGATTCCGATTTTCCAGGCGCTGGGGTTTCCGCTTCCGCGTTTCGGCCACTTGCCCATGATTCTTGGGTCGGACAAGGCACGGTTGTCGAAGCGCCATGGCGCCACCTCGATCATGGCCTATAGGGATATGGGGTATTTGCCGGATGCCATGGTGAACTATCTGGTCCGGTTGGGGTGGTCGCATGGCGATCAGGAACTCTTTTCGCGTGAGGAGTTGATCGAAAAGTTTTCCTGGAAACATGTCCAGACATCGGCCGCCGTGTTCAATCCCGACAAGTTGCTGTGGCTCAATGCCGAATATCTCAAGTCCAATCCGCCGGATGAGGTCGCGCAGGCGCTTGTGCCTCTGCTCGAACAGGCCGGACTCAAAGACGAGGTCCGTTCCGCCACGACCATATGGCTCGCGCAGCTGGTGGTTCTCGTGAGGGATCGAACGAAGACGCTGGTCGAGATGGTCCATTGGGTGACGCCCTACTTCGGCGAGGCGGTGACGTTTAACGAAGACGCCGCGAAAAAATTCTTGACCGCCGCGCAGGTCCCGGTACTGACAAAATTGGTCGAACGGTTCGAGGCCTTCCCCACGTTCTCAAAACAGGAGTGGGAAGATGCGTTCAAGAAGCTCGTCGAGGAAGAGGGGATCAAGATGGGCCAGCTGGCCCAGCCGGTGCGGGTGGCTCTGACGGGCCGGACGGCCAGTCCTGGACTCTTTGACGTGATGGAGGTGCTTGGCCGAGACCGCACCTTGCGGAGACTTCGCCGGGGGATCGAGCAGGCCTCGCGATCCTGAGCTGAGGGCGGTCAAGAATCAGCGTCGATCTTGACGGGGCGAAGAAGCTTATATTAGTGTGGGGACCGGTTGGGGGATCGTCTAGCGGTAGGACGTCAGTCTCTGGATCTGACTACCTAGGTTCGATTCCTAGTCCCCCAGCCAAAATCTTTTGCACGCCTGACTCTTCAGCTTGCCGTCTCGGTTCCATACCGCGCTGGGGGATCGTCTAGCGGTAGGACGCCGGCCTTTGGAGCCGGCTACCTAGGTTCGATTCCTAGTCCCCCAGCCACTTCGCCATCATCATCCTCTGTGGTTTTCAGTGTCCGGCAAATGGACATACCGTGCAGGATGTCTCCGATGCGTCGGTGCAGGACGCCGGCGAAGTCGAAATCGGCGGGTGGATGTAGGTACATGATGTTGCCGATGAGACCAGTCGCGGCCACGCTCTTCTGTGGTTTCCTCTTCGCAGGGTGTCAACCAGTCCCAATGACTGTCCTGGATTCAAACACCGGTGAATATGTGACGATTCCTCCCTGTCCCGACTATGTTCGTCCCTTCAAGCGGGCCGTTATCCGGTGGGAGTTGATCCAGGCTTATGTGGGGATGGAAGTGAAAATCGAGCCAGGGGTGCTGACGGCGGTACGGAATCTCGGGAAGCAGCATGAGGTGGAAGCTCGGAAACTGTGTGACAGCGTCTTTGGTCTCCTCGAAGCAGGCCGGCTGAGCGCCTATACCTGTCGTGACGCGTTCCTTCGGAACTCTGCGCGCCAGATCGAGGAGATCAATATGGTCTTTGAAGAAGTGAGCAGGCTCAAATATGAAGATATCAAGAAACAGTCCGGAAGGATCAACGAGCTTCTTCTGGATTACCAGAAGCGCTTCTTGCCGTTGGGCCAGGCCTGCGGACCTCCTGGTACAGGGCCCCATCAGCAGGAACTGTGAAGGCGCCCGGCATGAACGGTTCCAGAGCGCCGGGCCGCATGATTCTCAGTAGACACAGGAGTCGGCGCAGGGTGCGAATATGGATTTAGGCTCCGGGACCGTCCTGTCAGCGGCTCGTGGAGATGATAGTTCAGCAGGAGAACGCTGTAAGAAGTTGCCCCCCTCAACCGCGATGGGGTGGCGTCGTCGCTCATCCTCCCGAACGGTAATGCTCTGTCTCACTGCTTCACGAACCCTGCACGGTCTGCGCACGTTTCTCGTCCAGTTCGGCCCAGCGAGTGTAGAGCCGCTCGACCTCAGCCTGTGCCGTCTCCAACGCCTGGGTTCGCGCCTGCAACTCCGCCGCATCCGACATGACGGCCGGATCGTGTAGAGCCGCTTCACAGGTCGAGACCTGCGCCTCTGCCTTCAGAATATTTTCTTCGATCGATCCCCATTCCTTCTGCTCACGATAGGTCAATTTCTTGGCCTTGCGAGCCGATTCGCTGGAGACCGTCCCTTCCCGCGCAATCTCCGCGGAACCGTCGTCGCTCTGTGCCGTGTCGGACTCCGAGGCCCGCTCTTGCGCACTCTCCCACTGGGCATAGTCGGCGAACCATTCCGCGCGACCGGTGCCGTCCAACGCCAAGATGATGGTCGAGACGCGGTCCAGCAGCCAGCGGTCGTGGGTCACCAGCACGAGCGCGCCGGGGAACTCCAGCAAGCTGTCTTCCAGCACATCGAGCGTCGGGATATCCAGGTCATTGGTCGGCTCGTCCAGAATGAGCAGATCCGCCGGTTGCAGCATGAGCCGGGCGATGAGCAGTCTGGCCTGTTCTCCGCCGGAGAGTCGCGAGACCGGAAGGTCGAGCTGTTCCGGACGAAAGAGGAAGCGCTTCGCCCAGGAGGCGAGGTGGATGGAACGGCCTTGATAGATGACCGCGTCGCCCGATGGAGCCAAGGCGCGCCGCAATGTGGCAGCTTGGTCCAGCGACTCGCGATGTTGTTCGAATGAAACGATGCGCAGGCCTTCCGCCCGCACGATCGTGCCCTTGTCCGGCCTCAACGTGCCGGCCAGCAACTGAAGCAGGGTGGTCTTGCCGCTGCCGTTCGGGCCAAGGAGGCCAAGACGCATGCCTGGTCCGAGGAGTAAGTCGAGATCGATCACAATAGGTCTGCCGTCGAAACCCTTCGTGACCTGTTGGACGACGAGGAGCTGCTTGGATTTTCTTCCCGAGGCGGAGAAGTCGATGTCGACCGTCGATTGTGCCGCGCGGGCTTCGGCCTGCTCCAGTTCATCGATCAGTTTTCCTGCTGTTTGTATCCGTCCCTTGGCCTTGGTCGTCCGGGCCTTGGGTCCGCGGCGCAACCATTCCACTTCTCGCCTGACGCGGTTGGCCAGCGAGGACTGGTAGTCGGCCTGAGCCTGAAGGACGGCATCACGTTGTTCGAGGAAGTCGCTGTAGCGGCCGCGCGCTTCGAAGCGGCCGTTGGGATAACAGCGGTTGAGTTCCACCATGCGCGACGCGACCGACTCCAGAAACCGTCGGTCGTGGCTGATGATGAGAAAGGCTTTGGCCCGCTCTTTCAGCAGCCGCTCCAGCCAGAGAATGCCTTCCAGGTCCAAATGGTTCGTCGGCTCGTCCATGAGCAGTACATCCGGTTCGAGGAGCAAGGCCTGGACGATCGCGAGCCGTTTGCGCCAGCCGCCTGAAAGGGTATCGACCGTTTGGTCGGTATCGGGAAAGGTTCCGATGCTGAGGGCCTTGGCGATCCGCCCGCCCTGTTCGTGGGGATCGAGCCCTTCTTGGGCCAACGTGTCCTGCAGCACCCGCTCGATGCTGTGGTCTGTGAGAAAACTGGGTTCCTGGGGAACATACCCGATGCGGGTGTGACGGCGCAGGGTGCGCGTGCCGCGATCGGGCGGTTCGAGTCCTGCCAGGATTTTCAACAACGTGGATTTGCCGGACCCGTTCGGTCCGATCAGTCCTACATGGTCTCCGTCGAAGAGCGCCAGGGACAGGTCGGTAAAGAGGGTTCTGACTCCGTAAGCTTTGCTGATCGATTCGCAACTCAACAAAATAGTCGCGGCCATGTCGTGGAGACCTCGCTCGTGGAACGGTGAAAGGCAAAGTATACGGTGCGGGGGTTGCCGGCGGCTAGGTGGTTCGAGCGGTAGGCCTGGCGTTCCGTTTGGGAGGTGGGATGAGGTGCGTGGCGGAAGGTGTATGAAGCTCAGTGCGCCGTCTTCGCCCGTCCGCTGCGCAGGCGCTGCTGAAAGCAGGTCGGGCAGAGATGGTAGCCGCCCTGTTTGGATGTGTGGAAGGAATCCATGCTGGTTGTTCCGCAATCGAAACAGCGAACCAGGCTGACGATGGAGCGAGGCAAGGGGGGCGTGGCATCGATGCGCTGCAGTTGGTCATGGAGCCGAAGGACGGAGCGGCTGATGTCCGAGAGGAGGGCTTGCACGTCGGAGGCTGCGTCGGGGATGGCCGCTTTCAACAAGGACAGTCGTTCACGAAATGACCCTGGGGCTGCTTGCTGTTCATCACCGTTTGATCTTGTCACCATCGTCGTGCCTCCTTGGTTGCCGATCGGCTGCCGACCATGCGAGCCGTGATTCTCGCCCATTGATCAGCCGTGGCTCAAGGCTGCCGAAGGCTGGAGCACCAGTACTTTGTGTGGGACCTTGGGGAGGTCCGGTCGAAGGCGAGAGAAGCGGCTAGCGAGGGGCCTGAGCTTTTTCGATCTTGGCCCAGGCGTCCTTGAGCGTGACGGTTCGGTTGAAGACGAGCTTGCCGGGCGAGGAGTCGGGGTCGGCACAGAAGTAGCCCACCCGTTCAAATTGCAGTCTGGTGCCGGGAGAGACCGTCGCCAGGCTGGGTTCTACCTTGCAGGCCGACAGCCGTTCCAAAGAATGGGGATTCAGCTGTTGGATCCAATCCTGATCGGGGGGAATCTTGCCTAGATCGGTAAGCAACAGACTTTCATAGAGCCTGATCTCCGCATCGACGGCATGGGGGGCCGATACCCAATGGATGGTCGCCTTTACCTTTCGTTGCGCCTGCGGTCCGCCGCTCTTGCTGTCCGGGTCATAGGTGCAGCGCAGCTCCGTGACCTCACCCGTGGTTGGGTCCTTGATCACGCCCACACATTTGATGATGTAGGCGTACCGTAATCGCACTTCGCGACCCGGCGCAAGGCGAAAGAACTGTTTCGGCGGATCCTCTTTGAAATCGTCCTGATCGATATAGAGGATGCGGGAAAAGGGCACCTGCCGCGTGCCGGCTGAAGCATCTTCCGGATTGTTCACGGCATCCAGTTGCTCGATCTGTCCCTCCGGGTAATTCTCGATGACCAGGCGCAAGGGCCTGAGCACGGCCATGACGCGGGGCGCGCGCCTGTTCAGGTCTTCCCGGACAAAGTGTTCAAGGAGTTGCATTTCGACGACGGCATCCCGCTTCGCCACGCCGATCGCGTCGCAAAACGCACGTAACGCCTCGGGGGTGAAGCCGCGCCGCCGCAGGCCCTTGAGCGTGGGGAGGCGCGGATCGTCCCAGCCGTTGACCAGCTTGCGCTCCACCAAGTCGAGCAATTTCCTCTTGCTCATGACCGTGAAGCTGACGTTCAGCCTGGCGAACTCGATCTGTTGCGGCCGCTGCGGCGTCTCGCATTGCTCGACCACCCAATCGTACAGAGGCCGATGGTCCTCGAATTCCAAGGTGCAGATCGAATGGGTTATGCCTTCAATCGCATCGGACAGCGGATGCGCGAAATCGTACGCCGGATAGATACACCAGGCCGTGCCGGTGCGGTAATGGGCGACATGTCTGATGCGATACAGCACGGGATCGCGGAGGTTGATGTTCGGCGAGGCCATGTCGATCTTGGCGCGGAGCACATGCGTGCCGTCCGGAAACTCGCCCGCCCGCATCCGGCGGAACAGGTCCAGGTTTTCCTCGACACTTCTGGTGCGATAGGGGCTGGCTTGGCCCGGTTCCGTCAGCGTGCCGCGATATTGTCGCATTTCATCGGCAGTCAGGCTATCGACATACGCGAGCCCCTTCTTGATCAGCCTCACCGCATGGTCATAGAGCCGCTCGAAGTAGTCGGAGGCGAAGAACATCTTGTCGTGCCAGTCGAATCCGAGCCAGCGGACATCTTCTTGAATCGCCTGCACATATTCAGGGTCTTCGGTGGTGGGGTTGGTATCATCCATGCGGAGATGGCAGATTCCGTCTGGATTCTCGTCGGCGATACCGAAATTCAGACAAATCGATTTTGCATGGCCGATATGGAGATAGCCGTTCGGTTCCGGTGGAAAGCGGGTGACGACACGTCCGGCATGTTTTCCGGCGGCACGGTCCGCCGCCACGATCTCGCGGATGAAGTCCGAGCGTGAAGGAGATTCCTGGGTGGTCGACATGGTTGTGATTGTTCCGTCGAGACGCAGATCGTGAATCGCGATTGGTTCTATCACAGAACGGCGGGGTGGGAGAAGGGGGACTCAATGAAGGGGATTGCGCAGGGACTGTCTCGAACCGATTTTCGTTGGATCGATCGCCAGGATTATCCTAGAATGGCAGGCGTGTGATGGAAGGAGGCGCGAGCGCATCAATCAGCAAGGAGATGGGATGGTGAGAAATCGATGGTGGGGATTGTGGTTTCTGATGCTGTTTGCCGTCCTGGGGGCCGGGTCGCTCCAGGCGGGAGAACCGGGGCCTCCGGAGGCCTGTCGCACCCAGCCTTTTGAGACGAAGATGCGCTGTTACCAGGGCCACCTGGAGACGGTACTCCAGGTAGAGGGCACGGAACAGGCTCTCACGGTGCTGGAGCAGATCACGGCGCAAGACCCCGAGGCCCTACGCGAAGCCCATCCGCTCGTCCACCATATCGGCCGACGGTCGTTTGCGCGTTATGGGACGGCGCCCGCCGCGCTGTCGCATTGCCGGGACGTGTTCTGGTCCGGCTGCTACCATGGAGTTCTGCAAGGTTACCTGAGCAGCCTGCCTGCTGTGGAGCCCCAGCATATCCTGCCCCTCTGCCCGACCAGCGAGACGGTGTCGGCCTACTCGTTTCAACGGTACAACTGTCTCCATGGCTTGGGCCACGGCCTGACCATTCAATTCCGTTATGACCTTCTCAAGAGCCTGGCCTTTTGCGATGCGTTGCCGGGAAGTTGGGATCGGGAATCCTGCTACGGCGGGGTGTTCATGGAAAATATCGTAACCTTCCAGCAGGCGCGGCAGGCCACATCGTCCGGCGAGCACCATCACCACGAAGCGACCAGCTTTTTGAATCCGCAAGATTTGCTCTACCCCTGTTCCGTCCTGAACGCAAAATATCTGCAGGCCTGCTACCTGATGCAGACCTCCGCAGTGTTGACCTTTCTGAACTACGACTTCGCGCAGGCCTTCACCCAGTGCGCCCGTGTGGAAGGCGAGCATCAGACGACCTGCTATCGAAGTCTGGGCCGCGACGTCAGCGGCTTCACCTTGCGCGACGCCGGCCGAGTCAACGAACTCTGCCGGCTTGGGCAGGGCGACCAGGTTCGCCAATGTTTCATCGGGGCCGTCAAGGATTTTATCCTCACCGATGCCAGCCCGGAACCGGGTCTCGCGCTTTGCCGGAGCCTGGACGGACCCTTCAAAAAAGACTGCTATACCACCGTGGGTGAGATGGTGGTGCCGCTCTTCGACGATAAGAACAAACGGGCCCAAGCCTGCCGCAAAGGCGAAGACGAGTACGTCGAGGCCTGCCTGACCACAGCTGCCGCCTTCTAATCCGCCGCTCGCTTCCAACCCTAATGTAGAACCGTATCTCGTGAATCGTGAAGCGAATCTCGCAGAGAGGGGTTCGAACGAGATACACACGAAGCTTCACGGTCTCCGAACGAGGTAGCGGCTAGGCGCCGGGGGGCGGCGAGACCTGGATCACATTGAAATCTTTCTGTGCGATCATGCGGCCGTCCATGCGCAAGCGAAACTCATAGCGACCAGGCGCGGGAAACCGGAGGGCGGGAATATTGATGCCGAAGTCGGAAATCTGCAGGCGGTCACCGATGACGATGTTGGGGAGCGAGGCGCGACAGACCAACTGGTCGGTATTGATGTACACGAGGTCGATGTCGAAATGGTAGGTTCCCTCGGCGTCGGTCATGCAAAAGTACAGGCCCAACTGTTGATGTTGAAACGGGAAGGCTATGGCCTGGAGGTGAGTAAACAGGCCGATCAGAGATTTTTTCTTGGTGAGGCTGTCTTCGATGACGCAGTCGCAGACCAGGAAGGCCTGAACACTGGGTTTGGGAACGTCAGTCATGCGGCCTGATGGTCTTCAACCGAGCACCGCGGTCCCGCCGCGGGCCTCGAACACGTCGCCGAACAGGGTGTGGGTGGAACCGATCCGACAATAGTGGGAAGTGATCTCGATGAGTTGCCCGCGGTGTGAGTAGAATTTTCCCGTCGCCACGTGAATTTTTTCGCCCGGCGCGACGGCGGCTTCCAGGACCGTCTCACCGGTGTCCTGATCCGTCACTTTCAGCCAAGGCAGATTGGGAAAGAGCGTCGGCGGAGAATCGCTGGTGCTGAGGGCGAAGCGATTGCCGTCATTGAACGCCCAGCGGTTGCGACGGAGGTGCGCCACGTGGTTGCCGCTGCCGTCATACAAATCGATGGTGAGCAGGATACGATCATGGTCGGGGGCGAGTTCGAGGACGAGTTGCTCCTTGCCTTGAACCCGAAGGACGCCGTTCGTGTTGCGAAAAATGTTGGAGCCGAGGCGGATTTCAAGCCGGTGCCGGTGCCGCTCCGGTTCGACCTGATGGGGGAGGTTGGGTGGGTCGGGTTTTCGTAGTTCCATGCCTGTCGATCGAGGATGGTCCCAAGCTCCGCCGTGCGAGCCGTTCGACCATACACTCCCGCCCGAATAAGTGGGAAGCAAGGTAGGCCGTTGAATAGGCGCTGTCAAGCCCGTCCTGGGTTGGTTTAAGGCGAGGCGGGACCTTCACGATCGTCGGCATCGGTCGCCGTCACGCACACCATGACCTCCTGTTCCGACTGGTTCTGCAAGGGAATGGTGATGGCTTGAGACACGGAGCCTCCGCCGGTCTTCTGCGAGGCTGGGACCACCTTGGCGATTACAGGACCATCTCCGGCGTTATAGTAAATGGTCGTGTGGGCGAGGTTGGTCAGGGGCTTGCCGTCGGTACCGGTCGTGGGCTCGGTGTAGGAGACGGTGACGGTAGATTGCGGCGCTTTTACGCGCACTTTCGTAGCGGTCCCGCATTTGGTCCAAGCACTCGAATTGGGAGGCGCGATGGTTCCTTCCAAAAAACTCGTCCCGCAGCCGGCCAGGAGGAGAAACGCCGAGAGCATGCCTGCAAGCAGAAGGACTCGAGGGGTAGCCGAACGAAGATACATAATGATACTTTAGGCCAATTCACTGTGTCTCGCAAGCCTCCACAAGGATTCCAGACGTGCTGCGGCTGGATGGGATCTGCGATGGGGGGATCATCGATGTGCTGTTTGAAAAGCGAAAACTTGCTGTGGTACAGTCCTGCTCTTTCCGCTGCTTTTTGACCGCCTCATTGGTCCCATCGTCTAGCTTGGCCTAGGACGGAGCCCTCTCAAGGCTCAGACACGGGTTCAAATCCCGTTGGGACCACCAACCTTTTCACACACTTAGCACCAACCGTGGTCGGTCACACCCGGCCATTGTGCTAAATTTGTGATAGTCATCCTTAAACACCTGCACTGCTTCCCGCAAATTCTCCGGCGCCAGATGCGCATAGCGTTGCGTCATCCGTCCGTCGCGGTGTCCGAGCAACCGTTGCACCCGATAAAGGTCCACGCCCTTCTGCACCAGTGCGGAGGCGAAGGTATGCCGCAGGTCGTGAAAGCGAAAGTTCCTCACGCCCACGGACTCACAGGCTCGCCGAAAGGCCGTCGTGACCATATCCGGCGTGACCGGTTCCCTCTCCTCGGTGTGTTGCAAGAACACCGGACCGCTTGCGAGTGGTCGGTAGGGTCGCACGGCTTCCAAGGTCTTCATCGCAGGATCGCAGAGAGGAATCCCTAAGCGGTCCCCATTCTTCGTGTGATCAAGAAGAATGAGACCTCGAGCCATGTCAACTTGCTCCCACTGCAAGCACACCACGTTTTCCCGGCGCAGGCCGGTATAGCGTGCTAGCATCACAATGGGTTGCAGCCAGGTCGGACAGGCTTGGTAGATCCTCGCCAGCGTCTCGTCATCGCAGTACCGGACGCGAGCATTGTTCACCTTGCCCATCGACACGCGACAGACCGGATTATCACGGCACCATTCCCATTCTCGAATGGCGATATTGAAAGCCGTCTTCATCAAGGCCAATTCCTTCACGATCGTGGCCGGCGCGGCTCCCGCTTGTTGCCGCTTCCACTTGTACGCGGCAATCTCCTTCGGTGTGACCTGTACCAAGGTCTTTTTGCCAAACACCGGGAGCAGATGAGCCAAGACGCCTCGTGCCCGTCGTTCGCCGTGGCGACTGGCTCCCACGACTCGCTCAGCCACGTAACGCTCGACCATTTCTTCAAAGGTCCGTTCTTGTTCTTCGAGTCGGTCGAAATAGCGACCTTCGACCAACTTGACCTTGATCTTTCCGAGCACCGCTTCGGCGAGTCGGCGGTCCGTACATTCGGTGCTCCGACGGATTTGTCGCCCCTGATAGACAAACGTCATCCACCACACTTTGTTGCGCTTAAACAGCCCCATCTGCATCCTCCTTCTGGATGAGGCCTGATTTCGGTCTAGTTTCCCCGTGGCGGGGAGTATAGACCTCAGATTTCGCCGCTTCAATGAGGTGGTTGAGGTCTCGGGTATCGTCGCGAGTTGGCAGTGGGAACGGCTTGCTGGGACTGGCTTCAAAGCTCTTCAACCAGGCCTGAATCGCCTCAGGTTCAAAGCGGACGAGTCCGTGAATACGGCGGCAGGGAATCTTGTTCTTGGAAACCCAGAGATAGAGTGTGGATTCTTTGATATTGAGCCAAGCCGAGAGCTCTTTGACAGTGAGCATGTGCAGATACACCGGGGGAGTCTTGCGACACCCCCAGTCCCCCTAACATGGGCTGCCCGCGTGACCGCCGGCAGACCGGTGAAACCGATTGGGTGGTTGCTTGAGCAAATTGCGGTGTCGGTCTTTCCACCGAGCAATGCCCCTGACAATTTCGTTCAGTAGCCATTCTTCCCCTCCAGGGGTGGCACAAATTACCGCCAGCATTGGCGTCAGGGTGTCGCTCACCCATCGTTTCACATCTTGCAGGGTCTGCACCTGCGTCTCCTGGGCCAATCGCCCCTTCTGAAATCCCTCCGTCAGGAGGGCGTACCACTCCAACACGGGAGCCCGGTATCGTTCTTCCTCTTCAGTGTCTTTGGTGATGTCCCGGAAATCCACATAGGACCGGAGTAAGCCAATCACCAACTCCTTCCAGTCAGCCTCCTCCAAAGTTGCTAACGCTCTCGCACATTGTTCGGCGCGGTCCTTCTTGAGCTCCAATTCCCATCGGACGCCATAGTCCTGCCAGTTCTCTTGTCCTTTACTCTGAAGTTCCAGCCGCTTGTCATAGATCCGCAGCAAGGTCTGACTCTGCGGACTGCCGAAGTACATCGTCTCGCCGGTGGTCGCCCCGGTCCCATGCGTGAGGTTCGAGACGATATGCCGGACTTGCGCGGCACGAGTGACACATTGCCCAGCCGTAACGGCCTCACGAATCGTCGAGACCGGCACCGTTCCCACTCGGTCGTCGAGGGCGCAGTCAATCCGAGTGACATGGCCTTGTTGGGCATGCACCCACTTGAGCAGGGTGCGGATTTGATCCAGTGTCAGGGCGGACGCGAGGCCGCCCGACAAGTCCACATGGATTTCATTCGGGCGCCGAGGGGCATTGGTACCCAGTTTGCCGACCCCGCGCAGGCCGTCTATTCGCATCCAGGACAAGGGATACCCTCGGAAGCCGCCTTTGGCCTTACTCCAATCTCCACCCAATACCCGCATCGTCTCTTGCGGATTACTGGCCAAGACCGTAAACGCCAGCCAATCAATGGTGAGGGTGAAGCTCGAATCCATGGAATCTATCGAACTCCTGTACGGAGCGCTGTGGGTAGCGCCCCCGTGTTACCAAGACGGGGGCCATTCCGCTCCGCCCCGCAGCCTATCGGCATGCGGCGCGGACCGGCTTTGCTTGTTGATGGTGAGGCGGATAGCACTGTTTTCAGCGTCCTTCTTGTGCTGGTCGGGTCAGTTTTTGTCGGACGACCGCAAAGGCCTTTTCTCCTACTTCCCTCGCTACAATCTTGATCGCCTCGCCCTTGCCATCCATCACCATGCTCATCAGTACAGCTCCCCGCACATATTTAGAGACGGTCGTGTTTTCCTCCGCAGCACTCCGTTCAATAAGTTTGCGCTCTTGCTCTGTGACTTTGAATTGGAGAGTTTCGCTCTTAGCGTCGTCTGATTTCATGGGCGCCTCCTTGTATATAATATGGAATATATTATTACATGCTGTCAAGGGGCTTAAAAGTATGCCGGGGGTAAGACATAGCCTTTGTTGTCTCAATCTTTTGGATTGGTAGCGGCAGGTGCCTCCGAATTATTGAAGTTGTCTTTTGGCTGTTGAACTTAAAGACCCCCCCCTAATACAATTGCGACCCGCGAAGGGCACGCTGTATTACCAGCTAGTATCTACGGTTAAGGAGCGACGGCGCACCCAACTTGAACCATGGCAGGGTTGAACTCACGGATTACGTTTCATGCCGATTAACGAGACTAATATCACTGAGATTATGGAGGTCACAAACCGCTCTGATCTGAAGGAGACGGGAGGAGGTCACAACCAGAAGGGGGTAGATTTCCAGCGCCACTGGGCCTTGATGCGCATCTTTCAACTGGAAGATAGCGACCCAGAAGACTTCTTATTCCTGTTTGAAGCCATCCAGGATGTCGCAGAATTCGACTCTAGCGCGTCGCCTTCCTCGGTGACTCTGTACCAAGTAAAAAAGAAAGATAGAAATGAGTGGGGATGGCAAGGGCTGACAAATCTGCCTTCGCCGAAGGCAAAAAAAGGCAAGCCTGTTGGTTCTGAGCAGTTGTCTAAAACGAGGACTAGTCCTATCGGTAAACTTTACGCGACTGTGATTGCCTTCGGTAGTTTAGAGAGCCGGGGGCGTTTTATTTCGAATGCGGGGTGTAACCTGCCTCTGCTTAACGGTGGCAATGCCGCCACGTCGGTGCCCTGTTCATTGAATTCTCTCGATCCTTCTTTCCATGCGTTACTGAAAGACGGGCTGGGGACCATACATAAGGCAGGAATGCCTGCACCAGACCTTGATCGAATATGGGTCGAGCGAGTCGCATTGCATCCCGACAATCTGGCCCATACTCTGATCGGACAGGTTGCGGTATTTCTTCAGAGACGCAGCCCAAGACATAGTGGTCAAGCTAAGTCACTGGTTGACAGCCTCATGGCAACAATCGGCCCCTTGGGAGCCAAAACGGATCAGTGCCATACCTTTCATGAGGTGAAGAAGAGACACGGATTTACGCGCAAAGAGTTAACAGACGCTCTAGGGCAATTGGAAAACATCCCTGATGTGATTCAATATCTCGACATGTGGATCGGACAACTCAGCAAAGACGGTGTGGCTTTCAGGGATCTTACAGCCATGAAAGCGGCGGCGACTTCCTATTACACTCGTCAAGTGATGGGCGGTCATACAGAGCAAGAACGAGCTTTAATTGTCGCATGTGATAAGTGGTTGCTGCAGAATGAGCAAAGCGAGTCACTCAGCCAATTCTTTGAAGAAGCATACCTCTTCCTTGGTCCCAAGCATCCGGGCTTAAGAAAACATCAGTTATTAGCAATCTTTGCACTGAGAGCAATCGCAAAATGCGTGGACCCAACCTAATTCGCCTTGTTCGTAGCCTCAGGACGAAATCATATGACAGACTTTCTATTCGAAAATATTTGGATGCTCTCACACAGGGACAGAAGAGGAAGGCTCATATCATTCCATCCTCGAAAGAATCTAATAGTAGGGTTGAATCACACCGGCAAGTCGAGTCTGATTAAGACGCTATTTTTGACTCTCGGGGCTCGCCCGAAAGGTCATCTTCGCGAGTGGGATCAGAATACGGTCTCTCTGGTTGAGTTCACCGTCGGCCAGAAGCGCTTTCGGGCGTTGCACCACCGCGGATTTAGAGCATTATTTGATCATGAATTTAGGCTGATAAATGCGACAGCAGAACATCTTGAATGGAGCGAATCTTTTGCCAGAGCGACTGGGTTCAATTTAGTCGTCACCGATAAAAACCTTAATACGGTAATCGCAGATCCTCGCTGTTTTTTCACTCCGTTCTACATCGATCAGGATGGTAGCTGGCAATCTGGCTGGGATACGTTCCCTGGAATGCAGCAGTACAGTAAGCCATTCGGGCCGATTCTTGAATATTTCGCTGGCATTAAGCCGGCGGCATATTACGAAGTGAAGGCAATGCGCGATAAAGAAAATAAGCAATTGGACGAGTCGCGCAAGGAGCAACGATTTTTGGAAAAAGCGAAAGAGAGATTCGGGAAAACATTGCCGCTCTCGGGTCCAAAGGTTGATCCAGAAAACTTCGATGCAGAGATTGAGCAGCTAAATAGCGAGGTATCTCAGTTAAACAAGCGTCAAGAGGAGCTCCGTGATACCGGAGTGCGTCAAAAGGAGCTGCAAGATAGCCTACGTTTGCAAATCGACCTTGCACAAAACGCACTACACACCTACGAGGATGATACCGCATTCCTTCGGCGAGAACCTCATGAGACGCTAGTCTGTCCAACATGTGGTGCTGAGCATGAAGAACAGTTTCTTGAAATACTTACTTACGCTGAAAATGCCAGAGTTTTACACGATCTCTCATCGAGGTTGCAGGATGATTTAACAAAAGTATCGGCCCAATATCAGAAGACCCAGACAGAGCTACTCCAGTTAGAGAGCAGTTATAGGCGGATCTCAAATATTCTGGATACGCGACGAGGCACTCTCGTGTTTCGACAAGTCGTGGATAGTATGGGTGCCGAGCGGGCGTTTAGAGCGTTTTTTGATGAAGGTACCGCACTGTCAAACGACATCAACGCACGTTTGGGTAGGATTGAGGAACTCGAAGGATCGCTTAAGTCATTCAGTGACAGAAGACGGTCTAAAGCCATTCTCAGCACTTTTCGTGGTGCATATGCGGCTGCACTCGTAAAATTGAATAGTCCACCGGTAGACAGTTCTCGGGTGAAGCTCACCAGCCGTCCAAGCATTTCCGGCAGCGGTGGCCCTCGTTCTGTGCTCGCCTACTATGGGGCCTTATGGCAAACATGCTATCAAGGTGACGATTCTTTCGGAGTTCCTCTTGTGATCGATTCCCCAAACCAGCAGGGACAGGACATTGTTAACATGCCTAAGGTGTTGGCCTACTTAACGTCAGATTTGCCGAGCCGTGCACAAGTCATTGTGGGCTCCGAAACAGACACTGAGCTTATTTTCGATATGAAACTTGTACTGAGTGAGCCTTATAAGTTGCTCCAAGAGACGGAATTTTCAGCTACACAGCTACTATTGGATCCCTTAATAGAGCGAATGTACGAGGCCGTTCAGACTCCGATTAGTGAGTCGGAAACCCCTACAAATTAGCCCTCGCTCCTATGAGAACTATGTGCACGGCGTCCTCCTCTTGATTAGACCACAGTCAGTTCGTTAAATTTTCAACTCGTTTCTTCAATATCAGAAATGCTTCGTCAAAGGCCTCAGTAATCTCGGCCTCCGATCCGGTCGCTTTGGCGGGATCAGGCGTACTCCAATGCATCTTAGTCGGTTTCCCAGGGAACAGAGGACAGCTTTCACCCGCCGCCTTGGTCTCACGATCTTTCAACTAGTTTTGATGTGCTTTCTTGCTGCGTGGCGGGATCGCGAAGTTTTAGATTCCACCCCTGCCCGCCATGCGAATATTGACTCGTCATCAGGGCTTTGATGCTGTGTCCGAGCAGCGCCGAGCGGACTTCTAGGCTCACCCCGATTCTAGGATGCGCTGTTGACTAAGTTTAAATGAATCACACGGTTGTCCAGCCCTGAGCGGACCGCTTACCCACAATGAGGCGCCCCTCTATCGAGTGATCACTTAGCTTATACACAAGTCCAACACGGTACCTCATCACGTAATACTGAATAGAAATGCAACACACAGCTAGGTGTGCTCTGTCTGGAGAAAATACGGCGGCCTCCACCTCACACCGTCCTCCTCCTACAACAGTATTGACATGCCTTGCAATTGATTCCCACGATTCCGCCGCATCGGTCGGCTGCCTCGTGCCGTCGAGTAGTGCCACAAGCGCTTGCAGGCGAGGAGCTCCGTGGGTTCCAGCAAATTGAAAGTGTATGCCGAGCCTGGTCAATGTGCAGGTCCGCATATCGTCAGGATGTACTTTTCTCCCACTCCAACTGCACACTTGAGCCTCGGCCGGCGTGCAATACTTCTGTGCAGCCGATTGCACAGCCAATGTTTCTAGGACTTGGTCATGAGAAATGCTACTCGTGACGATGAAACGTTTCAGCGCTTTCTTCCCACTTGAAGCACAGCGTTCTAGCTCTGAAGGAAGTACCCGCTTCCCACTCTCGGCACAGGTCTCTAAAATTCCTGGACGGACAAAGCGCCCCGTAACTTCACACTGCTCCGCCTCAGAAGGTACGAGGGACTTCCTGGTTTCGAAGCACCAAATAAATTCGGAACGATGCCCGGTTTTTCCGGACACCGATGACTGAGACCCTTCGTCGCCACGGTACAACTTTCCCGAGACTTCACTGATTGCGAGTTCTGACTTCAGAGCATCTGTCCCAGTAAACTCACACCGGCCCAAGTGCTCTGGCTCTGCACGCTTGTGACTAATCTGCGAGGTCCGTAGCCTGCTTCGTAGGACAGGTTGTCCACTCACCGAAGAGATCTCAAGTTCAGAAGGCAGAACTCGTTTGCCTGATAATGAACACCTTTGAAGAATCCCCGGGGACACAACGGCTCCAGTTTCAGCACAGGTTTCTGCTTCCGTGGCCATCAAGAGGTTCCCAGTGATGAAGCATGTGACAAATTCCGAGCGGTGACCAGATTTTCCGGAATAAACAGATCGCTCCTTCTGATCACTGCGGTAACGCTTTCCTGACCCCTCACTGATCGCTACTTCCGACTTGAGAATCTCCGCGTGAGTAAACTCACATCTATCGAAATGTTCCGGTTCCGCTCGCATGCCACTTTGTTCGGAAGTCTTTAAGAGCCATTTCGCCACCGGGTGATTTGTGACTGAGGATAACTCGACTTCATCTCTCAGCAGTCGTTGCTTCGATACCGCGCAAATCACTGTGAACTCGGGCAGGGCGTAGCGGCCGGAAGCGTCAGACTGTGAGAGTAGATGTTCAAGCACATATTGCCTTGAACTTTCACATTGCTTTAGGCAAACAGCTGGCGCCTTCCGGCCGCTCTTGGCACAAACGAGGAGCTTAGGGGCATCAATGAGAGTCGGATCGTGTGGGAGGACCGTGAGGATGCTCTGATACTCCTTATCACCTTCGAGCCTGAATCGAACTCGCATCTGCACACGTCTGTACATGCTCCCATCAAGAGCCACCAGAGTTGTTTCGAGTTTTGGTGTAAATTCGTCCTCGAGTCGTTTAGCTTTGCGGGGATTGTCACCGGCAGCTTTAACTTCCTCCACGCAGCGTTCGAGATAGAAACGATGAAATTCGGCAATGCCTGGATCGTTGTGCCCTGCGTGGAGGACCGTTTGTTCGTCTATTCCAATTTCACGTGCATCTGGGAGAACCCGAGGTAAGGGCTCGAGCCCCGATGATCCGACTGTTTTGGTGTGTTCGGATGCCCCGCACTTCACTGTCACGAGTCTCTCGTAACTGTCATGCGCAACAGTTGCTCGGACGAGAATAGTGGCTTCTCCAGTAAAGCATCGGCTCACTGCCTGAACGTCCCTGCCAGTGAGCGTGGCATCAAATGAGCGGACCCAATTCGAAGCGATGTCATGGGACTGAGTAGACGGCTGAGAGTCCAGATCCTCAACATGATGCACGCCGGACCCTACTACTCGATGAATTAGTGTGAGGAAGGGACCTGAACCCGGTGCATATAGCTCACTTCTCACATCTCTGTCAGATTGATCCTCAAAACGAATATGGTGTCGACTTCCATTCTCTTCAACAGAAACAAAGCCACTGGGAAGTTCCGTGACCCGCGCTCCCAAGGTTTTAAACGCCGAAATCGTGAATTCGCGGGGCTCCATAGATCGGGTCTGCGACGGTAGCCGTGGGCCACGTGGGCCCGTGTATGCTGTACCATGCATTCCACCGAGCAGAGAGTTGATGGTGGCCTCTTCTCGTTCCAGGGTCGCTTTGGCTTCGTCTATGCTATCGATAGCCTTTTGAGTCGCTGCGTCGACATCCATTCCGGTCAATGCGGCAACAACAAGGCGCCGAATCTGTTCATCGAATCCTGCTGAATTTTCTTCGTCTCCCTCACCGATTCCCGATGCCTCCAGCAGGGCATCGATATCCCCAATGGCATGCGAGGCTAACTGGAGTTTTTCCATCAGACGTCCAACGATGTACTCCTCAAAGGTTCCTCGTAAGATGATATTGAAGATTCCAACACTGGCGTGGAGGGATGCCAGTCGCTGCACGCGTCCAATTCGCTGTTCCACAATCATGGGATTCCACGGGAGGTCATAATTGACGAGTACATTCGCTACTTGTAGGTTGATCCCTTCTGAGCCAGCTTCCGTCGACACAATCACATGACAGTCTGGTGGCATCTTTCTAAAAGCTGCCAGGGTCTGGGAGTTTCGAAGTCCGGAAGATCCGTTGATTATGCCGACTTTTAGCCCATGCTGCTCCAAGAAAGCTTGAATGGTGGTCTGTGTTTCACGACGACTTGTAAAAACAACCATGCGCCATTTGTCGGGATCTTGGCTCTTTAGTCGTTGTATGAGACTCCCCAGTCCCTGAAGTTTCGCGGTCAACGGCATTTGACGAACAATTGCGTTAACCATATGCGACAGTTCCGTGGGAACAGTTCCGTTCCGTGCCATGTTTTCCAACTGTGCCCTTAAGGCTTCTGGACTGCTAGTTAACGCTTGCAATACAGAAATTTGGGCGAGCCTATTCAGTTGCTGAATTCCCCTTGCGATCACCTTAATCAGTTCGACCTCATGGGGAGTCGGGTCAACCCTATGCAGTTGAACCTTACGATCGGGGAAGTAGAGGTTAGCGTCTCCTCGTCGAATTCGAGACATATAACCGTATACAATTGACTGGAATTCCTCACGTGCTTCGGGCCGTAGCTGCCGAGCCTTTTCGCGATGATCCGCAATAAACTTCCTCGCAAACATCCCCTCGCTTCCAAAGGGGTTTTGATGTCCCCTTGCCACTGTGAGTAGGTCAACCAGGGAATAGAGATCCCAAAGTCGATTTTGAATTGGTGTTGCAGTCAACATGAGTACATACCGAAACCGTCTTTCTTCGAGTGCAGAACGGAATCGTTGCGCTACTTGTGGCGGCGATTCAACTCCGTACAAGTTTCGTAGCTTGTGCGCCTCGTCAAGAATCAGCATTTGAAATCGGTCGCGTGGAATTTCATCAAGATATAAACGGGCTGAGTTATACGTCGTAATGATAGCTCCCAGCTCTGCTGGTTCCTTACGAACTAGATCTTTACCGGTTGCGATCGTTGAATCGATTTCAAACTTCGTTGCAAGCTCTTCCTTCCATTGAGGTGCCAATAGCTTGGGACAAACCACTAGGAAGTGAGTGAGCCGTGAACGAGCGATGAGTTCGCTAACGATCAATCCTGCGCTGATGGTTTTGCCCAACCCCACGTCATCGGCTAGAAGCGTAACGGGGAGGCGACGGCAGAAGGTTATGAGATTGGTTACTTGATGATTATATGGTTCCACACGATCGCGCCATTTCGACTCAGACTTCAGATCATCCCGCTTTTCGATAACGATAGGATCAAGGAGATCCCATTCAAGCCCTGCGCGATAAACCTGATACTCGAGAGGTGTGGCGGCCTTGTGCATGACGCGATATTGAAGCTTGCCATCCTGCATAGACGAATCCGGGTAGCTAAGGCGTCAGCAATGCCGTATACGACAAGCCCCGCAGTCATGGACTGTCGTCAATTTCGATTTAGCGTTCAGGAAAGTGATTGCAAGTGTAGGCGCGAGTGATGCCTGAGCGAATCTGGAAAGGAACCTGGAAGGCAGTTTCATCTGCGATTCCGAGTCTGAGTGAAGTGGGGTTGCATGCTAGAACATGATGCGTGCCAGCGTCAATCTAGGTCACAGCATCTTGCTTGGTGGGGGCTAAGCGGCCTTCGATAAATTGGATCAACCCCGAGAAGTCACCCTGATCAGCTTCCTTCATGGCTTGAATATATCGTGATCGAATGTCCTCGCCTTGAGCCATGAGGTGAATCTGTGGCCATTGAGGTAACGAGTGCTTACGGGAGTAGAGGAAAATATCTGTGATGAGCCTGGCGTGTCTTCCATTACCGTTTCTGAACGGATGAATTTTCGTGAGGCGATTCTGCAGACGTGCGGCTACTTCTACTGCGGGCATTTCTGAGTCGACGGAATCCCATGCAAGAAAGTCGTCACTGAGTAACTTAATCTGCTCTCTGATAAGGTGCGGCTCACAGCCCATATTGAGCCGTTCTTTCCGATATTGTCCCCCCCACGTCCAGATTGAGCCGAACATACTTTGATGCACAGCGAGGATAAAATCATCAGTGAGCCATTTTGTTCCGCGTTTTTTTCTTCGTGCTTCAAAAACATACTTATTATAGGCAAGACCTATGGTTTGTGCTTCCGCAGCATTTCGATCAGCTCGCGTGGCAAGCGAGAGGTCAATCAGGCCCGACGTATCATCTCCCGGTGTTGCTCCGGCAAGTTGTGTGTCATCTGTCATGATTCTTGTCTGATATGCGTTTTCGAGTACTACGCAGAATGTTGTCCGTACTTTTTTCGAGCAACTGCCGAAATGTTTCTTCCTCAGGGGCCTGTTTTTCAAGCGCCATCGTGCCCATTGTATGCTTAAGACGCTTCAGAGCAATCGCGCGTGCCCGTCCTCGGAGTATTTCCTCAAGGGGCTTTTGGGGTCTAGGCTCAACAGATAGAGTGCAGTAAAGACCTTCATAGACTCGCCGAAGAGTTTCCACCTGCGGATCAACTTTTCCTGACTCAATGGCGGCAAGGTTGGGTTGCGTAATCTTTGCGCGTTGTGCAAGTTCCCTTTGGGTCATTCTTAAATGGTTCCGCAGGATGCGTATCCAATCCCCGGGCGAGCGTTTGTTTGCCTCTGTGGGAGGTATAACAGTAAGGCCGGATAATGCTATCTCATCAAGGATCGTGACAAGTTTGCTTTTCATGAGACGATTATATCGTAAACAGTATAATTTTGTTAAAATTTATACTGTATCCAGGATTAAAAATACATATTTGATACTGTTTGCAGTATAATTATGTGTACAACGCATTGTTATATTTATAATTTATTTGCAGCTCTGGGCTCTATAGAGCCCACGGCTAAACAGCAGTGAGACCCCATAAAAGGGCAATGCGAGGAAACCACGAGAAGGAGATTTGGGCAAAAGTGGAAAACTAAAAGTAGTTTGTGCATATTGGGCGGTGGGGAAAATGGTTCACAATCCGTGTGCTAGATTTGTGCTAGAAAATCTCAAAATGCCTAATATTGGTTCGAAGCAATAGAACCCACAGAATGTCGTTAACCGATCAATTTGAAAGAAAAAACGGGGAAACCTTCGCAAAATCAAGCCGCTGTGAAAACTACTTAGTATCGACTCTCAAGGCTCAGACACGGGTTCAAATCCCGTTGGGACCACCAACCTTTTCCCTGATCTTCCGCAGAGTTCGCAACCTTCCTCACTTCTGCCCTGACGAGGGCTGAGCTCTCATAGGACAATCCATAGGACAAAACAGGCATGGTGTACGTAGTTTCTAGCTGCGTCACAGCGTCGCGAAGCTTCAGATTCCAGCCTCGTCCACCATGTGAATACTGGCTCGTCATGACGGCCTTGGTGCTGTGCCCAAGCAAGGCCGAGCGAATCTCCAAACTCACCCCGAGGTTTTGAAGGCGTGTCGTGAAGGTGTGTCGGAGATCGTGGAAGTGCAGGTCCTGCACCTTGGCTGCTTTACAGGTCCGATGCCATTGGTGCCCGAAAGCGTCAGCAGACCAGTTGGCGAAGATAGGTCCATCGATCGATGCGACCTCCGGGCGGAGTGCTTGATAGGCCAGATGATTCAGGGGCAATTCCCGCGGCGTACCCTTCAGGCGCGTCCGAGAAGGCGGCAGGATGAGCCACCAGCCGTCATCCCGCTGTCGAAGCCAGGATCGGTCGATTTCGAGGATCTTGGCCTCTCTGAGGCCGGTATGGAGAGCAATCTGAGTAATCCGCCAGAACTCGGCAGGATCGTAGATCCGCCCCAGGATCTTATACGGCTGTCGCTTAGCCGCCTGGGCTTGGATTGCTGACAGTTCCTCATTCGTGGCCACGCGCTCCCGACGGGCGACGTCGGGAAGTTGAACACGCTTCAGACGGTTCCGATCCAACTTTTCGAAATCGACTGCGAGATTCAGGATGCGCATGAGCACGCCCCATTCTTTGCGGATCGTTCCCGGCGCTGCTTTCGCGTCGAGCCGTGTCGCAACGTAGTTTTGGCCGTCTTCAGGAGTTAACGAGTCTAACGGCCGATCTCCGAAGCGAGGAAGCAGGTGGGTTTCCAAGATCGTTTCCGGGCGGCGCAGGTCGATACGATGCTTTACGCGAAGCGATTGCCAGTAGGTGGGAAGGAACTCCCGCAGCGTGGAGCATGATGTTCTGACCGGAAGGGCATGCGCCCCGCTATGAATCTTGGCGATCATCGCAATTGCGCAGCGCTCAGCCTCTTCCGCGCTTAAGTCGTACCCCAAGAGGGGCCGATACCGCTGGCCCTTCCATCGCACGTACAAGTCGAAGGCAATGCCTTTTTGTGTGCGTCGTTTGTTGATCGTATAGGCCATGGGTGCTATCGATATCGTGCCGAGCGATGGTATACGGGCTTCTGCGCTGCCGCAAGTGTCAGGAGAGGTCGTTTGCCATCCCCCGCGGACTCTGCTTCGTGTTCTCCTACAAACTCCCCTTTCAGCCAAGCCAGCAATTCAGACCTCAGAAACCGTATCTGCCGGGATCCCGGGAGGCGATGCCGTGGAATGTCGGGACGCTGATAGATCGTTGACCGTGATACCCGCAGAAAGACTGCCGCCTCTTCCGGTGTCATCACTTCGAGGGCCACGGGGTTGTCTGGTTGCACAATGGCGGCTTGAATCTCTCTCATCGCTCAGTCCGCCGGCAGCTCTTCAAATCTGGCGAACCGGTCCACGAATTTAAGGCGAAGATCGCCGATCGGGCCGTTTCGATGTTTGCGAATAAGGACCTCTGCGATGCCCTTCTCCTCTGTCTCTGGGCGATAAACCTCCTCTCGGTACAGAAAGAGCACTACGTCCGCATCCTGCTCAATCGCGCCAGAATCTCGAAGGTCTGCGAGCACGGGTCTTGAGTCCGGCCGTTTGTCACAGTCCCGTGAAAGCTGGGAGAGCACGATCACAGGAATGTCCAGATCCTTGGCCAACAGCTTAAGTTTACGAGAGGCGTCTGCCACCCCCTGTTGTCTCGATTCAGCTCGGTGGATGTTGAGAAGCTGCAGATAATCAACGACTAATAGATCCAATCCCTTCATCGCCTTGAGATGGCGTGCCTTCGCAGCAACTTGTTCGACGGTGAGTACGGATGAATCGTCGATCCAAAAGGGGAGAGATTCAAGCTGTTGGGCTGCATTCGCGAGGTGGCACCAGCCTTGCGGGCTCAGGGATCCCGTTTTCAGCGCATGAATATCGATCGGAGCGCCCATCCCATGCAGTCTGAGCCCGAGCTGCCGCCGTGACATTTCAAGGGAGAGCACACCCACCCGGTATCCGGCAGTGGCCGCGACTAATGCCGAACCGAGCGCAAATGAGGTTTTCCCCATACTGGGCCTGGCGGCCACGATGATGAGGTCAGAGCGCTGCCAGCCCCCGAGGAGAGTGTCTAGCGATGGGAAGCCCGTGGGAATTCCGATCACCGCTTCGGTGCGTTTCGACATTCGATCGACGTATTCGACCGTTTCGTTGGAGATCTCGGCAAGCGAGCACCAGGTTTTTTCATCCCGTCCGGAAGAGATCTGAAACAGTTTTCGTTCGGCCTCCTGGAGAAGGTCAACAGTGGGAGCTTTTTCATACGCACCCTGCGCCACTTCGGCCGCGAATCGAATGAGGCGCCGACGGGTGGCACAATCGCGGACGATACGGGCATGATGCTCGATGTTTGCGGCGGATCCGACTGTCGTGAGCAGCTCGGCTAGAGCGCCTCGTCCACCGATCTTCTCCAGCTGACTCTTGCACTCAAGCTGATCTCCCAAGGTGACCAGATCGATCCCCTCGTTCCGTCCTGCGAGATCCGACAGGGCCTCAAAAATGGTTCGATACCGGCTTTGGTAGAAGTCATCACAGGTCAGGAACTCTTGAGCTCGTGATAGTGCAGCAGGGTTGAGCAACACGGCTCCCAGAATGGCTTGTTCGGCCTCCAGGTCATGCGGTTGAACTCGAGGCGCGTCAGCGATCAACATGCAGTGGCTCCTAAGCTTTGTGCCTGTGCGAAATGGGCGGCGCATCGGGGTTCGGTGGGCCTGCTTTGCGGTGTTGCGGGTTGACCACAGGGACGCAAGAACCGATCGTCAGGGGATTGAACGCGCTTGGTGCAGGTCAGAGAAAGGCCGTGGCTCTGTGTGAGAGAAGCCTGTTCTGGTTCAATCCAATCCCGCCAGGGTTCGCTATCTTTGCCGGCACGTAACCACCGATGCGGGTCTTTAATCCCGATGCCCTTCTGGACCATCTCGCTTGCGGCGTAATTCCGAGCGGCGATCAGCACAAGGGGCCGATCGTTGGGCTTGAGCTGGCGGTACTTTACTCGCGCCTCTGGTTTTCCTAGTCGCTTTCCAGTCCGCTTTGGATAGCACTCCCAAAACTCATCGAAGTCAGCTTCGGCCGCCGAAAGAGTATCCTGCTCCTGCTCCTGCTCCTGCTCCTGGATCGGGCATGGTTCTGACTTGGCATCTGCGGTGCCATCCGACATGGCATGTCCCATGGCATCCCCGATGGCATGCCTGAAGGCGTCTGAGCGACTATGGAGGTAGGCTCGGCATCTCGTGATAAGTGTCGCCTTCTCAGGGCATTCTGGAATCAGGTTCAACGCCTGCGGCCACGCCTTGATGACTGAGTTGGGGCCTTCCGGCTCGTTGTATCGAAGGAATTTGGGAAGGGCGATATAGCACGCTTTCTCGTTCACCTCGATCATGGCCTTGGAAAGCGGTGCCTGTATGGCAACGCGAAACCGTTTCAATGGCCATCCCAGTTCCGCGGCGAGACCTGGAATCGTGGCTCGCATGGCTCCAATCGCGGTCATGTGAGGGTGGGTCAAGAGAAAGAGGAACGCGAGTTTGCCATCGTCAGTGAAGGCCTGGAAGTTTTGGTCGTTCCAGATTTTGGTATCGATCTTTCGGTAACGTCCCATAATTTCCTCAGAAGAACCTAGGCGCAGCCGCTCAAAGGTGTCGCCGTAAGCCTCGCGGCCGACCCCTGGCGTCCCGTCAGCAGATCCTGAAGCCGGTTTACTTCTGATTCCAATGCGGCGCACCGGGACTCAAGTTGGATGGCTTTAGATTTCCAGCCGAGGAGTTCCTGCCTGATCGCGTCGACTACTTGGTCCACAAAAAGCTTCGGTTTGCGATTAGCACTTGGTGATGGGTAGGTCAGTCCTTGGGCGGCGTAATGATCGCGCCAGGCGTCGCTAGTAGGGAAATCAATTTTGTCGGTTGGTCGTTGAAGTGTGCTCTTGATCGTGGTACGGTTCGGCATTGCAGCATCCTTTCGATTGACCCCATCGAGTTGGCCCTCGGTGGGGTTTTATTTTGACTGTAGTTCGTTCAACGGGAGTTTTCGTTCAGATCCTGCCATCCAGCGCATGATTTCCTCCGGGCTATAACGGACAGCCTTTCCACAGCGATACTCTTTGATTGCACCCCTGTACCCCAATCGTCGAATAGTGAAGGGCGAGAGCTTGAACAATTCTCCCGCTCCATGAGCTGTGATCAACTCCATAGTTATATTCTCCAGTTCCGTAGATGCACGTCTTGCGTGAGCTAGACTGGAGAGTATTGCAGGAGGCCAATGGAATAAATGGAGGTATAAGGGTCGGCCTTAAACCTCCACACGGATTGAGCCCATTTGGGGGAGCTTTGGGGTAGAACGAAGGATTATTAAGACTGCACTATTGTGGTTCTGTTAGATGCTTCTCGGGTGACTTGATCGAGTATTTCCTCGGCATTTTTGAGGGCCGCACACACTTGTTTGTATCTACGATCGGTCTCCGGACTGTAGGCAGCAGGCTCTTTAAGCCTAAAGAGTTCCCTAGTAATTTGATGGCAGTTTTTCTTCTCTCGGTGTGCCATGTGCCATATTTTCCACTTGTCTACTTTGGGCATGCGATTGCGGCGTGAGGGAGCATCGGATTTTTTCCATATTTCGAGAATAATTGAAAATAGTCGCTGAAGGTCCTCCGAGGTCTCCGTTAGGTCTACCCTCATGAACAAGTAGCGGCCTTGGTCAATTCCAGGCAGTTCTATTGGGGATGCACAGCGCCGTGCCTTATCCTCAAGTATTTCCATCCAATACGATACTCTTTCATAATTGTTGATGACAGCAGGGAGTTGCCATTTCCTTGCTACCCAGCTGTCAGACAGCCAGATGAGAGATTTGTTCTCCAGTTCTTGGGGATTCGTTTTCTTAAGTTCGTCCGTGAGCTTGCGGACATCCTTCCAATATTCATCATTGAAGAATGTCGATGCAACCCGGTCATGGAGAGTTATAGGAGAGAATTTCTTGTCTATATTTATAGGATTGATGGGTGCATGGGAGGCCACCCAGTGATGCCGCCCCCCAGTATGCCCGTCTGGTTTAGGAGAATGAGTGGCGACTGTACGCGATTTTTTCGATTCTTTTCCTGACATATGCCCCTTCCCCTGGAGCGACCCGAAAAGGACCTCGGCCAGGCCGTCGGGAACGGCTGTTCGGGAGCTACCCTAGGCCGAGGGGTTACTCTGTATCAGGCTGTCTGGGCGACCGCAAGGGAGCGTTTCAAGATTCCGCCAATAGCTTGATGAGACCAGGGTGCCCCTGTTTTCGTCGGGACCCCCTCCGCGTTCAGTCGTGCCGCGATTCGTCGTCGCCCCATGCCCTTCAACCGAAGGGTGTTGATCAACCGAAGGCCCTCCTGCTCCAAGGGATTGGGCGAAAGAGTTTCCCCATCCGCGGCGAGATCGTAACCGAAGGGAATGCGACCGCTGATCCGTTTCGACTGGCTCCGCAAGTGGGCCATGGCACCTTTCGTGCGCTCGGCTACCAGATCGGCTTCAAATTCGGCCAACACCGAAAACATCCTGAACACCATCTTGCCGGCCGCCGTCGTCGTGTCGATCCGTTCACTCAGACTAACCAGGTCGGCGCCGCTCTTATCGAGGCGTTCGCTGAACAGAATGGCATCTCGTGTCGATCGAGCGAGTCGGCTGAGGCTGTACACCACGAGGGCAGCCTTATGCCTACAGGCCTGGTTCAAGGCTTCTTGCAACCCAGGGCGATTGTCAGAGCGACTGCCTGAGAGGCCGGCGTCGATAAACATGCTGATCAGCTCATAGCCGCTGACCTGACACCAGGCTGCAATCTTCGCCTGTTGCGAGTCGAGGCTGATCCCGTCCTGGGCCTGCCCCTCCGTGCTCACTCTGACATAGCCGATGGCCTTCATAGTTCCTCCGTGGCTAATCAACCATGCGCAATGACCGACCGGTTGTTGCACGCTTCGTCCTGGAAGGCTTCTTTGGTTGGGGTGGAATCGAGCGCTCTTCCAGACCTGTTCTGATCGCTCTGAGCTCCGACACAATATCCATCAAGAATATACAATGCTCATTCCTATCGTCGGGGAACGTATTAGCCACGATCTGGCACATCCCCTCCACGTCGCGCGTCAACTCCAAGATTGCATGGACATCGTTCTCTGCTCGAATCTTCACGAGCTCGTCCTCTACATCGGAAAAGAAAGGACGCAGGCAATCATCACTCTCTCTAAACTGCCCCTTCCGAATTCTTACAGCGCCCTCCACATCGCGAACCCGCTCTTTGATCGACATGAGATCCGGAACATTGGTTGTTACGGTCTTGGTTGCGCTCATGAGGTTACCGTCCTTTCTGCCCCGATGGAGCGGTTTTGAGTTCCCGTTCCAATAGGCTCCGAATGTAGCCGCTCGCGGTTGTCCCTTGGACTCTCAAGGCATCCAGCCTGGCTTTCATGGCCTTGGTCACCTGAATGTTGATCCGATGCATCGCCATATAACTCACCTCCTTCATGAAGTGTACTTACATCATATGATGTATAGATGTCAAGAGGTGTTGAATGGTGTAGGCCAGAATGCTACAGTCTGCCGCTATGGCGAAAGAAAAAGAGCGAGACAAAGACGAGGCGGGAGTCTGGAATTTCCGCGAGGTGCCGCGGGATACCATCGTCAAAGCGAAGATCGGCGCTGCCCTTCAGAGCAAATCTGTCAAAGCGTTCCTGATGGATCTCGTCGATGCCCACTGGCTAGATTTGGAGCGGAAGGGGCTGTTGCCGAAGGGGAAGTGACGTAGTGCGTCTGCACAAAAAAGCCCATTGCCGAGGCTTATGCTGCGAAGATTGCCATACGAAGTTTCCTCAGGCGGCAATCGTCATGAGGCCACGATGGATGCAGAGTGTGTGCATTGGGTTGATGCGTTTCTAACTTCACGCTCTGAGAGTCAATTTCAACCGTTTCGTGATCAGATTAGGTTCGACCCTATCGAAGACCACTTCGGTACCTACTAATACCGCAGCAGCCCGATCGGAGTGCCTGACGCATGCTTTCTAAACTCAAGAATGCCGAATCCTCCATGTCGTTCGGGGCAGTGGTACTCCTCCTGCTGACCCTTTATGGACCCGTCACTCCCGCCCATGCCGGTAACAAAGGTAAGTTTCTTGGCCTCATCGCGCAATACGAAGATATCAAGGCTAACATTCTGGAAGAGCTTGCCCATGCTGACGAACTCCGGAAGGACGGCTATAGCAGCGATGCCAAACGGATCCTCGCCCTCTCGAAGGAAAGCATGGATCTGCAGCTGGAGACGGATCGGTTTCAACTGGAAGCTTCGAAGGCGCTCCGTGTCGACCCCCAAGAGCAGCCCATTGACCTGCACGCTGTCTATGCCCTGTCAGTGGCCCTCCATGCGCTACAGGGCGCCATCTCGACGGAATTCCAATATCAATTAGGCGAACACACCCCGTTCAATCTGCACACCCGAGCGCAGTACGAGCAGATGGCACAGTCTGCGGACACAGAGCTCAAAAACCTCCAGACCAACGCGGGGAGCAAATGAATATTTGTAAGGGCGTAATCCTGGCCGCCGGTCTTACTCTACTGCTGACTGGATGCGTCAGTACCGGAGACGAATCGATCCGCGAGCGTTCCGAAGACTGGCCACCGCTCACGATGACGAAGGCGGAACTTGTGCGGGAATTGGGCCCACCGAGCACCAGAACGGTATCCGTCGAGGAAGGCAAAACGCGAGAGACCCTCTCATGGGCCTATGCCGAAGCGCAGGCCAATCCGGCTGCCTTCATTCCGCTCGTCGGGCTGGCGGTCGTTGCAACCGGCAATGGTTCCGAGGGTGAAGTTCGCGCGCTCGCGGTGACATTCAACGATGAGGGCCGTATGATCGGCCGCACCTGGTCGCGGCACCCAATTGGATCGAGAAAAAATGACACCGCTTCGGACGACCCTAGTCCAGCGGGAAAACCGCACTATGATCCAACGGCTGCGGGAGGCCAATAATGAACAAGGAGAACTTGTATGAATGACTGGTTTTCGATCGATCTTGGGGACGGGATCACCGCGTTCGGGCCAACCCAATCCATAATGGAAGCCTTTCGGGCCGCTTACCTCGAAGCCGGCGCGCCTCCCCAAATGGCCATCTTTAGCCGACACGACTTGACGGAAAACGTGGTGACGGCATACTTCACCCCTGAGAGTGAGACCCTCGCGCGATCACTCGGCGGGAAATTCTGCCCCAAGCCTGTCCGGGATCAAGATCTCTGCTTATTGGCCGGCCATGCGGATAGCTTCGCCATCCACTTCCCGCAGACGGAAACAGCTGGCAGCTAATTGTGGAATAGAAGGCACTGAGCATGGGAAAGTTTCCGCCGGTTGTGCCGTGTCCTTGCGGCCATCTGATTAACACGGACAACATCAATAATGACGAAATGGATTGGCCCGACGATGGAACTGATCTGAGCAAGATCATTGATCGTTGGAATCCAGCATACGAAAATTATAGTTTCGCCTGCGGATGCTGTGGTCGGTTTATCGTGAATAAAGTGATCACCGAATCCACATGAACGAGTAACTATTGGCACCATTTGCGGCTGGGGAGCGGCGGCGATGGTCGGGCAGGCTTGAAGCATGAACAATTCCGCGCATAGAAGGGAGATGGGGTTGGAGAATGTCGATTTTAAAGACGTGATGCGCACGAGGACGCAAGGACCAGCCACCGCATGAAGGTTGAAACAGACGGGCGTTTTGTTGGATTTAAATTCTCTGAACGCGACAAAGAGTCCAGTCCGATAAGGCAGACGCAATGATCCGCGTGAATGGGCAAGAGAGTTTAGCAGTTGTAAGGTACAGCTGGTGCCTCCTACGTGATCCCTGCTGAGGTGCCGTTGGTGGTGCGAGGTCGAGAAAGGGACGGGATCGGTGCCAGGAATCGTCTCCCGCTCCGCGTTTTGAGATCGTGCTCAGAGGCGGTTCAAGCCTCTGCGAGGTCATTCCTCCTATAGCCGTGACTCCTGTGATTTGAGGTGGGAATTCGAACGGCCAGTTGCAGCGTCAGGAGCGCCGCTGGCCAGGTGATTAAGGTTGCCTGCCGCACTTTATTCAAACTTGCCCGCTGATTCTGAATAACGCTTTCTACTGAACCCCTTCATCCGAATGGGGTATCGTCTGAACCTGCTAAGTTCGTTAGACTGCCCTCCATGGCTACAACACAACGTTTCCGTCTTCGCACCTATAGCCGCGTTCCGATTCGGGGGACGGCCTTCTTTCTGAATGAAGACACCCACGGCCGAGGGTTTGTGTGGAATCTTTCGCCGAAGGGATGTCGCGTTGACGCAGAGAAGGCAGTGCCGGCGGGAACTGAACTCTCCATCATGCTTCATCTGGACAAGGCTGATGAAAGCATCGAAGTCCACAGCGCTGTTGTTGCCTGGAGCCGCGGGCAAGAATTTGGGCTCCGTATCAATGAAATCGAGAAACCTCAGGCTATCCGCTTGAAACGGTATCTTCGGCGCGCTCGATAGTGCGATGAATCGGATCAGCCGAATCGACGACGACCGCACTCACACACATGCCTTGCTCGTGCGAGTTCAGCGCCGCAACCGAGTCCACCACCGCTATTTCAGCGACCTTGTTCATGGAGGGAAGCGCCTGGCATTGGCAGCCGCTACGGACTACCGAGAGACTCTCTTGCAAACCTTGCCCGTGCTTACGCGCACAGAGTTCTGCAGGATCAGGAAGAAGAATAATCGATCAGGGGTCTCAGGTGTCAGTCGGCATGAAGCGCCAGGCCGCACCCCAACAAGTCCCCGCATGGCTTACTGGCTTGCGCAATGGCCGATCGAGAACGGTCGGGCCAAGATGCGCAAGTTCGGCGTGAAGAAATACGGAGAGGAAGGCGCCTATCTTCGGGCACTCCAGGTGCGCCGTGCGGCACTCGCAGCACTTGGCCAGGACACCTACCGCTGATTTTAATCAATGCCAGATTGTAGCGTTCCTGCCTCAGGTGCCTCGTCCTTAAACGATTCCTACTCCCCATAGGTTTCGCACCTGTAGAGCCTTCGTTGCGATCTAGTACGCAAGCCCATGCGAGAGCGGGTGTTTTAGAGTAGAATCGGCCGCGCGATATCGAACGTCTCCATCCCTCTTCTCCTCGCGATCACCTTGCTCTGGACTCTTCCTGGCCATGGTCAGGTGTACTTTGATTTTGATCAAGCGGTGTACCACACCTGCTATGACGGCGATACCTGCATGATGAGCCTGCCCGGGATTCATCCTCTCTTTGGGGACCATATTCCTGTTCGACTGGCCGGCATCGATACTCCGGAAATGAAGGGGCAATGTGAACGCGAGAAGCAACTTGCTCGGCAGGCTCGGGATCTGGTCCGCTCTCTGCTGGGTCGAGCTGGAGAAATACGCCTTCGCAAAGCGAGCCGAGACAAGTATTTCAGGATTGACTCGAGGGTGATAGCGGACGGTCAGGATCTGAGTGACCTGTTGATCGAACAGGGCCTCGCTGTGCCTTATGACGGAGGGACAAAAACAAAAGATTGGTGCGCAGAATCCGCAGGCGATTCCCGCGGAATGCTTAGCGGCAGCGGACGAAGATGAGTAGGGAGCCAGTACACTACGATCCTATTTGCCATACTCCTGTCGTGCCGGAACGGCTGCTGCTCAACCCCCGAAGCGTCGGATGTCGCATCACTCCAGCCGGTCCCGAATGGCATTGCGATCAGTGCGGGAGAACGTTCGCCCCAGACTATTTCGACGCGGTCCCCCTTCCATCGTATCGCCAACATACTGTAGAGCCTGCTTTGCGGCCGTTGCGGTCGAGGAGTTACCCGAAGATACGACCCGCTTGGAACTCCTCGTCTCTTCCTGGGACACGGGGGAAGAACTCAAAACCAGGCAGGGGCGGTGCGCTCGCTGTGGAAAAGAGGGAGATGTGGTTTGCCAGGAGACGGCCGGCTGATGCCCATTCCATGCACAGAAGGGTGCGTTGGCGGTCGAGGTGTTCTATGACAGATGAATTTCAGGAAATCGGACATTCTGGAGGGAAAATCTGCTTAGAGCGCAAAGGCAATAGTATTCAGACTGAGATCGTGCATATAGGGCCCCTCAGAGTTCATCGCCCTATATGCTTTGGAGCCAGGAGTTTCGGTTGGAGATATCAAGGCGGGAGGCGAATACGCTCGCAGAATTATTGACGAGCGAGCAATGCAATGGCCGTATTGAGTGGATAAAGGTCTTAGCAGTAGCCACCGCAGAGCGTTAGCCTTACTGCAGTGATAATTAATTGACTCAACAATTTTGCAATGATACTTTTACGCTCAAATGTATCATTGATATATCTGAGTGACATGAAAGTATCATATGCCCAGAATGATCTATGAATCTTACTGATTTTAAAGAGGAAAAGAATGGGCGTCTTTTTCGGACCCCACTCGATTATTGGGCTTTTATTCCCAATCCTCTCCCGCCTCAACTGGCTCTGAGCTGGGACTTGGTGAATCAATTGTCTGAGGCCGATCGTGCCCTCAGCGAGCTTGCCGGGACAGCCCGTACATTACCGAACCCTCATTTACTGATAGGACCTTTCATCAGGCGGGAGGCCATACTCTCGAGTCGCATTGAAGGTACTCAGGCCTCGCTTTCCGATCTGTTATTTTTTGAAGCCTCCGGGGCCGTAGATCCGAAAGCACCGGATGCTCGCGAGGTGGCCAATTACGTGAATGCAATGGAGTACGGCTTGGCGCGATTGAAGAAATTTCCGCTGAGCCTGCGTTTTATCAAGGAGGTGCATGAACATCTCATGCAGGGAGCACGCGGGGAACATCTCACCCCCGGCGAGTTCCGGCGTTCTCAAAATTGGATTGGTCCCGCGCGTTGCACGCTGATGGAAGCAACCTATGTTCCTCCACCAGTCGAGGAAATGGAACAAGCTCTTGGTCAATTCGAGGCGTACTTGCATGCCCCATCAACAGTTCCTTTACTGATTCGCTTGGCAACCATTCACTACCAGTTTGAGGCGATCCATCCCTTCTTAGACGGCAATGGCAGAATAGGACGCCTTCTCATTACCCTTTTCCTGTGTAAAGAAGGGGCGCTCCCTGAGCCGCTGCTATATTTAAGTGCCTATTTTGAAAGACATCGAAGCGAGTATTACAGCCTACTTTTGGCCGTGAGTCAGTCCGGAAAATGGATCGATTGGATTTCTTTCTTCCTTCGCGGGGTTGCGCAGCAATCTCGCGATGCTCTAGCTCGTTCAGCGCGATTGCTAAAACTTTGGGAAAGCTATCGTCGTGAGTTTCAATCTGCTCGCTCCTCCGCGCTCCAGCTTCGACTGGTCGACCAATTGTTTGCATATCCAGCCATTACCACGAATCAAGCTGCACGGCTATTAAAGGTCACCCATCGCTCGGCACAGCTGAACATCGAGAAATTGCTCCACAAGGGCATTCTTAAAGAGGCCACGGGCAAACAGCGAAACCGAGTCTTTGTTGCGCCACGCATCGTGGAAATTATCGAAGCCCCACATGCCAGCTAAACACACAGACAAGCTGGCCGGAAACCATCCGGCAACGAACGGTCCGGAATTCTTCTCGGTTTCGCCGAAACCCGCTAGATCCCATTTGCAGAGTGTCCTATACAGGACGGCCTACCTGTAAGCCATTGTAAAAGCTCATCACTCATCGGACACTTCAGAGGAATCATCCTGTTGTTTTTCCTCAGTTTGGTCCGTCCTCTCAAGGCTGACCCCCCTCGGTACTGCCGGGCGAGAGGCTGCCCTTATCATGCGGATTTTCACCGCCACGCTATACAGTGGATAGGTTGAGTAATTCGGCGCCCCCCATTCACTGCCGAGTTTCGTAGGAGTATTCTTACTACATTTTCCTAGGTTGCCTTATGCCATTGTCCGTACTACATTACGCAACCTGAGGTTCATATCTGTGCGGCGATTGTCGAGCATCGGAAATGTATCTTAATTGGGCGGGGACTCACACCACCGTTCCTGCCTAGCATGTCGAGAGGAGACGTAATGAGCCACCGCAAAATTATTGTGACAACTGGAGCGGCTCTCGCAGCTCTGTTTGCGAGTCTGGGGGGTCAGGTTCAGGCGAATGTTTCAAACGATCAGGGTGACTCGATGCGCAGTGCTGCGGAGAAAACCGGTCTCGAATCACGAGACATCGTCTTGCAACGCATGATGTACCGGCTTGGGCAGGATAATCATTCATTGACGCTGCATCGATCCGAGGCCGGAATACTATACGCTGGCCACGGCTCACATGCCTCTCATGCGTCCCACGCATCCCACAGTTCTCATATGTCAGGAAGATAGTTTCCACAGACCACAGCTAGCAAGTTGAACTGTTTGAGGTTGCGTAGGATGGTCAAGGAGTCACAGCCATTAGAGGGTGAGACCATCCGGTTCGATCAGAATATCTTTAGTATCCTTGCGATAAAGAAAGCCGCCTACCGGTACATTGATGTCTTTTCGGCCGATATTAATCTGCAACCGCCGCATATCATCTGTTCGCTGAAGTTCTCTCCCTCAATTGATCATCATCGCGCCAACCAACTCATGGACGAGTTTCGGAAAGAAGTGCTGGACCAGGATCTGCGTGAGCGGATCAGGGTTGAGACGGAACCGATACGGAAGCTCATTTTAGCCCACGCCTTCTCGAACACTGGAATCGCCAGCCATGAGCGCATTCCAGGAGCTTAATGTTTACCAGCCCACCCGCCAGACCTATGTGGTCCTTCCCCTTCGCTTTACAGGATTGAATGACAGACAGTACGTGGTGACCAACCTCGCTGGGGAATTTCTCACGATTGAACGGGCAACACTGCAGAGCTTCCTGCGGCACGAATTACCCAACAGTGATCAAGCCTACATTGATCTTCGGGCACAACATTTTCTTGTCGACGACAGCACAGCGATCGCTCCCGAATTGTTGGCGCTCAAGATCCGGACCCGTTATCGGAGGTTGAGCCAATTTACGGCATTGCATCTCTTTGTGGTGACGCTCCGCTGCGAACATAGTTGTCCCTATTGCCAAGTATCGAGGCAGTCCGAGGACCGAGTTGCGTTTGACATGCCCGACAGTGTGGCCCGTGCGGCCCTCGACTTCTGCTTTCGGTCTCCTTCTCCCGACCTGAAGATTGAGTTTCAAGGCGGGGAGCCGTTATTGAATTTCGAGTTGATCAAGACCATCGTCGGTGAAGCGAAGGAGCGAAACCGAGCGGCCGGCAAGCGCCTCGCATTCGTGATTGCCACGAACCTCGCGCTCATGAGCAGGGAAATCCTCGACTTTTGCCGTGCACATGACATTCTGATTTCGACCTCGCTGGATGGCCCGAAAGCACTCCACAATGCCAATCGTCCCCGGCCTGGTGGGGATAGTTATGAGAGGACGATCGCAGGGATTCGGTTGGTACGGGATCAACTCGGAAGAGATCGCGTCTCGGCTTTGATGACCACCACTGAATCCAGCCTGGATTGTGTAGGAGAGATCATCGACGAATACCTGGCGCAAGGGTTTGGGGAAATCTTTCTCCGGCCGCTCTCGCCCTATGGGTTTGCGATCCGGACGAAGGCCTATCGAGCGTACAGTGCCGATCGGTGGCTGGATTTCTATAAAAAGGGACTGGACTACATTATTGAGCTGAATCGGCAGGGCGTCCCCTTTCTGGAGGTGTACGCTGCAACGATCCTGAAAAAGATGTTCACGAGTGACGATCCTGGGTATGTCGATTTGACCAATCCGGCTGGCATCGGGATTGGCGCGGTCGCATACAACTATGACGGGGATGTTTATGCGTCCGATGAAAGTCGGATGCTGGCCGAGATGGGGGACACCACGTTTCGATTGGGGCATGTCCTGAAGCAGAGCTACGAAGACATCTTTGGAGCTCCGCAACTCTTGGAACCGTTAGATGCCTCATTCGCGCAGAGCGTTCCAATGTGCACGGATTGCGCCTTTGAGCCCTATTGCGGGGCAGATCCGGTGTTTCACCACAAGACATTTGGGGACTTTGTGGGGCGCAAGCCAGAGTCGGAGTTTTGCTCACGCAATATGACCATCTTTCGTTTCCTGATTGAGCGCATGCAATCGGATGTATTTGTAAAACGTCTCTTTCGGCAGTGGGCCACCAGATAATGCTCAAACTTCAGGGCAAATTACAGGTCGAACGATCGGTGTCTGAACAGCCGTATCTGGTCACTTTGACGAAGAACGGGAACCTGCCCCCTATCCTTCGGAGAGAGCGGGGGCTCCTGACCGAGGGAGCCTGTGGTAGGAAGGAATACAAGGCGATCTTCTGCCGTGGAGCTGCAGTGCCGGAATCCAGTCATCAGACTGATGTGTTCAGGCTGACTGGCGAGTATGACTACCTGGACGAGGGAGACATTGTGAAGGTGGATCCTATGTCTGGAAGTTTCCGTTGTCTGTACAGACGAGGATCGCTGCACAATACGATTCTGTTAACCGAGCAATGCGACCATTATTGCTTGATGTGCTCTCAGCCGCCGAAACCTCAGGATGATTCGTGGCTGCTCACGGAGGCTTTCGACCTCATCCGGCTGATTCCACAGGAAACGCAGAGACTCGGGTTTTCTGGTGGGGAGCCAACTCTTTATCGAGAGCGGCTGATCGATTTGCTACATCACACGCTGAGATACTTGCCTCGGACCGCCCTCGATATTCTGTCCAATGGACGAGCATTCAAGGACCGTGACTTTGCTCGCGCGTATGCCGCGGTAAACCACCCGAATTTGGTTGTCGGCATTCCAATCTATTCGGACGATCCCGTTCGGCATGACTATGTGGTCCAGAGTCAGGGTGCGTTTGACGAAACGGTTAGGGGTATTCTCAATTTGAAACAACACCATCAAAAGGTGGAAGTTCGGATTGTGTTACATCAACAGACCGTTGGTCGGCTGGTGCAGACCTGTGAGTTCATCGTGCGCAACCTGCTCTTCGTGGATCATGTGGCGCTTATGGGGCTGGAGATCACGGGTTTTACCAGGCCAAACCTCGAGCTCCTGTGGATCGATCCTTACGAGTATAAAGAGGCTTTGAGCGAGGCCGTGGCGCTTCTGACCGCCAATGGGGTTCCCACCTCGGTTTACAACCATCAACTCTGCACGGTGAACCCAGACATCTGGGAGAATTGTCGGCAATCAATTAGCGACTGGAAGAGAGAATATGTCGACGGGTGTGCGGAGTGTTCCAAACGTGGACAATGCGGCGGACTCTTTTCCTCCTCAAAGGCGTACCGACATAGCAGCCACATTCGAGCATTCACATGATACGGTCTTGCGCCTGCGTCGCCCACCTTCTACCCGGAGGTTCTAGAGTGAACCGGCTTCTCCTCTTTCTCATGTTTACAGTTGGAACCCTTGGATCAGCTGACGTGTTTGCGAAAGGTGGAGGCGGCCATAGCCACAGTGGAGACAGTCATGTGCGAGGCCATGTCCGGAAGGATGGGGTCTATGTCCAGCCTCACAGTCGCACGGCCCCGAACAAAACCCAGCGCGATAACTACAGCAGCAAGCCGAACGTCAATCCGTACACCGGCAAGGATGGAACGAGAAGGCCCACACGGTGATGCTAGCTTCCAGATAGGGAGGGCATATGGAGCGTTGGTACGAAGGACGAGAGGTATGGTGGATCATCGCGCTCGGGCTTTTGTCTGATTACTTCTTCGGCTAGGCAACCATTCGATACAGCGGTCATCGAGAGTCCAGCCGATGATGCCACTTAGCAATGGCCTCCGTCCTGCCGGTGCGCGTCGAAGTCGGGATAGTCCGGCTGGAAGCCTGGAGGTAGCTGGCCGGCTGCGGCGAGGTCGAAGAGGGTCGCCATGTAGGCCGCCGCTTCATCATCGAGCTCAATCCCATGTCGCCGGGATCGCATGCGGACAAAGGCCAGCTTCCGCTCCATGGAATACGGCTCGCCCACCAACGGCTCATCCTTCCCTGGATCTGATGACTTGGTCTCAGTGGTCATGATGCTTACCGCTGCCATTGATTGGCTAAGGCCAGTGCTCCAGGACCTGCATTGGTCAGATCAGGGGGCATGACGCGCGCGACCTGATTCAGCTGGGGGTTGGGCAGCTGGCGGCCCGCCTGGGAACTCGCCTTCATAGGCTGACTTACTTGATGGATGTGGGTGAACGCTTCACTCCAATCGGGTCCCAGTACATCTCCAGCGATGCGCTTAAACATCTGGCCGTCTGCCCGCATGCGATCTATCTTCAGCTGTTCATCATCCTGACCTATCTTGCGATCCTCTCGTTGCATCTTCTGATCGGCGATCACGGCCTGTAGGAACGTATTTCCCATATTTGCCAGGCCCTGTCCCACGCCCCCCAGTGCTCCCGCTGATACTAGATTCATGATGGCTCTCCTTTGTTCGTTGTCGTCGTGTGTTCGGCTATCGTCCCAACCATCTTCGCTCTGATTATCCGTTCGTCAACCCTATTGTCTGGCGCCGGCCGCTATCTTGCGTTTCCGTCTCCGCTTGGTTGACTTCTGAGTGTGTTTCTTTGGTTCCGGAGTCCTATGATCTCCCAGAAGAATGAGAGCCATGTTCTGTAGGTTCAGAACCTCTTGCGCAGTCATTTGAGTCAGGAAATACAAACAGTTCTTGATCCATGGGCGCCTCGCGATGGTCGTGTGAATGGCCTCGTCAAGATCATCGTCTTTGTGCCACCGATCCGGCGATCGGCTTTCCCTTGTTGAAGCTGAGCCAGCGAGAGATCCATTAATGTGTGACTTGGGCATGTGGTTCCTCCTCAGTGGGTCGTTGCGCTTTTTGATATAACGTTCGCAGCGTTTGCAGTTCCTCCCTCGTCAGCCGACTAAAATCCATCGTATTTTTCTTTTCTTGTTCCGGCTGGATATCTACGCCAGAATTCATCATGTCTATGACGGTCACCGGTTTCCCCAGGCCTCGGTCGAGGATCACCTCGGCCGCCCGGATCACCACCGACTCATTCTTACTCCCGAGCAATTTCACCAGCCGTTGAACGGCACGGACACTATGATGCTGTGCTAGCTCCCGCGCCCTGCGCATGTCCTCCGTCTCTTTGGGGCGTCCCCCTGGATTACCTGACCGACCTGGTTTCCAAGCCATTGTTTCCTCATTGTTCTCAATGAACCATCCTTGACCCTGTGCAGCTGATCGGAACCAGGGGCACGCGCGTCATAGCCAGTCTTCAGACGAGTTGGTTGAGCTGCTCTTCGTCTTGGGTCGTAATGGAGGCCGATCGAGGCAGGGCGAGTCAATGCGTCGTAAAGCGCCATGGTCTGAACCGGAAGGGTGATTCGAGATCGGATAGGGTTCTGCAGACAGCCAAGCGAGCTGTAGTGGCAGAAGGTGAGAGACGGGCTTGGAAGGTGAACCGACTGGTTTGAGGCGTGTCCTATATAGGACATGGATTCTGTAACTCGTTGTAAATCCATGTCACTCATTGGACGATTCCTCTGAGCTAAGTTGTTGTTTTTCCTCCTTCTCGTCCGTCCTCTCAAGGCTCAGACACGGGTTCAAATCCCGTTGGGACCACCAACTTTTTCAGGCAGTTAGCACGAGTCGAGTCGGTCGAGTGACCGGCATTGTGCTAAATTTGTGATAGTCGTCCTTAAACACCTGCACCGCTTCCCGCAAATTCTCCGGCGCCAGATGCGCATAGCGTTGCGTCATCCGTCCGTCGCGATGACCGAGCAATCGTTGCACCCGATACAGATCTACACCCTTCTGCACGAGCGCGGACGCGAACGTGTGTCGCAAGTCGTGAAAGCGAAAGTTCGTCACGCCCACAGACTTGCAAGCTCGACGAAAAGCGGTCGTCACCATATCCGGCGTGACTGGCTCCCTGTCTTCGGTGTGTTGAAGGAAGACAGGGCCGCTTGCCAGTGGTCGAGTTGGTCGCACGGCTTCCAAGGTCTTCATAACAGGATCGCAGAGAGGAATCCCTAGGCGGTCCCCATTCTTCGTGTGATCAAGGATGATGAGACCTCGAGCCATGTCAACTTGCTCCCACTGCAAGCACACCACGTTTTCTCGGCGCAGGCCAGTATAGCGTGCCAGCATCACAATCGGTTGCAGCCATGTCGGGCAGGCCTGGTGAATTGTCGCCAAGGTCCCATCATCGCAGTGCCGGACCCGTGCATTATTGACCTTGCCCATTGATACCCGAGACACCGGATTGTCTCGGCACCATTCCCATTCGCGAATAGCAATGTTGAAAGCGGTCTTCATCAAGGCCAATTCCTTCACGATGGTCGCCGGGGCAGCTCCCGCTTGTTGCCGTTTCCACTTGTACGCGGCTATCTCCTTCGGTGTGACCCGAACCAAGGTCATTTTGCCAAACACCGGTAGAAGATGAGCCAAGACCCCTCGTGCCCGTCGTTCACCATGACGGCTCGCTCCCACGACTCGCTCAGCCACATAGCGCTCGACCATTTCTTCAAAGGTCCGTTCCTGCTCTTCGAGTCGGTCGAAGTATCGACCTTCGACGAGCTTGACCTTGATCTTTCCGAGTACCGCTTCTGCGAGTCGGCGGTCTGTACATTCAGTACTCCGACGGATCTGCTGTCCCTGATACACAAACGTCATCCACCATACTTTATTCCGCTTAAACAGCCCCATCTGCATCCTCCTTCTGGATGAGGCCTGATTTCGGTCTGGTTTCCCCGTGCCGGGGAGTATAGACCTCGGATTTGGCGGCTTCAATGAGGCGGTTAATATCGCGGGTATCGTCGTGAATCGGCAATGGGAAAGGCTTGACAGGATGTGTGCCAAAGGCTCTCAGCCACGCCTGTATGGCGTCACGTTCGAATCGGATAAGGCCATGAATGCGACGGCACGGAATCTTATTCTGCGAGGCCCAGAGATAGAGTGTGGACGGCTTGATGTTGAGCCAAGCCGAAAGCTCTTTAGTTGTAAGCATGGTGCAGATACACCGGGGGAGTCTCCCGACACCCCCAGTCCCCCTAACATGGGCTGCCCGCGTTGCCGCCGGCAGACGGATGAAACCGAGTGGGTGGTTGCTTGAGCAAGTTCCGGTGCCGGTCTTTCCACCGAGAGATGCCCCTGACAATTTCGTGCTGTAGCCATTCTTCCCCTCCAGGGGTGGCACAAATTACCGCCAGCATTGGCGTCAGGGTGTCGCTCACCCATCGTTTTACGTTCTGCAGGGTCTGCACCTGCTTCTCCTGGGCCAATCGCCCCTTCTGAAATCCCTCCGTCAGGAGGGCGTACCACTCCAGCATCGGAGCTCGGTAGCGTTCTTCCTCTTCGGCATCTTTTGGAATCTGTCGGAAGTTGACATAGTTACGAAGCAACCCCACGACGCACTCTTTCCAGTCGGCTTCATCCAAACTGGCCAAGGCCCGCGCACACAGTTCAGCCCGGTCTTTTTTGAACTCCAATTCCCACCGCACGCCAAACTCTTGCCAGTTCTCCCGTTCCTTGCTCTGCATCTCCAGACGCTTGTCGTAGATGCGGAGCAATGTCTGGCTTTGGGGACTGCCGAAATACATGGTCTCGCCGGTCGTCGCACCCGTGCCACGGGTGAGATTGGAGACTATTTGCCTCACCTGGGCAGCCCGCGTGACGCAGTGTCCGTCGGCGACCGCCTGTCGGATGGTGGCGATCGGGACGGTTCCGGCTCGGTCATCGAGGGCACAATCAATCCGAGTGACGTGTCCCTGTTGCTCATGCACCCATCTGAGGAGTGCGCGAATCTGCTCCAAGGTCAGGGCAGAGACTAGGGCCCCAGAGAGATCCACATGGATTTCATTCGGGCGACGAGGGGCATTCGTACCGAGCTTGCCGACCCCGTGCACGCCATCCGATCTGATCCAGGACAGGGGATAGCCACGGAAGCCACCTTTAGCCTTGGTCCACTCTCCACCGAGGACTTTCATCGTCTCTTGAGGATTGCTGGCCAAGACCGTAAAAGCCAACCAATCAATGGAGAGGGTGAAGGCAGAATCCATGGAACCTATCGAACTCCTGTAAGGAACCCTGTGGTGAGAGCCCCCGTGTTACCAAGACGGGGGCTGTTCCGCTCCGCGCCCCAGCCTATCGGCATGCGGCGCGGACCGGCTTTGCCGCCGATCCAAGGGCGAACGTGTTGCTCCGACCATTGGCCCAATCGCTGTGTCATAGCTGTATATGTCCATTCCTTACCTTTCGCTGACCGTATGTGAACGGCAAGTACTAAGTAAAGTACCCACGAGAGGCCAGTAAGGGCCAGCAGGGGACATGGGAGGACAAATTATCAGCGAGGAGAAACGAGAAGGGAAGTAGGCATAAGGAGGCGTAGGTGCGCTTTCGTGCGCTGGTGGCGGCAATTCTGCGCATCGTTCGGAGGCGGGACAGGAAGCGAACCAAAATCAGCTCGTTTTTGACCGGTGCGCGAAAAAAAGTTTGGAAGGCATTCCCCGGGTTATGGGATAGATCAGAGGCAGACGACCCACGCATTCTAGTGGACATGGTAGCAGTGTCACCTACGTCCTGGAATCGACGAGACACCGACTCGGACGCCGAGGGAGGTATAGGGGGCAGCTCCCTTAACTCCGTCTGGTTATGAGGCGAGCCTCACAGGCAAGGAGCAACCAAGGTCGCCCTAATGACCTGGGCAAGGATCATTCAGACCGTCACCGAAGTTAACCTCCAATTCCCCAATAAACGAATTCCCCTGGGACGGTGTTTATCTGGAATGGAGACTTGGTGGGCGTTCCTTGGTCCGTAAGACCCCAATTATTGAAGAGTTGAGGAAAACTCCAAGTCGCTATGTAGGTGGGATAAGCAGGGGCTAGGGTGTCGTTGCCTTGGGCTCTGCCTTACTTGCATACTGACTGAGAGTTCTTGTTACTGGCATCTCCCCGCTTACATTCTTGTAGATCATCCCCTTGCCGCGTTCATAGTATTTGGTAACCGTAACTTGTTGGGTTCGCCCGGACAGGCTCGTCTCTTGCTTAATTACTGTAATCTTTAGACACTCTGGAACCGTCGCCTTAAATGTTTCAAAGTCTTCAATCCCTTCAAACTTATGCTGGTCAGTACCATTGAGCCATGTTTGCCCAACAACGAGCGGTCGAGGAGCTAAGAGACTTTCGCTTCCGTCTTTTTTTCGTTCATAAAGCCCCTCTGCCGACACGCGGATAAATAATTCAAAAACCTGATTGGCGAGGGGACCAGAGTCATGCAGAAGCACTGACCTTCTGTAGGGCCGTCCATCAAGATCTACCGTGCCTTTGGGTTTTACACGTTGTACGAATTCTGAAGGCCCGAACAGCGAAACCGTTGAGACAAGGAATTCTTTGGGCTCAGTGTCTTCGACGCCGAGGTATGCCATCCAATCGGAGTCGGGAAGTTCTTGAGCGTAGAGACTTGAGGCTGAAAAGATCGTCAGGATAAGAATGAGTAAGGAGCAGTAGGCTTGTCCACACCGTGACAGGTGCTTAAGGCACATAGCAATGGTTGCCCTTATGCGACACTGACTCACACGCCTAGCACCTCTAGCAGGCTGCGGAAAAACCCGGGTCGAATGAGACAACTGGGCCCCAACTTCGATCCTGAGCATCGGCGAAGCCCGTCTGCGCCGGGATGGTCGCCCACGGTGGAGGGCCCATGCGGGCCGATGCGAGGCCCCCAGAGCCATGGGGACTCATGACGCAACCGCCACGAGGTTGCGGATCCGCACCAGGTTGTACGCCGCCACTACGAAGGTGAACAGCCAACCAACTTGTTGCACCCCGCGCAGTTTGACCTTCCGTAACAGGCCCACCGTCTTCAACCAGCCGAAGACCTCTTCCACGCGTTTGCGCTTCTGTTGACTGATGGTATAGCCGGGATGTCGGGTGGTTCGTCCGTCAATGGCACTCGCCCGCCGCGTCGTGTGCTGGGCGACATGGGGGGTGACCTGTCGTTTCCGCAAGGCGTCTACGAACGCGGCCGTGTCGTAATGTTTATCGCCACCCAGCGTGATCCGTCGGGTGGGAGCCTGGGCGTCCACCAAAGCGAGCGCCGCTTCCCGTTCCGCGGTCCCTGTCGCCGGGGTGACCGTGGCGTTGACCACCAAGCCATGCCGGTTCTCCATCAAGACATGGCCCAGGAAACACCGCTTGGCTTCCTGCCCCGCCGCCTTCTTGTACAGCCGAGCCTCCGGGTCGGTCGTCGAGGCATGGGTGGCATTGGTCCGCCGCTCGCCCCGGAAGTCCACACTGGGGTTGCCCGGATCATCCGATGGCGGGACTGGCGCGGGCTCAGCCGTCTTCTTGAAACTTTTCTGCCCCGCCCAGGCCTCGATCAGTGTGCCATCGACCGTGAAATGTTCATCGGACAAGAGGCGCTGGGCCTTGGCTTGGGCCAGGACCTGCTCGAAGAACGCGGTGGCCACTTCGCCCTCCAACAAACGGTCCCGGTTCTTCGTGAAGACCGTCACGTCCCACACCGGCGCGTCCAGATCCAGACCGACAAACCAGCGGAACAGCAGGTTGTACTGCAACTCCTCCATCAACAGCCGCTCACTACGGAGGCTGTAGAGCACCTGCAGCAACAGGGCCCGCAGGAGCTTCTCCGGGGCAATCGAGGGCCGACCGGTCCGGGCATAGAGCTTCGTCAACTGAGGCGATAAGGCGGTCAGGGCCGTGTCCACGTACTGCCGAATGGGCCGCAGCGGGTGCGTCGCCGGGACACGCTGCTCCGGCGACAGATAACTGAACATCCCGGCTTGCTGAGTATCCGAACCACGCATCATGACCCTCCTGGAGAGATGGAAAGTAGTTTCACCTATCTACTCTAAGTAGGGGGACAGCACAAGAGTTTTTCCGCAGCCTGCTAGGCACTAACCGTTGAAGACTTCTTGAGTTTCAATTCCTCTTTGGCTTCCTGAAGCCACTTGATGAGCAAGTCAACTTGCTCATCAGGGATTCGTATCCCCTGCCATTCATCATTATAAGTTTGCCCAATGACAACTTCGTTAGAATCCGCTTCGACTTTAATGTCCAGCGGGACAACACGTTTTTCCATGGCAGTTATTCCTTCTATGGGGAATAAGTGGGAGCGGAACGATATCATGGGAATCGGCAAACTACAAGGTAAGGCACCCACCGCACTTAATAACATTGCCTTTCTTAAGGAGAGATTTGTTCATGTGGTTCATCGATGCGTCGGGATGCTGACTCCTCACAATTCATCTGTTCAATGAAATCTTCTACGGCATCTCGGAATCTCGTCCAGCTTGAGCTTCTTTTCGCAAGATCTTTCAAAGATTCTAAGTCTGCACCCGCATGAACAGCGTTCTCTAACAGTTCCATCACATACCGTTCATTGACATAACCTCGATTTCTTAATACTGCTCGAATGTAGTACAGGTCCCTGATGTATGGCTTCGTTCTCTCAAGTCGTCTGGTACGACAGATTCCCGCAACCTTATGCCAAGCCGCCTCAGCCGACTTCGGCTCAAGCTTCCCTTCCTTGTCATAAGAGCTTATCCGTAAATAATATGGTACACTGCCTCCCATCTCGACTCGGACGAATGGGGGAGATCAACGATGGCGAAACGTGTGACGCACAGCAGGGCGGCAGCATGGGAAGTGTCGGACGCGTTTTGGCAACGGGTCGAACCCTTGATCCCCGCGCGCCGGCGTGCGAGGGCCAAGCCCTACGTGCGCAAACCCGGGGGTGGGCGCAAACCCAAGGAGGCGCGCCTGGTGTTCGAGGGCATCGTCTACGTGTTGCGCACGGGCTGTCAGTGGAAGGCGTTGCCGACCGAGCGCTTTGGGAGCGCGAGCGCCATTCACAAGCGCTTTCTCGAGTGGCAGAACGCCGGCCTGTTCGCAGCCCTCTGGCAGGCCGGGCTGGCGGAGTATGACGACGTGGAAGGCATCGCGTGGCGCTGGCAGAGTATCGACGGGGCCATGATGAAAGCGCCGCTGGCTCAGGAAGCGGTCGGGCCGAACCCGACGGATCGGGGAAAAAAATGGAAGCAAGCGCCACCTGCTGGTGGACGATCGTGGCGTCCCGCTGTCGATCATCGTGACCGCGGCAAACCGGCATGATGTGAGCCAGCTGGCCGTCGTCCTTGACGCCATCGTAGTGCCGCGTCCCTCGCCGCCTGAGCGACGCAGCCAGCACTTGTGTGCCGATGCAGGCTACACCGGCATTCCGGCACGTGTCACCATTGAAGAGCATGGCTACATCGCCCATGTCAAAGGGCGCGGGCAGGAAGCCGAGGAGCAGCGGCGGCATCCGACGAAGCGAGCCAGGAGGTGGATTGTGGAGGTCGCGCATAGCTGGTTCAATCGCTTTCGCAAGCTGCTCGTGCGGTATGAGAAACTCGAACGCAGTTTCCTCGGCCTCACCCATCTTGCCGCGGCGATCATCACGTTCAGAAAAATCCCGTTGGCGATAAATGTAATTTACGGATAAGCTCTAAGTCAAATACTCATCCGCAGCGGTGTCTATAGCATCCATGATCTCTTGGAATTCAAAGCGATTTGCCAGCTTCCTTAGCGAGCGCATGCCGTGGTCGTTTAAGGAGTATCCTTCAACACGTCTTGCCCAAAGCTCTGCGATCCTGGAAAGAGCATCTGTCTTGAGATTGGACAATTCCTCTTTCCATTGAATCATCATGTCCAATTGCTCGCGCCGCTCTTGCAGTTCCTTCAATTGATCCAATTGCTTGGAAATTGCGGTGCTGTCGTTAAGATCCCGTTTGCCCTTACCTGCGTTACAGGGGTTGCAGGACGTAATTAGATTTAAAATGTCTGACTTTCCGCCCGATGCAACGGGGGTTACGTGGTCGATTTCTAAGACGACGTTAGGAGATGAATTTCCACAATACTGACAGCGGAAGGAATCGCGCTTGAAGACTTCAAAGCGGAGCTTTTTTGAAATTGGTTCCCTCAACATGGAACCCTCCACGGAGTGCGCGGACAATATCATAGCATCGGGAATGCAGACAAGATCGACGGGAAGAGGCAAGACGGAAGTCAGTCTGCAGGAAGAGGAAAACGGTTTCTCACTTTTCCGGCAAGCTCTAAAAGAGAGGGGATGGATTCTAGGAAATAGGACGATAGGAGTTCGTCTGGACTGTACTCCTGCTGGCGATCCTGATTTGAGTTCCGTTCATAAGTGACGAGAAAGAGCTTGCCTCGCTCTAAATGTGCTCTTGAGACAAACGTCCTCCGAACTTCCGTGTTCCGGGTCACTTCAATCGGATGTCCGGTCGCATCGTTCCGAATCTCACGGATAATTTTCCATGCCGAATTGATAGCGGGTGCGGGAAACTCTCCTTCAAAGGATACTTCCCACAGTGATCGAATGGAATCCTGCTGAAGGAAAACAGCTTGAAATAAGCCGTATAGGCGAAGATAGTTTTCTCCCTCTCGGCCTCCAAGCCCCGCCTGACAATAGTCCCTAATAGCTAGAACAGAATCTTCTAACGTATCGAGAGCTACACAGAACTTGTTGTACTCGTCCACGCGTGATTCAAAGTAGGTCTCCCGCAGCATTGGGTACTCTGTGGCTTCTCGAATTTGCCCCACAGCACTCTCAATTTGATCCAGTAACTCCAATAGGTCCATCTGGTCTCCCTCCTCGTTTCTCCATAGCCCTTTCCACCTACCTCGAGCCGTTTGACCAACCTGGCCCAGGCCTTCCCCGGCACAAGGAAGAAGAGAAGGGGTTGGAAGTCTTTCTCTCGATAGGCCAAGGTGTCGTCCACTCGCTCGTCGTTTATTTTGTTCCGCTTCTTCGTACTGTGGACCAATACAGGAATTGACTATCGGTGAGTGAGCAGGCGGGCAAACTCGGCGGCTGAAATGACCGGCACACCGCTGTAGTGTGAGGCTTCGAAATCCTTATCCCCGGTGACGAAGTATTGGGGAGGAGGTGTAGTGGCCATGAGATCGAGGAACGGTCGATCCTGCGCATCACGAAGCGGAGTGTTGGTGGGATGGGGATCGACGAACTGAACTTCGGCGTGGATAGTGGCCAGAAAGCTCGTGATATTGACCCCGGCTCGGGTGAACGTTCGTTGGAGTTTGGGGCGCCGCAGGACGGCTTCCAGTTCTGCGAAGGTGGCAGGGCTCATGATGGGGATGAGGCGGCGCTGTAAGACAGCCTGGATGATCCGTGCAGGAGGCCCTGCGGCGGACAGCAGGCCGGACACGAAAATATTCGTATCAAGAACGACGCGCACGCTCGCGCCGAACCGCTGCAACCTCAGCGGCAATCTGGTCGGGGGTGACGCCTAGTTCGCGGGTGGCGCGGCGTAACTTGCTGACCATGCGGGCCAGCTTCTTACGACTTGCCGCTCTGGCCGGAGACTCCAAGATCAGGACTTGGGAGTCCCGATGCGCCACGACGGCTTTCCCCCACCCCTTCATCCAGGAGGAGGGAATCACCACGCCTTCTTTGGTGTACTTCACGGCTTTCATCAGCAGTGCATCCAGTGTACCCGCAGGCAGTATACCATGGTGCTGCGGCTAATTCGTCATCAGTCGGCGATCTTGCGAGCCGCCCGCCCTTTGTTCGTCGCTGCATATTCGGACAGCTCGATTGCGACCGTCCCTGCCAAGTCACTTCCTTTTAACCTCGCCCGCTGGATACGTCGCCCCTTTCGTCCGAGACCATAGAATGCGTGTGCTAAATTTGTGCTAGAAATTTTCAAAACCGCTCATATTGGTTCGAATTAGTAGAATCCATAGAAAGCTGTTAACCGCTCAATTAAAAAGAAAAAACGGGGAAACCTTCACGAAATCAAGCCACTGTAATTTCTGCTCTGAATCGACTCTCAAGGCTCAGACACGGGTTCAAATCCCGTTGGGACCACCAGACCGCGCTTGCGCGACCAGGAGCCCTGACGTTGCGCGGTGGCTCCCGCTTCGCCCGGCCCTCCCTGTCGTCCTCATCAAAGTTTCATGCATTCTTCAGCGAATTCTCATGTTACCGACGTACCATCCGCCCTCCTGTCACTGAGGCGCCGGTTGCCTTGCCATGAGTGCCTAGGTTGTGCCGAACCGGCGCATGGCGTACAGGCGCCTCAACCACAAAAAGGAAGGATGTTATGCGCATTGCCCATGTCAGCCCGTTTTTTGAAGAGGTGTCGATCGAGAGTGAAGGTTCGGAAGCCCGCGGCGTCGCGTTCCTGGCGAGGGGCCTGGTTCGATTCGGCCATGATGTCACGGTGTTCGCGAGCGGAGACAGCCGGGTGTCAGGCTCATTGGTGCCGGTCGCCCCGTTGGCGCTCCGGCACTATCCGACCCCCAAACGTCACCTCTCGGAAGGGCTGGCGTTTCTCGCGCTTGACAAGGCATTCTCCGCGGCTTTTCCCTTCGACCTCATCCATGTGCATACGGGGTTCACGGCATTTCCGTTGATGCGTCGTAGTCCGCTTCCTATCGTGGCGACGGTATATGGTTCGTTGGATGCGCCGGAAGTCGTCAAGGTCTATCGGGAGTTCAAGGAGTTGGCCTTGGTGGCGACGTCGATGGATCAAGTCCGACAATGCCCGGAACTCAACTGGCAGGCCGTCATCCCCTGGCACCTTCCACCGCAGCAGGACGGGCCCTGCACGGAGGCACTGGACGCTCTCGTCGAGACCGCAATGGCCTACACGGCGGTCTATGAACGACTTGTGACGGCATGGGTCGAGCGGCGACAGTCGCTTCGACCGGTCTATTCCCTCCAAGGAGCGGAGAGCCATCTGTGATGCCCCATACCGGTCACGGCGGTTTGATGTCAGCGCTTTCCGTTCGCCAACGAATCCTTACGATCGAGGGCGCCTGGGAATCCGGCCCGGTTCGACCGCAAGGGGAATAAAACGGAGCAAGAATCCTTCACAACGGTCTTTCTTCTGCACCGGCCGTTCTGATAGAAGTCTTGCATGCTGGATTTGGTCGGACTGGGTGTGATCGCCGGGGTCGTTCCGGTCTATCTCGGGATGCTTATGGCACTGTTGCTCGGCAAGGTGTTGCCGCGCACCTGGGAGGGCGGGCTGATCGGGGTGGCGACCGGCGTGCTGGTCTACCTCTTCTTCGATCTGATGCACGAAGCGGTCGAATTGACGGGCGCGCGCGACGGGTTCTCGTGGGTGTTGTTTCTGGGCAGCCTCGGTGTGAGCTTCGTCGGACTGGTGGCGTTGGAATCCAGTCAAGTCTTCGGCGGCCGCTCGGGAAACCGGGTCCTGTCTCTTCCCTATATGATCGCGGTGGGGATGGGGTTGCACAACCTCGGCGAGGGCCTCGCGATCGGCGCCAGCTACGCGAGCGGGGCCTGGGCGCTCAGTCTGCTGCTGGTGGTCGGCTTCGGTTTGCATAACGGCACCGAGGGATTCGGCATCGTGGGTGCGGCGGGGAAAACGCCGATCTCGTGGCATGATGTTTTTTTGCTGGGGGCGATTGCCGGCCTTCCGACCTGCGTCGGAACCTTTCTCAGCGGTCAGGGGTTGTCCCCCTATTTCTCCATCTGCTTTTATACCTTGGCGGCCGGCTCGTTGCTCTATGTGATTCTCTCACTCACGGTCATGTCCTACACGGCGACGCGCCGCCAGCAAGTGGCGGTGGGGATGTTCGCCGGCATCAGTTTCATGTATGTCACCGCCATGCTGCTCACGCTCGTGAGCGGCGTCCGAAGCTGACGCATTCGTCACCCCTCGCATTGTCTTCCCGGTACCTCCTGATCGCGACGTGTGCATTCCCAGGCTCTGTATCGCGTATGGTTTTCACGGCGAGCCGCCTTCTGGAACGGCAGGGGCGAGGGGCGACCGGCCATGCCTTGAATTGACCCCGTCACGGTCGGTTGTGTATAAAATGAGCTGCTCGGTCGGAAGATTGATTTGTTTCGGGAGGCGTTCATCATGGCGGGACGGGAATTTCATGACGGTGCCACGGATGGCTTGGAGGCCCTTGAGCCCCTCGACCCCGAGAAGATTCACTCTTTTTCGGAACTGCTGGAGGCGATGCGGAAGACCGCGTTCGGCGGACGACGGCTCGGCGAGGCCTATGAAACACTCGCCGCGATGATCGACGATCCAGACTGCAAGGTCGTGCTGACGCTCTCGGGCGCCATGACCATCGCCAAGATGGGCAAGATCATCAGTACGATGATCGACCGCGGCATGGTGCATGCGATCGTCTCGACCGGCGCGCTGGTCGCGCATGGGTTGAGCGAGTCGGTGGGCAAGGTTCACTACCGCCACCAGGCCTCTCACAGCGATGAGGAGTTGTTCCGGAAAGGCTACAACCGGGTCTACGACACCCTCGAAATGGAATCGAACCTCAATTATGTCGAACATGTCGTCTCGTTGACCTTGAAGCGCATCAATACCGATCAGCCCCTGTCCTCGCATCTCTTGACCCGCGAGTTGGGCAAGACGTTGACCGAGGAGTTTGAAGGCCCCGGCATTCTCAAGAGCGCCTATCTGAAACAGGTACCGGTCTACATTCCCGCATTCACCGATTCCGAGATGGGCCTCGATGTGGGCACCTGGGCCATGGGGAAGAACATCGATTGGGCCCGCAGTCAAACCAAGGAAGGCGGGGACCTCGCGGTGTTGCGCGCCCTGCACCAGATTTGTCCGACGTTCAATCCCTATCTCGATCTCAACAACTACGCGGAAGAAATCCTGGGCTCCAAACGGCTCGGCATCTTTACCATCGGCGGCGGAGTTCCGCGCAATTGGGCGCAGCAGGTGGCCCCCTATATTGAAATCAGCAACGCGCGCCTGGGGCTGAATGTGAAGCCGCCGCGGTTCCACTATGGCGTCCGGATTTGTCCTGAGCCGGACTACTGGGGCGGGTTGAGCGGCTGCACCTATCAAGAGGGCATCTCCTGGGGCAAGTTCGTGCCGCCTGCCGAGGGCGGGCGTTTCGCAGAGGTCCTCAGCGATGCGACGTTGGTGTGGCCGCTGCTCATGCTGGGGCTGTTGGAGCGAAGGCGCACCAAGAGTGTCTCTGTATGATCACGCCAAAACCCTGGTTGTGGAGGGCCGGTGTATCCATCCTGCTCCTGCTGGCCAGCGGTGTAGCGTGGGCTGCTGGGACGCCGGCGGTCGATAGCCGCATGAGGGGCAAGGTGGATGCCCCGTTGACGATGATCGAGTACTCAGACTTCACGTGCGGGTATTGCCTCAAGTTTTTCAAGGAAACCTGGCCCAGGATTCAAGCGCGCTATGTCGAGACCGGGAAGGTGCGCTTCCTCTACAAAGACTATCCGCGCGCCGATCAGGGGCCTGGACTGACCGCCGCCCTCGCAGCCCGTTGTGCCGGAGACCAGGGGGCCTATTGGCCGATGCACGACCGGTTGTTTTCCTCAGACGGGCGGCTCGATGCGGACAGCTACTCGCAGCACGCCAAAGCGATCGGGCTCAATCAATCCCTGTTCCGGCAATGTTTGCGCGATGCCCCCTATGTGCAAGCCATCTTTCAAGACCGGCAGGAAGCGAATTCCTGGGGCTTTCGCGGCACCCCCGGTTTTGTCCTGATGCGCACGACGCAGCAACCGACCGCCAAGGATCCTGCGATCGCCATACCCGGAGCCTTTCCCTTCGAGGCCTTCGAAGAAGAAATCGAAAAACTGCTTTCGTCGCCCGGGTCGAAATAAGCATCATGCGTTCGAAGCGGAAGAGGACCAATGCCAGCAGCAGTGAGTAGGATCATCGTCTAGCGAGGAAAGAGGGAATCGCACTATGGGGACGAAACAAGCCTTTTGGTCCGTGCCTGCGAAGGACGGAGAGCCGGATCTGTGGGTCTGCATGTCCTGTTTGAATGAGGCGTTTTGCCGAAAGGTTCCCATGCCTGATTGTCCGACGTGCCACGGTGTCTCGACCTATGAAGCCTTTACCCTGGCCGCGGTACAGGATTGGGGGACCGAAGAACTGATCGCCAAGGCGACGGCGGCGCAGGATGCCGAAGAGGCGAGCCGCACCGCTCCCGTTCCGCCTCCCGTGGAATCAGTGCAGTAACGATCCTCTCTTTTGCGGAGTTGGTCCGTTGAAAGATGGACGTCCATTTCTGATCGGCGGTCGGTGGCACCACAGCGCGACTGCCGCTCCCGTACGAAATCCCTACACAGGTGAGACGGTCGCCCATGTCTGTCAGGCCGGTTCGGCGGAGGCAGAGGCGGCCGTGCAGTCCTCTGTCGAAGGCGCGGCGGCCATGCGTGCACTGTCGAGCCATGCACGATCCACCATGCTGCAGAACGCGGCGCATGCCCTTCAAGCAAGACAGGAGGAATTTGCCCGCACGATGACGACCGAGGCCGGGAAACCCCTGAGCGATGCGCGTCGGGAGGTGGGGCGAGCCATTCAGACGTTTTCGATCGCGGCGGAAGAAGCGAAACGGATCGGCGGTGAGGTGGTGCCGCTGGACTGGTCGCCCGGCATGGAATCGCATTGGGGGGTGACGAGACGGTTTCCCATCGGGCCGATCCTCGGCATCACCCCGTTCAATTTCCCGCTCAATCTTGTCGCCCATAAGGTGGCTCCGGCCTTGGCGGCGGGTAATTCGATTCTGATCAAGCCGGCCCCTCAGACTCCTCTCACGGCCCTGTTGCTCGGCGAACTGCTCACGGAGGCCGGCGTCCCGCCGGGAGGTCTCAACGTGCTTCCTTGCAATAATGCGGTGGCCGAGCAGCTGGTCGTCGAGCCCCGGTTCAAGCTGCTCAGTTTTACCGGAAGTGCGCCCGTGGGTTGGATGCTGAAGGCCAAGTGCGGTAAGAAGAAGGTGGTGCTGGAACTCGGCGGCAATGCGGCAGTGATCGTGGAGCCGGACGCCGACCTGGACTATGCGGTGCAGCGTTGCGTGACCGGCGGGTTCACCTACGCCGGCCAAACCTGTATTTCGGTGCAGCGGATTTTCATACATGAATCGGTCGCCGCGGCCTTCACCGAGAACCTGGTGGGTCTGGTGCGGCGGCTGGAGACAGGAGATCCGGGCAATGAGCGGACCGTGGTCGGTCCGTTGATCGATTCGGGGGCGGCTGAGCGGATTGAAGGCTGGATCGGAGAAGCCGTGACGCAAGGGGCGCAGCTGCTGTCGGGAGGTACGCGGGCCGGATCGGTCGTACAGCCGACGGTGTTGTCCGAGGTAACCGCCACGATGAAGGTGTCCTGCCGGGAAGTTTTCGGTCCGCTGGTGACGGTGACTCCATACCACGAGTTCGATGCGGTGTTGCGGAGCGTGAACGAGTCGGACTACGGATTGCAGGCCGGGATCTTTACTCAGAACGTCGGACGCATTTTTCGGGCGTTCGAGCAGCTCGACGTCGGCGCCGTCTTGGCGAACGAGATTCCCACCTTCCGCGCGGATCACATGCCCTATGGAGGCGTGAAGGATTCCGGGATCGGCCGTGAAGGGGTTCGATATGCCATCGAGGACATGACCGAACCAAAACTGCTGGTCATGAACCTCCGCCCATCCTGAACGAAACCGGCCACGACACAAAAAAACCCCGCCGCCATATTGCGGATGCCCGGTAAACTTGGTACAACTTCCGCCCGTAGAGCCACGCGGTGAAGCGTCAGGCAAGGTCCGTGACGATCATTCAAATGGTCATGGCGGAGTGATTTCGACGAGGGATGAAGAGGGAGACCTACATGGTACCAACACACATGTTTTTGACGAGGGGCGTCGGGGTGCACAAGGAAAAGCTGGCTGCGTTCGAGCAGGCCCTGCGAAGCGCCGGCGTGGCCTATTGCAACCTCGTCAGTGTCTCGTCGATTCTCCCCCCCAACTGTAAAATCCTTCCGCGCAAGCGCGGCGAGAAATTACTGAACCCCGGTGAAATCACGTTTTGCGTCATGGCCAGGTCCGAGACGAATGAACGCAATCGGTTGATCTCCGCCTCGATCGGGTTGGCCATTCCGACCGACCGCTATACTTACGGCTACCTCTCCGAACACCATGCGTACGGTGAAACGGACGAGGAGTCCGGCGAATACACCGAAGACCTGGCGGCGCAGATGTTGGCCACCACCCAAGGCATCGAGTTCGACCCGGACGTGGCCTGGAAAGAGCGCGAGCAGGTCTTCAAGATGGGCGGGAAAATCGTGCGGACGCTGAATATCACGCAGTCGGCGGTCGGCCGGCCCCATCGCTGGACCTGCGTCATCGCCCTTGCCGTATTCATTCCCACGGAAAACGTCCCCAAGAGCCTCCGAAACCAGGCCTGACGGCGGGCGACTATGGCGCTCCCATCCGGATGGCTTGGGCAAAGTGATAACTTCCTCGGGATCGACGAGCCCTGGTGCCATCCTGATCGGGCCGGGGTCTACATTCTGCCGGCTCCCTACGAACACACCTCGAGTTATATCCTCGGGTCAGATCGCGGTCCCTCCGCCATCATCGAAGCGTCTCAACAAGTGGAGTTGTACGACGAGACGTTGAAGTACGAACCCTATCGCGAATGGGGCGGGGTGGCGACTGCCGCCACCTTGAACCTGAACGGTCTCGTCGATGGGCCGGCCGTGCAGGCCATTCAAGACTTCGTGCAGCCGCATGTCGGCCGGGGGAAGTTTCTGGTCACCCTGACCGGTGAACATACCGGCGCGCTGGGGGCGATCCGCGCGCATGCGCGGACCTATCCGACCATGTGCGTCGTGCAGATCGATGCCCATGGGGACCTGCGCCAGGCCTATCAGGGCAATCCCTACAGCCATGCCAGTGTGATGGCCCGTGTGGTCGACGATGGCCTGCCGCTGGTGCAAGTCGGTATTCGATCCATCAGTCCCGAAGAAATCGACCTGATTCAAAAGACCCCAAAGATCAAGACGTTCTTCGCGGCGTCGATCCTGGACCCCTCCGGTCCCTATGAAGGACGAGCGGCTCGCTGGATTCCCGACGTCATGGCATCCTGTACAGGACCGGTGTACCTCACGTTCGACTGCGACGGACTCGACGCGTCGCTGGTGCCGGCACTCGGAACGCCGGAACCGGGCGGGTTGGGTTGGTATGATACGATCGCACTGGTGACGGCGCTTGCCGATGGACCGGGGATCGTCGGGATGGACATCAGCGAAATCGCCCCCATCGAAGGATTCGTCGCTCCGCAGTTCAGCATCGCTCGGCTGATCTATCGTATGCTCGGACGGATTCGTGCCGGCCGGCGCGTACATTAAATTTCATATGATGAAGCATCGCTTGTGAAACGTATCTCGTTGGAAAGCGGAGCGTATAGCTCATGGCTGATGGCCCAGGCAAAGAGAGCCCTCTGCCTCTATTCTGCGGCCAAGGCTGTTGACCATACGCTATAGGCTGTAGGCTCTTTGCGAGATACGAAATACGCTTCACGCGGAACGGCTCACGTGTTCGCACCCCACGCCGTCCATGCGCATCAATAAGTTCTTCACGGAGCAAGGTCTCTGTTCACGGAGAGAAGCGGATCGGCTGATTAGCGAGGGCCGGGTGACGATCAACGGCCGGGTGGCCAAGCTCGGCGATCAAGTCTCGGCAGGCGACCTTGTCGCGCGCGACGGTGCGATCATTCAGCGGGGCAATCGCCCCGTCTATATCAAATATCACAAGCCCGTCGGGGTGACGACGACCACCGAACCCCATGTGCGGCGAAACATCATCGCTGAAATCGGCCATGGCGCGAGGATCTTCCCCATCGGGCGATTGGATAAAGATTCATCCGGCCTCATCCTGCTGACGAACGACGGCGACATCGTCAATGCGATCTTGCGGGTCGAGCATGGGCATGAACGGGAATATCGGGTGGAGGTGGATCGGGAGTTCGACGAGACGTTCCTCGCACGCATGGCGCAGGGCGTGGTGATTCTAGGGGTACGCACGCGGCCCTGTACGGTGGTGCGCCTCGGTCCCAGGCGGTTTCGCATCATCCTCACAGAAGGACGCAATCGTCAAATCAGACGCATGTGCCAGGCGCTCGGCTACCGCGTCGTCTCGCTGCATCGCGTGCGTATCATGCACATCACCATTGAGGGATTACAGGCCGGTCAGTGGAGGGATCTGACGCCGGAGGAACGGAGGCGGCTGTTCCAGGCCCTCGGTCGGTCGGATGAACTGTCGGTGTGAATGCGAGAGAGGCGGATCGGTCAGTCGGTCCTGAGCGCAGGATTCTGCCCGTCGTTCGGCAGGCGCAGGGGCGATCCTGGTCGCGTGGTTTCTTCCGGCCGTGACGACGGAGCATTCTGCGCTCGGGGCGTACGGGACAGAAACAGATTCAGCAGGGCGATGAAGAAGCTGCCGCCCACGATCCAATAACTCGTCGTCCGGATCGTCTTGGTGCCCTGGTCACGCATGTCCTTGGCGACCTCCGCCACGGTTTCCAGCAGCCGGTCCAAGGCCAGACTCACCTGCATCACCTTCGGCCCCCCGTTGTCGGCGGCATGGATTTCAGCTTTTCGCCGCAATTCCGCGGCTTCGGCAGAGGAACCCGCAGTCCATTCCTGGGCCAGCAAATCGGTTGTCTTGCTGGCCACAGAGAAGTAGCGGTCGAGACTCTCGCGGACCGCCTGGATGTCCTTTTCTTCGCTCCGTCCGCTGCGGGAGACGCGCAGGCCGGCCGCGGCATAACGATCCACCGCATGTTGAATCCGCGCCCGCTGTGCCGGCAAGGATTCCGTAATCCGCTCGAAGGCTTTCTGGTTCTCCGCCTCCAGCGAACGAATGATCGTATTGCGATAACGGATGACGTCTGCGGAGATGTGGGCGAGGTCGGCTGCGCCCAGGGTGTATTCGGTATACATGATGCGCAGGTCCTGGTCGATCCGGCTGAGGGCCTGGCCGCTGATCCAGCCCAACCCTGCGATCAGGATGCTGATGATCAATTGATTGGTGCCGGGAATGGACAACTTCAGGCGCGATACCACCGACACGGGGGTCCCTTTCGTCTGGCCGTTGAAGGAACGTCGTTTCGAAGGTCTTCGAGAATCAGTCTAGCAGATCGGGCGGAAAGAAAGAAGGCGCGAGCCGGTTCGGCGCAGGCTCGGTCGTCAGTCGAGCACCACCCGCCGTTCGACCAATTGGGCGATCTCCGGATCGTTGGAGACGAAAATCACCGACCAGGTCTCCTCTTTCGAACAGAGTCGGCGCAGCAGGGTCAGCCGGAGCGCCGGCTCGATATTGTGGAGGCTGCCGTCGAAGATCAGCAATTGCGGTCTGGTCACGATCATGCGGGCCAGGAGAATGCGCAGGACCTGACTGCGCGTAAAGTTGGCGCCGTTGCCCTGTACGGCTGTTTCCAGTCCTTGTGGGAGCGCGTCGACTTCTTCTTCGAGTTCCACGAATCGGAGCACCCGGCTCAGGTCGTCGAATTGAATCGCAGGGCGATGCAGCGAGATGTTTTCTTCGAGGGTCCCGTCGAACAGCGTGGGGTGTGAATCCAGCATCAGGCCGCGGCAGGAGTTCACATAGTTCAAGGAGACGTCCCGGAGATCGATGTCGTTATAGCGGATGACACCGCCGGTGGGGTGGTACAGCCCGGCCAGGACGAGGGCCAGCGAGGTCTTGCTCGTGCTGGTTCCCGAGAGGATGCTGACTTTCTCCCCCGGCATGACTTCCAGGTTGAACCGGTCGAAGATGAGCGGCCCGTCCGGTACGGCGAACGAGACATTTTTACAGGTCAACCGCACCCCATGTAGGGAAGGATTCGGGAGCGATGTGGCGATGGGGCTGGAGACATCCTCTTTCGGCAACCTGAACAGCTTGGATAGTTCGTCGAGCGACGTGACGACATAAATTGCGGCATACATGCGGCGGGCGACGATGTCGAGGTTGAGAAGCAGGGTGCCGACGATCACCTCCGCGGCGACGAATTGGCCGAGGGTGATATCGCCGACCGACAGCAGCCAGCCGCCGAGGCCGATCATGCCGCTATGCGCGAAGGCTTGAAAAATGACTGCACTCTTGTATTGCGTCCCGGTGAGAACATCGGAACGGGTCTTGCGCGCCATGACATAGGCTTGGGCGAGGGCATCGGTTTTCTTGAGGAGGAGCGGCAGGCTGTCCGTGGATTTGAAATGCAGCCGGTTGATGCCGATGTCCTGCATCCAGTGGAAGGTCTTGTAATGCAGCCGGGACACCCGCTGCGTGATGTTGAGTCCCCCTCGGCCGAAAAACGACAGCACAAAGGCGAAGCCCGTGATCAGCAGGGTGTTATAGCCGAGGAAATAGGGATGGTACATGACCAGGATCGCCATGCCGATCATGCCCGACACCGACACGTTGATCAGGTCGGTCAGCATGGCGACCAGGGCGCGTGGAAGCAGTTCCGCCTCGATGAAGGTATTGGTATGTTGCGGGAGAAAGACGTCTTCCCGCAAACGGGGCAGGGTTTCGGTAAAGGCGACGGCCAGGCGCGTATAGAGTCGCTGGACCAGGATTTCGACGGCGCGCGCCTGGAGGACGCGGAAGGCGCCCATGAAGAGCAGCGCCCCCAGCATGATGGCCACCAGAGTGACGATCATGATCGGTTGGATGGCGAAGGCGAAGGTGTTGACCAACTCCTGCACGGTCAGCGGGACGATCAGGGCGAACAGGCCGATGACCACCGCATAGGAGGCGATGATGGCGAGAATGCGGTACTCGAGCCCGATCAGGAGATTCAGGCGCGCCAGGATGGTCCACGCGGAGGGGGTTGTGAGGGCTGGCTCAGCGGCGTTCTGATTCACCCAAGTATTCGTGTCTGCCTCTCTGCAGGCGCAGTTTGGGCAATTGCGCGAACGCTGTCAAGGTGGGCTAGTTCAGCAGGATTCGGCGATCGACATGGGGGGTCAGGTTGGGATCGTTCGAGACGAAGATCACCGACCACGGTTCTTCTTTGCTGCAGAGGCGGCGGAGAATCGTCTCGCGCATGGCTGGGTGCATGTTATGGAGAATCCCCTCGAAAATGAGGAGTTGCGGACGGCCCAGAATAGCCCGCGCGACCAGGATGCGGACAATGTGACTTGGCGCGAAGATCTTGCCGGGGGTCCGGATGTGGGTTTTCAGGCCTTGAGGCAAGGCGTCCACCTCCTCTTCGAGTTCGGTAAAGCGGAGCGCCCATCGCACGTCGCTGTAGGGGACATAGCTTCGGCCGAGCAGGATGTTTTCTTCGAGGGTCCCCTCGAACAGCGAAAGCTGTGAATCCAAGATGAAGCCCCTGAAGCGGTTGACGGAGTCCAGATTGAGGTGTCGAAGGTCGACGCCGTTGTAGCGGATGAGGCCGGAGGTGGGCGATTCCAAACCAGCCAACACGCGGGCCAGGGCGGTTTTTGCGAGGGTGGTCTCGGCGTAGATGCCGATTTTTTCGCCCGGCGTGACTTCCAGATTGAAGTGATCGAACACGGCCGGGCCGCCGGCCGGTGCGAACGTCAGGTCCTTGCACGTGACGCGGATGCCGTGGACGGTCGGATCGGGAAGCGGGATGGCGAGCGTGGCCGTGTCCTGATCTTTCGGCAGGGAGAACAGGAAGTTCAGTTCGGTCAAGGCAGTGAGGAAGTAATAGATGTGCCCCATCCGTTTCACGACCCCGTCGAAGCTGGATAGAATACCGCTGACCACCACTTCGGCGGCGACGAATTGTCCGAGCGTCAATTGTCCGATGCTGAGCAGCCAGCCGGCCGTCGCGATGAGGCCGCTATGGGCGACGGCTTGCCATCCCAAAGACCCCAAATATTGCCGGAGCAAGATGCCGAATCTGGTCCGGCGTATGCTCATATAGTTGTCCAGAAGCTGGTCTGTTTTGGTGATCAGGAGCGCCTGGCTGTCCGTCGATTTGAAGTGCAACAGGTTGTAGGCAATTTCCTGAAACCAGTGCAGCGTGTCGTATTTGGCATGGGACAGGGTCATGTCGGCCTTCAGACCGCCGTGACTCATCAGGAAAAACACGACATTGAATCCGGCCAACAGAACGGCGTTATAGAGCAAGAAATAGGGGTGATAGAACACGAGGATGGTCATGCCGACTGCGCCGCCGACGATCACGTTGATCAAGTCGACCAGCAGCACCGAGATCGCCCGCTGCATCAGGATGGTTTCAATGAAAAAATTCGCGAAGCGGGGTTTGAAACCCTGATACCGCACATGCGGCAGCTGTTGCGCCATGGCGATGGCGACCCGGGCGAAAATGCGGCGCTCCAGCACTTCGACGGCGTAATATTGCAACGCCCGAAACGCTCCGACGAACAGCAGGGCCGCCACCATGACCGCCGCCAGGGTGACGATGGTGATGGGCTGAATGGCGAACGCAAAGGTGTTGACGAGTTCTTGAACGGTGAGGGGAACGATCAGGGCGAACAACCCGATGACGATCGAATAGGAAAAAATGAGGCCGAGGATGCGGCGCTCCAAATGAAACAGGAGGCCGAGGTGGCCGACGACCGTTTGGAACAGATTGCCCTGGTTGTCGGAATGGTCTTGGGCCATAGGTGCTTCCCCTGCCAAGACCTGATGCGGCGCCCTTGCCGTTTCCTGGCGAGAGGAGTCTCAAGTCATTGGTGAGGGCCCGTCTACACGGGCCCCCACCATGCGATAAACCCTATCAGAGCAGGTCGTAAAATGCCACTATTTGGAGAGGCTCGCGCCGATCCGGTAGTTGACCGGGACGGCGGACTGCTGGCTCCGTGCCCAGGTTCCGGTAGACCATTGATAGAGGGCCAGCGCCTTCTGATAATCGGCCTTTGCCCGTACCAATTGCATTTCCGAATCGACGGAGTTGCGCTCCCGTAAGTTGACGAACAGAACACTGGTGGCACCCAGGCTGAACCGGAACCGCTCGCCTTCCTCCAGGGTTTTCGCCATGCGCAGGGATTCCGTTGCGGCGGCCACCCGTTCCTTCGCCCGTTCGATCGCCGATAGGGCATTGTCGACGTCGACCACCACCTGCTGTTCTCGGAACCTCTGGACGAGCACCAGTCGATCGGCCTGGGCTTGCGCTTCCAACACTTCACCGCGACTCCTCCGTTGGAGGATCGGCATGCGCAGTTCCAATCCGAACCGGTATCCCAGGCCAAGCACGAATTTCTCCGGCGCCCTGGCCGGAGCCGCCTCGGCGTCGAGGCTGGGCAGAAGGTTGTTCTTGGCCAGTTCCAGATCGATGTTGTTGATCTTGGCTTCGATATCGACCTCGCGTATCTCCGGGCGGTCGGTTTTCGCCTGTAGCTTGTCGGCTTGGACGATCTCAGGCGTGGGGGCGGCCGTCGGTGGAGGGAAGTCCGGCGCCCGATCGAGTTGCGGCGCGGTCGGCGTCTGATTCTCCCACAGGAACATCGACATTTTGTATTGCTCCTGCTCCAGGGCCCGTTGGGCCGCAATGGCGACTTCGCGGCGCCGCTGGACCTCCTGCCCGGCCTCGACGACATCCAACGGAGCGACCGCGCCGGCCTTGGCCCTCCCCTCCACCTGCCTCAATCGCTCTTCCGCGACACCGAGGGCCCGGCGTTGCACGTCCACGAATTTCGCAGTCGAGACCCAATCCCAGAACTGGGTGGCGGCCGCGAGGAACAGATCCTGTCTGGTTTGAGAAATCTTCACTTCGGCCCGCGGATCGGCCAACTGCGAGCGCTGCAGTTCCGCATTTTCCGGGTTGATCATCAACCCTTTGAGCAAGGGCATGAACCCGCCGAGGAGCACTTGTTGATTGCCGTTTCCGAAGGAGAGGTCGGGAATTTTTGCATCACCGATGGCCTGGCGAAATCCGGCACTGCCGCGAAATCCCCAAGGGTGACGAGCTTCCACGAGCGTGTCGTTGAACCCGACGGTCTGGGTCCCCTTGCCAGGATTGGAGCTGGAAATGAACCGTTCGACCTCGGTGTCGTTCACCACCGTGGGCTCGAACGCGCCCAGGGCCTTGAGCATTTTCCCGCGCGCGGCCACCTTTTCGGTTCCCGCTCCTTTCAACAGCGGGTGGGACCGATCGATCCAAGCCAGGACTTCGTTCAAGGAGAGCGGAATCGGCAGGAGCGATTTCGATTTGACCTGGTCTTCTCCGGCCATGCTGCTCTCGGGCAGCCAGCAGAGCGCATAGGCCGCCACAACAAACACCAAGACATAGTTCTTCATCGGGGCACACTCCTTTCTGCGTCCAAACGAGAACGCAGGGATCGAGGTTATGGGCGCGTCGGTATGGATGCCGATGATCAACGGGGAGGTGTTACTTAGCCCCTCGCCCGGCTTTCGGCAAGAGCGTATCGATCAAACTCGGGGGCCGCTCCTGATAGTCAGGCGGAAACAGGTTGAACCGGCGCCACAACTCATACCAGAGCGGGACGCGGTTGAGGATGACCCACCCCATGGCTTTGGTGCCTTGGCGGACATGTTCTTGCGGCGGCCAGGGCCGCTCGTCCTGGTCCGGGACGACCCAAAAGCGGAAATTGCCCTTTCCGTCGTCCACCTGGTCGATGACTTTGATGACGCCGTTGTAGGTTCCGGCCATCAGCTCAGGCCAGGCCGGCAAAGGAATGGCGGGGATGCCATAGAAAAGAATCTTGACCTTCCGTCCGACGTTGAGCAGGGGCGCATCGATCCCGTCGGCGACCATCTCAATGGCCTTGTCCGAGCTGGTCGGAGAAATTCGGACCAATTTCTCTCCCGGCCGCACCGTTTCCCCGGCGCCGGCCTGCGCCATCTTCACCACGGTCCCGTCGATCGGTGAAAAAATGCGGCTGGCGACCCGCCGTTGATTGGCGTTCGAGAGGCGCAAGGACACATCCGCCACTTGATCGGCGGCCCGCGCGGCTTCTCCGATCGAGGCATCCCGCGCCGCCTCCGCATCGAGCAGCCGTTGGAGCACTTCAGCGCTCACCTGTTCCCGTCCGAAGCTCAAGGCCTTCATGCTCTGTTCAGCCGCGGCGAGGTTGGCCTGGGCCCCCTGCAAATCGGCCTTGCTGGCGATGGCCGCTTGAATGGTGAGTTCGAGTTCGCGTTGGGAGACGAGTCCCTGTTCGGCCAACTGTTTGTGACGATCCACGTTGAGTTCGGCGGTGGCCACGGCAATTTTGGATGATTCGACCTTCTGGCGCGCCTCCCGCACCTTGCTCTCCGCCTCCAGCACCCGTGCGCCGGCCGACGGCACCGCCGCCTTCACGAGGTTCTGCATTTCCTTGATCCGCTTATCCAATTGCTCGGCGCGGCTCAGTGCGGCCTTTCTGGTATCCTCCAACGCTCTCTTGCGTTGTTCCAGCAGACTCAAGAGATCCGGAGCCATGAAGTTGGGGTCGTAGTCGTCGAGTTCGAGAATGACGTCGCCTGCCTTGACCCGCACACCTTCGAAAATGTGCCACTTCTTGATGCGGCCGGTGATCTGCGCCTCCACGTCTTGCGGCCGTTCGAACGGCGTGTACGCGGAGAGCTGGCCGGTCACCGTAATGGTTTGGGTCCAAGGGACGAATGCGACGATCAGAACGAAGAGCCCGACCAGGAGCAGGGCCAGGCGGGAGGAGAACCGAAGTCGCTCGGGAATCTGGACCGCTTCCCAGGACTGTAACTTCGTCGATATCGCGAGATCATCGACGGCCATTTCGTCCAGTCCGGTGCGCTGGGTGACGAGGGAGCGAAGCCTTGTCTTGAGTCCTTCACGAATGCGCTGCACGTGACTCCTCCAAGGCCCAACCGATTGCAGATTAGGGCGATTCACATCATAGTGGATTGTGAAGGAGTTGGTCAATTCAATGGCGGGTTCCGCCGGTGAACCGCTTGACCCTTCGACCGGAGAACGGCTAAGGTTTGCTCCGTTTTCCTCTCCTTCATCCAAAGGCGGCGGTGCTCATGTCAACCAGCAACGCAGTGGTTCGGGTCTCTGTCGGGGTGCTCGGCGGAAGCAAGTCGGATTTTCCCATCCTCGAAAAGGCGGTGGCCATGCTGAACGAGCTCGGGATTTCCAACGAGCTCCTGGTGGTCTCGGCCCACCGGACACCGGATCGCCTGTTCGCCTATGCGGAACAGGCGGCGGAGCGGGGCATTCAGGTCATTATCGCAGGAGCCGGAGGGGCGGCCCACCTTCCCGGGATGTTGGCGGCAAAGACCTCCCTGCCGGTGATCGGGGTTCCGATTCCCACTGAACATCTGCGGGGACTGGACTCACTGTTATCGATCGTGCAAATGCCCAGGGGTATTCCGGTCGCCACCGTCGCCATCGGCGGTGCCGAAAATGCCGCCCTCCTGGCCGCACAGATCCTTGCCTTGCGTTCCGTCAGAATCAGGCAACGGATCGAGCGGTTCCGTGCCTCCCAAACGCAGTCGGTGCTCGATTCACAGGACGACACCCGTTTGTCTCCTCCCTTTCACATGCCTCGTAGCCAGCGGACGAGCCGGCGATCGTGAGCATGACAGCCATCGATCCCGGCGCGACTCTGGGTGTGTTGGGCGCAGGGCAACTCGGTGCGATGTTCGCGACGGCCGCCCGCCGCATGGGGTACGGGGTGGCGGTGTGGGACCCCGCCGCAGAAGCGCCCGCCCACCGTCTTGCCGACTATTCGCTGAGCAGACCCTTTTCCGACGTTGCGGCCCGCAAAGACTTTTCCCGGCTTGTCCGTGTCGTGACCTACGAATGGGAAAATGTCCCCAGTGACCTGTGTGCGCAGTTGGAACGCGAGGTGCCGGTCAGGCCATCGAGTCTGGTGCTCCGGGTGATTCAAGATCGGATCGAACAAAAGACCTTTTTGCAGGCCCATGGTTTGGCCGTGCCGGCGTTTCACGGGATTTCGTCGCCGGAAGAACTGGGCCGGCAAACCCTGCTCGGATATCCGTTGATCTGCAAGCAGGCGACAGCCGGCTATGACGGCAAGGGGCAGTGGAAAATCGACCGTGCGGAGGACCGTACGGGCGTGCAGCAGGACCTTGCTCGGACCATGAGGCTCGGTTCACGCTGGATCCTGGAGGAATGTCTTTCCTTCGAACGTGAGGTCTCGATCCTGGTCGTACGCAGCAGTGACGGGACGATGCGGACCTATCCGCTTGTCGAGAATGTGCATGAAGGCGGCATGCTTCGCCAGACGATCGTACCGGCCGACGTGCCGACGCCGGTTGCGGAACAGGCTGCGACGATGGCGCGACGTGCGGTGCAGGCCCTGGACGGCGTGGGCGTGTTCTGCGTGGAACTGTTTCTGATGGGTGACGGCCGGTTGTTGATCAACGAGGTCGCACCCAGGCCGCATAATTCCGGTCATTATTCCTTGGATGCCTGTACGGTGTCGCAATTCGAACAGCAGGTGCGCGCCCTCTGCGACTTGCCGCTCGGAGAAGTTCGCCTGCTTTCTCCCGCGGTCATGCTCAACCTCATCGGCGAGGAAGTCTTGCTCGCCACGGTGTCGCCGGCAGTGCAGGAGTTGCTGCGTGAGCCCGGTGCTTCGGTCCACCTCTACGGCAAACGCGAGATTCGACCGAGACGGAAAATGGGACACGTCACGTTCCTTGCCTCAACCGGTGCGGAAGCTCTCGCAAGGGCGTCGGCCTTCCGGTCGCGTCTCGCCCTGCCTCGTCCTTGAGGGTCGGTTTGAATCGGGTCAGCATGTTGCCTCGATTTCCGGTCCCCTAGGGTCATGCCCGGTATGCACAATTGCATGTCCGGTCCTGGCCCCATGCCGAAATGCTGCTCATTTGTGTCGGTTGACGTAAGCCTGCCGTGAGGAGAGTCCGTTCGTTTTTGTGACTGGAAGGAAGGGGTTCCGGCCCTTCATGTCCAGCCCTTCTCGTCACACACTTGGAAATGCTGTGACTTGCCGCATTGCGGGGCAGGGTACAAGACTTGCTGACATCCAAGCCGGTTTTACACTTCTCTCGTGAAGGCGGGCAGGGTGGTGAGCGCGTCTCTTTCTTCTACTTCCCCCGATCTCGATCAAACCGGCCGGCATCCGGCCATGCACGGGGTGGGCCGGTTCCTCGACCATTCACGATCCCGCACGATTTTTCTGCAGGGTCTTGTGGCAGGGATTCTCTCCTACGAACTGTTGGTCGGGAACGAAACGATATTCGGGCATGCGGTGAGCCAGATGGTGGCGGTCGGCCTGATCTTGGTCGGCCTTGGGATCATGGTGCTGCCGCGGAAGGTGCTTGAGAGCGTTTGGTTTCCCGGCGTCCTCATCAGTCTCAACACGGTGCTGGTCACGGGGACGATTTATCTCTCCGGGAACGCCAGCTCCGAATTGTATCTCACCTATTTTCTCCTCGTGCTGATCGCCTCTTCGGCTCCTTCGCTGAAACAGCTGCTCGGTCTCTCGCTGGTGATCTGCGCCGGGTACGGCGTATTGGTGTACGAACATGCGATGCAGTCCGGTGCGTTCGCTGTCGGACATATGCTGGGTATTCCCGTGTTGCTGATCATGGCGGTGTTTTATGGATTGACGCTCGAAACCGTGGCCGCCGAGCGCCGGCGCAATCGCACCTTGCAGGAAAATGTCCAGGGGTTGAAGCAGGCCGAACAGGCGTTGGAGGAACGACGGACACAATTAGAAACGCGTGTGCAGGGGCTGAAGCAGGGACTCTCCCGTGCGAATCAGGAAATCCGCCAGGGGAAGGCGGAGCGGACGGGGCTGGAACGGCAGCTGCGCGAAGCCCAGAAGTTCGAGGCGGTTGGGCGGTTGGCGTCCCGACTGGCATATGAATTCAATCAGGTGTTGGCGGTCATCGGAAAACAGACCGGTGCCATTACGTCCAAATTGAAACCGGATGATCCGTTGCAAGGTCCGGTGGAGGAGATTTTCAGGAGCGGGGAACGGGCTGCCGCCTTGACGGCGCAACTCTTGGCGCTGGGCGTCCATGAAACCACGGTGCGGGATACGCTGTCGCTCGGGCCGGCGATCGAAACGATGCGAGAGATGCTTCGGGGGCTGCTTTCCGGCCGGATCGACCTGCAGGTGACGAGCGACTCGACCGCGGCGCTGGTGGAGATCGGCCATGATCGGCTGGAGCAGGTGCTCCTGCATCTGGTCGCCAATGCGCGGGACGCGATGCCGGAAGGCGGCCGTGTGGATATCGCGGTGCAAGTGGTCACCGGTGAGGGCCTTCCCGTCGAACAATTGGAAAAACCCCCCCGTAAACGCATGGCGATGATTGCCGTGAGTGATCGCGGCCGCGGGATGAATCTGGACGTCCAGTCACAGATGTTCGAACCGTTTTTCTCGACGAAGGAGGCCAATGCCGGCCTCGGCTTGACACTCGTGTATGGGATCGTCCGGCAATATGGCGGCACGGTCGAGGTGCAAAGTCAGCCCGGCCAGGGGACGACGGTGCGGGTCTATTTCCCGCTGGTCGAGCAAACTGGTGCGGTGCGGGACACGACCGTCGTCCACGAGGCCCTGTCGAAGGGGTCGGAGACGGTGCTCTTCGTCGAGGAGGATGAAATTGCCAGGAAACTCGCCCTCTCGACGCTCCACCGCCATCGCTACCAAGTGTTGGAAGCGGGGTCTGCAGTGGAGGCGTTACTGGTGGCCCAGCAGCACGCCGGGCCCATTCACCTCACGGTGAGCCATCTGTCGATGGCGGAGATCAGCGGACGGGAGTTGGCCAAACGTCTGGTTCTCCGGCATCCCAAGATGAAGGCGCTGTTTGTGTCGGGATTCTCGGACGAGACGATCACGAGTCATCGGGTCAATAAGAAGTATTTTCTGCAGCGCCCCTATCGGCAGCAGGAATTGGCCGGGAAGGTCCGCGAATTATTGGACGTATGAACGGTCGGGAGGGGGTTAGTATCGCCATGACCTGGTGCGGGCCGGTGTAAAGAACCGCACCTCCGGTCGTTTGAAGAAACCGATCAGCCCCATTCCTGCGATGAACCCGCCGATGTGAGCGAAGAAGGCCACCCCTCCCCCTTGCGACCCGAGACTCGCTCCTCCGCTCAAGAGTTGCATCACGAACCAGAATCCCAACACGATGCCGGCCGGTACCGTGACCATTCCCACCATCGGAGCGAGCAGCAGCACGCGGGCGTGGGGGAATAAGAGCAGATAGGCTCCCAACACCCCGGAGATCGCGCCGCTGGCGCCGACCATCGGAACGGTGGACGTGGGATCGGTCCAGGCGTGGCTGAGTGCAGCCAGGACACCGCACAGGACATAAAATACGATGAACTTCGCATGGCCCATGACGTCTTCGATGTTGTTGCCGAAGATCCAGAGATACAGCATGTTGCCGATGAGGTGCATCCAACTGCCGTGCAGGAACATGCTCGTCAGCACGGTCGAAACGGCTGGGATCGCCATGACCTCAGGCGGGAGCCCTGCGCGGCCGAATACGACGGCCGGGATGGCTCCGTACTGATAGACAAAGGCTTCTCCCGGCCCTGGAGGGAGCGTGCTTTGGTACATGAATACGAGGCAACAGGCGGCGATGAACGTGATGGTGACGACCGGCGTGCTTTCCGTCGGGTTATCGTCGTTGAGTGGGAGCATCACCGCACCTCTGGTCGAGAACCGTCACGGCGCCGGTCGAGGAAGACGGGGATTCGAAGGGAGCGAGCCGTCGGCTTGCAACGGTATCGAGAACCCGGCCGCGTGGGTATGGCCTCCGCCGCCGAACGAGGCGGCGATCGCGCCCACGTCGGTTCCATCCTCGCGCGAGCGCATGCTGTAGTATCGTCTCCCGTTGCGATCGTGCCAGATGAGACAGAAGGGGTGGTCGGCCGACAAGCGCTCGCCGATCTGACTGGTGAGGACCGCACTATGAACGGCCGGCACGGTGGCGCCTTCGAACTGCACCATCGTGGCATGCGAGGCAAGCTTGGTGACGAGTTCGTTCTCGTAGCGGAGAATGGCCCGGCCTTCCCGCTCTAATTCCTGCTGCTCGAAGCGGTTCCAGAGTTGAAAGTCGAAGGGGTACGATGCCAGCGCGGCGCTGATTTCCCGGCTGTTCGGCAGTGCCCAGTGCCAGAGATCCTTGTCCTGAACATAACGCAACAGCCAGGGGACCGGTTCGTCATGGGCCCATTCCCACCCCAATACGGCGCCGGATTTCTTCTGGTCAAAGTATGCGTAGGGCAGGTCGGCCAATGTCTGTTCGGCGGTGATGTGGTGATCCAGGACGACCAGGCTGGCCGCTTCCTTGGCGATGGTTTCGAGGATCGGCCGGGCGTAACTGAAGTCCACGATGACGATATGCTGGCCTGCCAGGTCGGGCGGCGGCGCTTCGCCATGTTTCACGGCACGATAGTGGGCGTCCGGGAAGCGTTTCCAGATGGCCCAGGCGGCGCCGAAGCCGTCCGCACATTCCGCATGATACAGGATCAACGTGGGAGGAACAGGGGAGAGGTTTCGTAAGGCGGCGGCGCTCATAGGCGTTCCACCTTACCATGTCCGCTCACGGAGACTAAAGGGGGACGATCAAAGGGGCGGGGTGATGCCGGTACGTTCGCCGGCATCGTCGGATTCGGATCAGGCCGCCGCAGGAAGCCCGTTGAGGTGATTGATGAGTTGTCGGAGCCGACCGGCACTGCGGCGGTTGAACGAAAAGGTCAGGCGCGCGAGGTCTTTCAGTCCCGGCTCATCGATTTCTTCAGGGAGAGACGGCCGCTGCTCAAAGGTTCCTTCCGTCAGCAGATCCTTGAATTCCCGCTGCACGTCCTCGACTTGCGCCTCGGTCAACGGGGTTTTCAGTCTGATAGCGAGCTGGCGACCCACGAATCGGAGCGAGTGGTACCGTCGATAAAACGTCCGGATCTCGGTGACGGCATCTTCCACATTATCGACGATGGCGAAGAGGGAAAGATCCTCGGCATTGATCAGGTGCCGTTTCAGTAACTGTTCGGTGATGAACTGGTTCCAGTGATTCCAGTAATCGCACCCGGGGGCTTGCAGGCAGACGATCGGTTTCGGGTCGCTCTTCCCTGTTTGCACGAGAGTCAAGATCTCAAACCCTTCGTCATGGGTGCCGAATCCGCCCGGGAACAGGGCGATGGCGTGCGATTCTTTTTGGAACATGAGCTTGCGGGTGAAAAAGTATTTGAAGGTCACGAGTTTGGGGTCGTCGGCTATGACGGAGTTGGCGCCCTGTTCGAAGGGCAGCATGATATTGACGCCGAAACTGTGCTCGCGGCCGGCTCCTTCCTGCGACGCCCGCATGATGCCGTCGGCGCCGCCGGTAATCGTCATGTAGCCTTCTTCAACCATCCGTTTGGCGAACTGGAAGGCCAGTTGGTAATTAGGATCGTCGGCGGGAGTGCGGGCAGACCCGAACACGCTGACCTTCAGCCGATGCCGATAGCCCTGAAACACTCTGAATGCATGCCGCAATTCTTTTAGCGCACGATTGACGATCTTCAGGTCCAGGACGTCCAGCTGCGACTCCGACAGCCGGAGGACGCCGATGAGAATTTCCTTCATGAGCGCCGCCTGGATGTCGTCGTCCGGACGGTCGAGCAGGCTGTTGAGTTGCGCGAGGATTTCGTCTTTGGTCGGAGCGGGTTTTGAGCGGGCCGCCGGGCTTTTCATCGATCATCCCTTATAGAACGGTGTACTCCGGACGTCTATCGTCGGAGAAAGAAATCATAACAAGCCGGATCTGATGAAGCAAAGATTCATCGAAGGAGGCTTAGGAGAGGTCCGACGTGCGCGGTAAATTTTGAAGCACCCACGCGCGAATCCTGGATTCGTCGGAAGACGGTAACGGCGCGAATTGAATGTCGACGCCTGGATTGGTCCCGACCACTCCGCCGTCTTCCGGAAGGTCCGGCTCGTAACTGCTGTTGAGAATAGTGCCGCGCAGGGAAAAACTCATGTCTGCTCCCGGCAGGATGAACGAGAGAACGACGGTCGTACCGGGGAGGAGCAGGGTACGGCTTTCGATGAAGGCTCCCACGTGGCTGAGTTGTCGGATCGTGGCGACGTGCTTCGCCCCTTCGCCTTCACAGTCCGTCACACGGACGGTTGCGGGGAGGCAGGTCTCACATCGCCGCGGGGCCAGCGCGAGGTCTCGCGCCGTCAGGATGCCCACCGGCTGGCTTTGTTTCGTGACGATCAGGAGCGAGGCGCCGGTCGAGGCCATCAAGCTGGTGGCCTCGTCGAGGATCTGATCGTATTCGATGGAATGGACGGGCTTCGACATAATGGCTCGAACCTCTATATCGTGCGGTTCCAACCCCTGGGCGACGACTTTTTTTACGATGTCGCCGGAGGTCATGATGCCGAAGGTGGTGTCACTGTCTTTCACCAGCAGGCAGGGGATCCGCTCCCGTTCGAGGAGCAACGCGGCTTCGCTCACGGAGACATCCCCGGGAACTTGCACGACGCCGGGAGTCATCATGTGCGCCACCATGGAGGTCGAAGAATTGGACGGTCTGTCGCGGAGCATGTAGCCGGCCTTTGTCATCATTTTAAGCCTCTTTCTCGCCGTGCGAGGGGCTGACGTTTCGGCCCGGCGACCCCCACGTCGAAAGGAAGTATACCAGATCGGTCTGTCGGATCAGCTTCCCCATCTTCCCTTGTCAAGCAAGATGTTAGGCGATTAGACTGCACAACAACCATAGTCATTATGATTGTTTCAAAATATGCCAAACGCGACATGATGCAAAGCGAATTCTCACAACGTGCGAATCGGATCGCCGTGCATGGTCTGGGGCTCTCGGTGGATGTGTATTCACCGAACTTGTTTCACCTCGTCCAAACCCTTCGCGATGAGGGCCTGCGCCCCGGCTATTTGGAAATCTTCAAGGCCACGACCTCCGCGATGCAATGGGTTCGGCAGCAGCTTCCCGGCATCAAGCTGCCCTACCATGGCGAAGGCCTGTGGGTCACGCAGCCGGATTTTCAGCAGAGCTGCTCGGGGCGGCAGGGGGTGGCTGAGGCCTGTGCCCAGATCGCCGCCTTGGGGAGTGCCTGGCTGAATCACGAATGTGCGACCAAACACATGGCGGGGTATGCGTTCGGAACCTACCTACCGCCGTTGTATACGGACCTGTCGGCCAGGATGACGGCAGAGAATCTGGCCTTTCTGCAGGAGCAGTTGGACCGACAGGCGCGATGCCATGAGAACGGTACCACGCTGGTATTGTTAGAAATGCCTCCGCTGACCTACTTCGCCTGCGGGTCTCTGGGCGTTCCTGATTTTTTCCGAGCGGTGACCGACCGGGTGGCCTGCGGCTTGGTGTTGGACATCGGTCACTTGTGGACCGTCTATCGCTATACGGGAGCCTGGTGCCGACACACGTTGCAGGCCTTTGCCTCTGAGTTTTTGGATGCCTTTCCAATGGAGCGCGTGGTCGAAATCCATGTGGCAGGGCTCGCAGAATTCGCAAACCAGAACTGGTCCACTGGTGCGGGGGAAGGTGCGACCTTGCCCGCCTGGATCGATGCCCATGGGGCTCCTATTCCGGAAGTCCTGTTCGACCTGTTGGCGCAGGTGTTGGCCCATCCCCGTTTGACGTCGTTGAAGGGCGTTGCGCTGGAGGTCGATACCAAGCCAGTGGCGGAGATCGTGAGGGAGTTCCGAGGCTTTGTTGACCGCTTTGCCTCGAAGGTTCGTTGGTCGGATCAAAGCGCCGGTCTCAGTGCTCAACAACGGGATGGCTCGGGCGTCTTGTTATGCACCGATGGTAGGAATGGGCCGACGAGGGATGAGCAGGAGACGTTACGCCGACAGTATCACGACTATGTGGCCTTCGTGACCTCCTCGGACCCAATGCCGATGGCGGGAGACCTTGCTCTGCTCGGCGGATCCCTCGACGACCTCAACCGCTACCGCGAGACCTACCTGCCCCATGAGCTGCTGCATTGGGGTGGTGAGTTGAAGGACATGTTTCCCAAAACCTGTCGCCTGCTGGAGGAGGCGCAGATCAAGGTAGACCGGTTCATTCCTTTCTGGTTCGAGAAGCCGAGACCGGAACAGGAGGACTACGACTTTTTCCTGCTGAAGGTCGATCGATTCGTTGAGTTCGCGGCGAGCGGTTGTCCGTCCGCCGCTACGACTGTGGAGGACGAGGCTGGGGAATTGCGCGCAGCCTATCGTGCAGCGAACGAACCGATCGGATCGGCCGAGGTGAGCGCATGAGCTTTTGGTCCAGGCTTCCGCAGCCCATTCTCGCGCTGGCGCCGATGGACGGCGTGACCGATGCGGCCTTCCGACGCGTCGTGGCTGCTCAGGGTCGGCCCGACATCACGTTTACAGAGTTCACCAACGTCGGCGATGTCTGTCGCGGCCCGGAACATCTGCTATCCTCATTGATTTACAGCGAAGCTGAACGGCCGATCGTGGCGCAACTCTACGGCAAGGATCCGGACCAGTTTTATCGCGCGGCGCAGGTAGTCTGTGAACTTGGGTTCGACGGGCTCGATATCAATATGGGTTGCCCTTCGAAGAATGTGGCTTCTTCCGGCTCAGGCGCGGCGTTGATCAAGACTCCCGATTTGGCGCATGCCATCGTGCATGCCGCCAAGCAGGGGCTGGACGATTGGGCAGCCGGCCAATCGATCGAGACCCTGGGATTCAAGCCGGTCCGTCTCCAACTTATTCAGGCAATGAACCGCCATCGAACCGGCCTGCCGGTTGTCCCGCGCCGGTCTATTCCGCTCTCGATCAAAACGCGGCTGGGGTTCGATTGTGTCGTCGTCGAACGCTGGGTGGAACATTTGCTGGAAACAGGTCCTGCGGCGATTACGTTGCATGGGCGGACTTTGCAGCAGATGTACCGGGGAGCAGCCGATTGGTCGGCCATTGCCGCGGCCGCCATGCTCGCGCGCGATACCCAGACGTTGATACTTGGAAACGGAGATGTTCAGACCTTGGCGGATGCGGTCAAACGTATCGCGGAGAGCCAGGTGCAGGGCGTGCTGGTTGGACGAGGGACCTTGGGCGCGCCCTGGTTTTTTCGGGAGAAGGAACAGGCCCGGCGGGCGATGCACGAACAAGCCGACTTGTCCGCTCTAGCCGCCACGACATGGGAACCTCAGGTGTCGGTGGCTCAACGAATGCACGTCATGTTGGACCATGCGCGACAATATGAAGCCATTGCCGGACTGGAACGGTTCCGATCCATTCGCAAACATCTCGGCTGGTACTGCAAAGGATTCCCTCATGCAGCGGCGATGCGGGCAAAAATGTTCCAGGTCTGCAACGTGCCGGATGTCGAACGTGTCGTCGAAGAATTTTGCCGCGATCTTATGGTTGCGGATCTTGACCTTGCCGCCATGAGTCCATTCGAAACTCACCCCTCGCAGCCCTGTGTCTCCTGACCTATGCAGCTCATCCTTGCCTCCACCTCGCCGAGGCGGAAGGAATTGTTGACCCTCCTGGGCCTGCCCTTCGAGGTCGTGGCCCCGCCGTTTGTCGAACAGGTGGTGCCGCATCTGGCAGCCGACCGGCAGGCGGCAGAGTTCGCGGCCGGCAAGGCCCGGTCCTGCGCCGGTCAATTTCCTGAGGCTGTGGTGCTGGGCAGCGACACCTTGATCAGCCTGAGGACAGAGGTGCTTGGAAAGCCCCTCGACCTGGTCGATGCCGAGGCCATGCTCCGGATGATGGCAGGCCGGACCCACACAATTTTCACGGCGGTCGCGCTGGTGAGTCACAAGCTCGGGTTCTGCGATGTCCGGATCGCGACGGTGCAGGTCACGATGAGGGCGTTCAACGAAGCGGCCTTGGCGACCTATCTGCGCACGGAAGAAAGTTTGGGCAAGGCCGGGGCCTATTCCATTCAAGGGGCCGGGGGGGCGCTCATCGATCGGATCGAGGGCGATTACACCGCAGCCGTGGGACTTCCCCTGAGCATGGTGGCCGACCTGCTGCATCGGTTCGGCATGGCTTGTCCGGTCGATATAGAGGCGCTCTATGCCCTCAAGCCCTATCCGAACTGGGAACGATTCAGTCCCTGATGGATGTGGCCCGCGAGATTGAAAAGATCTTCTCCATCGCTTTACAATGCGCCCCATTGTTCAGTGACGCGTCACGGAGGTAGTCATGCGCACTAATAGTCGGATTCCGGATCGGCGGCGGTCGCACGGTATTGTCTGGTTGCTGGCTGGCGTGATGGTGTGGGGAGTCGGTGGAGCGGCGTGGGCGATCGACGTCAAGTTGTCTCCCGAAGAAGCCAAGAAGGCTCTGGAGGCCGGGCGGGTGCCGATGGAAAAGGCCAATTCGCCGGAAGACGTCAAGAAGGTCTTGCAACAGGCCTCGACGGCCACCAGAGTCGGGGCGGATCCGGAGAAGGACCAGTGCGGGGCGAGCGCGATCCTCCGCACCAAGCGCTATCGGCTCGAAGCGTTCGGCCGGCAGGAAGCGGCGGAATCGAAGAAACAGAAAAAAGAGGTTCGCATGCCCGACGAATTCATCCAGAAGGTCGTGGACATGCCGAACATGGAAGTGGAAGTGCAGCTCTGCGGCGACGACGAATACTTTGCGGAAAAGGCGGAGATTGTCTTCCAGCAAAAGGGAAAGAATATCCGGCCGGTGGATATCAGCCCGGCCGATCGGGGCAGAAAGAACGACGGTCAAGGTCCTGCATACCGCTCTCGCTTCACGGCCCGGTTCGGATACGATACGTTCGATCCCAACGCCAAAACGACCGTGATCGTGACGTTGCAGGACGGACAGCAAATGCAGTTCGAGGCCGATTTCTCCAAAGTGAAATAACGTCTGTGCTCAGGTGCGGGTCTCGATCTCGTACCTGAGCCGCTTCCTCCCTCGTTTCTCCGCCTCCCTCCATTTCGTAGTTTGCTGTCCGAATATCAGGGTTGAGTGGCTCGGTGCGCCCATGCATAATGGCCGGCATGGACAGAAAAGATCTCTTGTCGCTGTATCACCAGATGTTGCTGATCCGCCGGTTCGAGGAAAAGTCGGCGGAGATGTACGCCCTCGCCAAGATCGCCGGATTCCTCCATCTCTACATCGGTGAAGAAGCCATTGCCGTGGGGGCCATCGCCGCCCTACAGCCTGACGACTACGTGATCAGCGCCTACCGCGACCATGGGCATTGTCTGGCCAGAGGATCTGATCCGAACAAGGTGATGGCCGAACTGTTCGGCAAGGCGACCGGCCTCTGTAAAGGCAAGGGCGGCTCGATGCACTTGGTGGATCTCGCCAACCGCTTCATGGGTGGATACGCGATCGTCGGCGGCCACATTCCGCTGGCCGCAGGGCTGGCCTTTGCGACCAAGTATCAGCAGCTCGACCTGGTGACCGTCTGTTTCTTCGGGGAAGGCGCTGTGCCGAGCGGCCAAGCGCATGAAGCGTTCAACCTGGCGGCCCTGTGGAAATTGCCCGTCATCTTTATTTGCGAGAATAACCGCTACGGCATGGGCACGCCGGTGCACCGGGCCGTGGCGCTCTATGAGAACGTGGCGGAGGCAGCCCGTTCCTACGGCATCACGGCAGAGCGCGTGGACGGCATGGACGTGCTGGCGGTCCGGTCTTTGATGCAGAAGGTGGTCGCGCAGGTCCGCGCCGGGCAGGGGCCGTTCTTCATCGAAGCGATGACCTACCGGTTCATGGGCCACTCGATGGCCGATCCGTCCCATGGCCATTACAGGACAAAAGATGAAGTCGAAGAGCATCGCAAGCGAGATCCGCTCCTGCTGTTGAAGGAGACGATCCTGGCAAACAACCTCTGCGCCGAATCGGATTTCAAACAGCTTGAGCAAGAGGTGAGTGACATCGTCGCGGCCGCCGTCAAGTTTGCCGACGAAAGTCCCTTCCCGGATATCTCGACGTTGCATCATGATGTGATGGCGGAGGAGTAACAGGATCCATGCTGTTGTCCTATCGAGAAGCCCTTAACCAGGCCATGCGGGAAGAAATGCGCCGGGACCAGCGCATCTTTCTGATCGGCGAGGAAGTCGGCTACTACCAGGGGGCCTTCAAGGTCAGCAAGGGATTCGTCGAGGAATTCGGCCCGCAGCGGGTGGTCGATACGCCGATCACGGAAGCCGGCTTCACCGGCCTGGCCATCGGCGCCGCCATGGCAGGATTGCAGCCGATCGTCGAGCTGATGACCATGAACTTCGGCATCGTGGCGCTCGATCAGATCGTCAACAATGCCTCCAAAATCCGCTACATGTCGGGAGGGCAACTGTCGGTCCCGCTCGTGATTCGCGGGCCCGGCAGCGCGGCGCACCAGTTGGGCGCGCAACATTCGCAGAGTCTGGAAGCCTGGTTTTGCCACGTGCCTGGCTTGAAGGTCGTGGCGCCGGCCTTGCCACATGATGCGAAGGGGCTGCTCAAGAGCGCGATCCGCGATCAGAACCCCGTCATCTTCATCGAGGCGCAACTGCTCTACGGCACGAAGGGTGAGGTGGCGGAGGGTGACTACACGATTCCTCTCGGGGTCGCCGATATCAAACGGCCCGGGGACGACGTCACGGTCGTCGCCTATTCCAAGATGCTGCTGGTGGCGCTGGAGGCTGCGGAGCAGTTGAGTCGAGAGGGGCTCGATGTCGAGGTCATCGATCCGCGCACGCTCAAACCTCTGGACCTCCCGACGATCGTCGCCTCCGTCAAGAAGACCGGGCGGCTCGTGATTGTCGAGGAAGGCTGGCGATTTTGCGGGTTGGGCGCCCAGATTGCCGAGAGCCTGTATCATGCCGCATTCGACTATTTGGACGCCCCCATCGTCCGCGTGACCGGCGAAGATGTGCCGATGCCCTACAGTCGCCCTCTCGAAGATGCCGCCATTCCGGATGTGCCGCGCGTGGTCGCAGCGGTCAAATCGGTTTGTGGTGTAAAGTGATGAGAGGAGGCAGCATGTGGTACGCAGGCGGTGAGAGATCATCGGCATCCGTGAGGAGGACCCATGGCTAGTCGCGTCGTCATGCCAAAATTGACGGATACGATGGAAGAGGGGGTCCTGCTGGCCTGGAAGAAACACGAGGGTGATCCGGTGCAGGCCGGCGAAGTCATCGCCGAGATCGAAACCGATAAGGCTGTCATGGATCTGGAAGCCTTCGCGCCGGGCATCCTACGCAAGATTCTGGTGCGGGACGGCGACACCGTGCAATCCGGCACGTTGATCGCCGTGATCGCCGGCGCCGACGAAGACATCACGCCGGCCTTGACCGACGGCGTCACGGCCGCGCCGTCGATCGGGGCGGCAACGAAGCCTGTTGCGAAGCAGACGACGGAGACAGCCCCTGCTTCATCCTCCCGCGCAGCAGGAGCAAGGCCCCTTGCCTCCCCTCGGGCCAAGGCCTTGGCGGCCGAACGGGGGGTCGACCTTGCTACTTTAACCGGCAGCGGTCCCGGTGGGCGGATCGTCGAAGAAGATGTCATGAATGTGTCGGCTCCCGCCACGCAGGATCTTCCTGCCGGAACCGATCAGCCCTTGAGCCAGATGCGGAAGGCCATCGCCAGGGCGACGGTCCAAAGTAAGGCGCCGGTTCCGCACTTCTACCTGACCATCGAGATCGATATGGAGCAGGCGGAGCGATTCCGCGATCAATTCAAGGAACAGCGCCAGACCCATCCCTCCATCACCGACCTGCTCATCAAGGCCTCGGCGCTGGCGCTCCTGCGGCATCCGGAGATCAACGTCTCCTTTGCGGGCGACGCGATCAGACGGTATGACAGCATCGATATCGGTGTGGCCGTCGGGATGGAGGACGGGTTGATCACCCCCGTCATTCGTGATTGCGGCGTGAAGACGCTGGCCGAGATTTCATCTGAATCCAGGACGCTTATAGAACGGGCCAGGCAGAAGCGGTTGCAGCCGCATGAATACAGCGGTGCCACGTTCTCCATTTCCAATCTGGGCATGTTCGACGTGGACAACTTCATCGCCGTGTTGATGCCTCCACAGGCCGCCTCGATCGCAGTCGGAGCCGTTCGAGACGTGCCGGTGGTGACGAAGGGGAACGTGACGGTAGGGCGGAGGATGAAGGTGACGTTGTCCTGCGACCATCGTGCCGTCGATGGGCTGCAGGGCGCGCAGTTTCTGAAGGAGTTCAAGCGGGTCCTGGAACATCCGCAGGAACTGAACGGATCCGCGACATCACGGTAACTTTGCCGCGGCCGTCATCTGCGAAAAACGAAGTCGTCAGTGATCGAGCCATATTCGAAGGTTCATTGAAGAGCGAGAAATGCACCTTCCGGATTGTGGGCGAATTCGATGAGATGAGCGTGATGGATTCGCAAGAGGTGTTCGATGGACGAGGTCGAACAATTGCCACGCCGAATCCACACCACTTTCGGTGGGTGGCCGAATAGGAAACTGCGTTGGTGAAAGTCCGCATCTTTTGTGATGAGGGTACAACCATGCTGGGCGGCGTACTGCCAGACGGCATCGTCACTGGCCTCACTCAGGCCGACCTCTCGCAGTGTTGTGACTGAGGATACTCCTCACGCAGGGTCTGAACGAGCCGGTGCGAAAGGTTCTGGTCGAAGAGCCGTTTCACTGGGGTGGGAGCGAGACCAGTTTCCGCTCACGATCAGCAGCGAATTCGAGGCGGGCGCGGATGTCCTTTCGCGTGAGACGTGAGATCGGGAAAGTCCTTGAGGATCTCTCCCTCTGTCATGCCGGAGGCGAGGTATTCTAAGACGTCGTAGACGGTGATCCGTAGTCCCCGGATGCAAGGTTTCCCGCCTCGCTTGGCCGGATCAATGATGATACGATCTTGGTAGGCCATGGGGAAAGCCTAGCCGCGGAATGAAGAAAGATCAAGCGACTGAGTCTGCAACGGTTCGTAACCTGGCTCAGGTCTGCGAGGCAAAGCCTGAAAGAGCGGCGTCGAATCGGGATGCCGAGCATTGGCCTCGGCATAGTCGAATGAGAGTTCCAGCTGTCGAGATTGCGATGAGTTTCATTCCGGTAAATCAATTACGGTCGGGTGATGCAGGATCAGCTCACAACTGTGAGCCGTCGGCACATGCCGCGCGCCGCCTGCCGCCCTGGTTCAAGGTGAAGCTTCAAACCGGACCGGATTACCAAGAGATTCGCAACACCATGGATCGGCTCAATCTCCATACGATCTGCGAAGAAGCCCGTTGTCCGAATGTGTGGGAATGTTGGAACGCGCGCACTGCCACATTCCTGATTCTCGGCGACATTTGCACGAGACGTTGCCATTATTGCTCTGTCGCGACCGGCCGGCCGCAGGAGGTGGATCGCGAGGAGCCGTTGCGGGTGGCGGAAGCGATCCAGGCGCTCAGCCTGCGACATGCCGTCATCACGTCGGTCAATCGGGATGAACTGGACGACGGCGGCGCGTCGATCTTCGCCGACACGATCCGGCATATCAGGCGATTGATTCCATCCTGCACGATCGAAGTGCTGATTCCGGACTTTGAAGGAAACGAAGCGGCGCTGGCAGTGGTCGCAGCGGAGAAACCGGACATCCTGAATCACAATATCGAAACAGTGAGGCGGTTATTTCCATCGATCAGGCCGCAGGGGAAGTATCAGCGCTCGATTGAATTGCTGGGCCGGGCCAAGCAGATGGGCATGACGACCAAGTCGGGCTTGATTGTCGGCATGGGGGAAACGACGGATGAGGCCCGAGAGGTCATGCGTGATCTGCGGTCGGTCGAGTGTGACATCATGACCATCGGCCAATACTTGCAACCGACCAAAGAACATCTTTCTGTGGCGCGCTTCTACCACCCCGACGAATTCACCGCTCTGAAAGAAGAGGGCCTCGCCTTAGGCTTCCGCCATGTCGAATCAGGGCCGCTGGTGCGCAGTTCCTACCACGCGGAACAGCAGGTTCGCTAAATACCCACCTTGGTTTCGTGCTCTCTGACCAGACAGAAAGGCGCACAGATGCGGCCTCCGGTAATCCTCTTTGCTCGCACAACGCGCGGTCTCGGAAGACCCTCGTTGGACGCGCGCAGTTGAGGGCCACCGGAAGCCGCACCTGTGTGGAGCGTCCATTGAGCAACTGCGGAGGGAGGTCCATTAGTCTCCTGGGCTCACACAACACGTGGTTTTAGAAGAGAAGTGGCGGGGTAGTAGCGCCTAATTAATTCCGGGCTTCCGGCGTAAAGCCTATCGTTTTACTCATCCTTGCTTATCAACCCAGAATATCGACCTTGATGTGCCGATGCCCACGTCTGATGCGGTATCTCCGAAAGTCGGCGAGATCAAGTGTGAAGATCTTGGTCGTGCGCAACGATTCCGCTGCCACTATGAGGGAGGCGTCGGCAAGGTCCATCGGGTGGTCGCCGTACTGCTCCATCAGTTCGAATGCCCGTGTCGTTGCAGGGTCGTCCATGAACCATAACGATAGGCCGCCCTCAAGGATAAAGTCGCGCAACCGGTCGGCCCCGATGCTGTTCGGTGTCAACAAATGGAAAACTTCGGTCAAGACGGGAATCGTGGTAAAGAGCGGGCCCCGGAGGGTGCTTAGGATTCCCTTGCAGCGCTCGTGCTCGGCGTCCTGGGGATCGAACAAGGCCACGAATGGTCCGGTATCGATGAGGATCATCGGCGGGGTTTCCGTCGCAGCGCGATCTGCATTCCACGTCTTGTGTCCGTTGAAGGCGCGATGGCATATCCGCCGGGCCCGAGGTCGAGGCGGCGATATATCTCGAAGGGCGATCGTTGAGCAGTGCGGCCGACTTCGTCGCGCAAGACCAGCACCCCGCGCTTCAATATGGTAGAGACGGACCAGCCGGTCTTCTGTGTCACCTGCCGGAGTACTTTCTCGGTTTCAGCGTCCAGTCGAACAGTTCGGACCCCCATGGAGATCCTTTCAGTCTGAAATGTATACTGACTGTAATACATCAGGATCGTCGCGTCAACTTGCTCCGTGGTCTGTCAACGTAGTGTTATCGGGAAAGTTCAGACGGATGGTCTCCGAGCCACCTTCGATGCGATTTCCCTATTCATAATGCAGCGCCTCGATCGGATTCATCCGCGAGGCCTTGTTGGCGGGGTAGAGGCCGAAGAAGATGCCGACCACGAGGGAGAACAGGAAGGCGACGGCGATGGCTTGCGAGGAGATGATCGTGGGCCAGCCGATGAGGCGGGTTAGGAGGCGCGCGCCGGCGATTCCGAACAGGACGCCTGCCACACCGCCGATCGCCGTCAGAATGACCGCCTCGACGAGAAACTGCAGGAGAATGTGGGCCCGTTTGGCGCCCACGGCCATGCGAATTCCGATCTCTCTCGTTCGCTCCGTCACGGAGACCAGGAGAATATTCATGATCCCGATGCCGCCGACCAGGAGCGAGATGGAGGCGATGCTCAACAGCATCACCATCATGGTACGGCTGGCCCCGGCGACGGTCTTGGCCACGTCTTCCATGGTACGGATCGTAAAGTCGTTCTCCTCGGCGGGATGGATTCGGTGTCGCACCCGCAGCAGTTCTTTGATTTCTTCCACGGCAGCGGGAATGCTGTACCGGTGCTGTGTCGCGACCATGATGATTCCGACCGTTCCCAGGAATTTGGTGCCCAGGACCTTTCGCTCCGCAGTCGTGAACGGAAGGATGACGATGTCGTCTTGATCTTGCCCCGAGAGGGATTGCCCTTTCGGAGCCAGCAAGCCGATGACACGGAGCGGCACATTCTTGATCCGGATTTGCGCGCCGATCACCTCTTCTCCGCGCTCGAACAGGTTGTCCGCGACGGTTTTCCCCAGCACCACGACTTTGGCGGCGGCGTCTTCATCCGCCTGTGTGAAGAAACTGCCTTCGGCCACCGGCCAGTTGCGGAGGTCGGTGAAGGCCGTGGTGGTGCCGAGCGCCACGGTGTTCCAGTTCTTATGTTCGTGAATGATCTGCAGGACGGACCTGGTGGCATAGGTGACGAGACCGATGTCGCCGACGCGCTTTTCGATGTCGCGCGCATCTTCGACGGTCAGCGTCGAGACGGTGCCGAGCCCGCCACGCACTCCGGTGACTGTGGTCGCCCCGGGGACGATGATGAGCACGTTGGTGCCGAGGCTGGCGATCTCGCGTTGAACCGAGGCCGTCGCACCCTGGCCGAGACTCACCATGCCGACCACGGCCCCGACGCCGATGACGATGCCGAGCATGGTCAGACCTGCGCGCAAGGGGTTGCGTCGAAGCACGCGGAGGGCGGATTGGATGGTCAGCCAGAGAAAGCTCATGGAGCGTTAGCGGGTCAGCGCCGGCTTGATCACCGCATCATTGCTCTCAACGAACGATGATGCACCCGGCAATGACTCATTCTCCAAATGTATCCGTCATCGCAGCTTCGGCCCGATCTCAAAGCCGGGCGGCAGCTTTTCCTGCGCGCTGTCTTCAGGCGTGGCGATCCCCACGATGACGCTGTCCCCTTCCTGTACCTCGCCTTCCACGATTTCCGTGAACAGTGAATCCGCAATGGCGGTGGTGACCGGTACCGCCCGTACGCGTCCCGTTGTCTCAAGAACCCACAGTTGGGGCGCCTTGCGATCCACCGGCAGGCCGGGCATGCGGAACCGCAAGGCGGCGTTGGGCGCGCGGAGCGCCTTTTCGTTTCGCGCGATCACGATCGTGATGTTGGCCGTCATGCCGGGTTTGAGTTTGAGCTCAGGGTTCTCGACCGAGATGATGACATCATAGGTGACGACATTCTGAATGCTGACCGGCGCATTCCGGACCTGTGTCACGATGCCGTGAAAGAACTCGCGTGGGTAAGCATCCACCCGAAAGTCGGCCGATTTGCCCTCCGTCACGCCGCCGATATCGGACTCGCTAACATTGGCGATGACCTGCATGTGGGTGAGATCCTGTGCGATCACGAACAGGGTGGGGGCTTGAAAACTCGCGACGACGGTTTGTCCCTCCTCCACATTGCGGGAGACGACCGTTCCGTTCACCGGCGAATAGATGGTGGTGTATCCCAGGTCCAGCTCCGCCGAAGAGAGCGTGGCCTTGGCTTGATCGACCTGTGCTTGGGAGAGGTCAACCTGCGCCTCGGCGTCGTGAGCATTCGTTCTGGCCAGGTCCAGATCGGATTGAGCCACGAACTGTTGGCTTCGCAGGGCGGCCATGCGATCAAACTCCAGTTTTCGCTGCGTGAGCATGTTCCGCGCCTTGGCCAGATTGGCCCTGGCGCTCTTGAGTGCGGCCTGGGCCTGATTCACCTTGGCTTGATAGGGCTTCTGATCGATCGAGGCGAGGACCTGGCCTTCCCTCACAACCGAGTTGTAGTCGGCATAAATTTTTGCGATCTTGCCCGAGACCTGGCTGCCCACTTGGACCGACACGACCGGGTTCACGGCTCCGGTGGCAGTAATCAACGAGGTGATAGGACCGCGTTCGATGGGGAGGGTCTTATAGTGGCTGACGACCCTGTTGTTGGACCACCAGTACCAGAGACCGAAGGCCAGGGAGGCGAGGAGGCCTACAGTCCCGAGCACGAGCGATATCCTCCGTCTTCGAGGCGCCAGGACTCGCGTGCCTGCTCTGACGGGAACCTCGCCATGGCCTTGACCTTGCACTACCGAGAGGGGAGCCAGGACGACCGGTGCCGGGTGAGGGGTCGGTTTTGGTTCGAGGTCCGGGCGATCTGCATCCATGAATCACCTCTCTTTCCACCAGGAAGAGGCAAGAGAGGTGCCGTTTTATGATGGGCCGGTAGGCCGATAACGTTGAGCATGTGCCGGTTCCGCCTGGTTTGTGGAGGGCGGCCGAATAGCCGCTGTGGCATTTGGCGACAAAGGGCGGAAAAGCAGTGCGGCATGCTGCCCCTTGACCACCGAGGAATAACGCGATTAGGCTGAGCGCGCATTCGAGCGCGTGCGGCGCGGGCGATGAATTCGATGAAGAGGAGTGTATGACCGAGGATTGGGGCGCGGTATTGGTGGTCGATGACGATATAGACATGCGCAGTCTGGTGTGCGATGTGCTGCAAGGTCGGGGGCATCAATGTACGGCGGTCGGCAGCGGGCAGGAGGCGCTTCAGCGCCTGGGGGAGGAAGACTATGCCGTGGTACTCACCGATCTGCGGATGAAGGGTATGTTGGGGACCGAACTGTTGGCTGAAATCAAACACAAGTATCCTGATGTCGGAGTGATCTTGATGACTGCCTTCGGATCGGTCGAGACCGCCGTCGAGGCGATGCGCCATGGCGCCAGTGATTACATGACCAAACCGGTGAAGACCGAGGAATTGGTCCGGGTGGTCGAACGAGCGATTCGTGAAGCCGCGCTCCGGCGTGAAGTCAGCCGCCTCAGGAAAGAGGTGCACAAGGAATACAGTTTCCATCAGATTCTGGGGAAAAGTAAGCCGATGCAGGCCCTGTTCGATCTGATCCGGCGGGTGGCCGACAGTCCGACCAACGTGCTGATCACCGGCGAGAGCGGGACGGGAAAAGAGTTGGTCGCCAAGGCCATCCATTACAACAGCGATCGGCGCGACGCTCCGTTCGTGCCGGTGAATTGCGCCGCTATTCCCGAACAATTGTTGGAGAGCGAGCTGTTCGGCCATATGCGCGGGGCCTTCACCGACGCCAAAATGGACAAACGCGGCCTTTTTGAAGAGGCTCAAAAGGGCACCTTGTTCCTGGATGAAATCAGCGAGCTCCCGCTGATGCTCCAAGCGAAGCTGCTGCGGGCCATCCAGGAAAAGGAAATCCGTCGTGTGGGCGCGACCAAGTCGATTCCCGTGGATGTACGGATCATCGCCGCCACGAACCTGAATCTCGGTGACGAGGTCAAGAACAAGCGGTTTCGCGAGGATTTTTACTATCGGCTCAATGTCATCGAGTTGCGGCTTCCACCGTTGCGTGAACGTCGGGAGGATATTCCGATCCTGGTGGATGCATTCTTGAAAAAATGCGCCCAGAATCGCGGCAAACAGGTGAAGGGGGTCAGCGAGGCGGCCCTCGCCATGCTCGTCGAGTATGCCTGGCCCGGCAATGTGCGGGAATTGGAAAATGTGATCGAGCGGGCTGTGACCCTCAGCCATGGCGAAAAGATCGTCGCCGACGATTTGCCCCACTCGGTGCAGGGGGCGAGGGGGGACCGGCGCATCTTGGATGAGGCGGCCGAGCGGACGTTGCCGCTGCATGAAGTGGAAAAGGAATATATCGTCAAGATCCTCGAGAAGACCGGCGGCAACAAGTATCAGGCCGCCCATGTACTGGGGATCGACCGCAAGACCCTGTACCGGAAGCTGGCCGAAATCGAAGGCAAACCGCACTCGGACGAGTGACGCGACCGCCTCGCCACCGCGCTGGGAGCCATCGGCGTGCAGCCCCCCCACCAGAAATCTCTTCTCCTCGAATACGGCGTCGCGGGACTGCTCACCATCGGAATCTTCGTCCTGGACCTGCTGACTCCGTCCGGGGTCGTTGAATGGCTACTCTATGCCGTTCCCCTGGCCCTCACCCTCTCGTCCCCGCGGGCATATGCGCCGCTCTACTACACCGGCGTCGTCACGCTGCTGCTGGTTATCGGGTATGTCGCGTCACCTCCTGCGGTTCCGCCGCTCTATGCGGTGATCAATCGCCTGTTGGGAATCGTGCTCATGTGGGCGTTTGCCCTTGCGTTGACCGGCCGTCAGTTGGTTCGAACGGAGGCGGAAGAGACCCGCGCGCGGATGGCGCAGGCCCTCACGGTTGCCCAGGTCGAGCTGACGCAGGCCGAATCGGCGAGGGTTGCCGCCGTGGAGGCGCGGGGCCATGCCGAGGCGGCGGTGTTGGGTGCGGTGGCCGGTCAACGCCGCGCCGAAGAGGAAATGCTCGGGGACAGGCTACGGCTTGAAGGGATCGTCCAGTCTGCCATGGATGCCATCATCACCATCGATGAACGGCATAGGATCGTCCTCTTCAATCAAGCGGCGGAACGGATGTTCGGCTGGACGGCTGCCGATCTGTTGGACCGGCCCTTGGATCGACTCATTCCGGAACGGTTCCGCGGTACCCACGCCGAACACATCAGGCAATTCGGCCGGTCCGGCGTCACGACTCGCCAAATGGGTGCGCTGGGCACGATTACCGGAGTTCGCGCGGGCGGGGAGGAATTTCCGATCGAGGCGGCCATCTCGCAAATCGAGGTGGAAGGCACGCGTTACTACACCGTCATTCTCCGGGATATCACCGAACGGAGGCGGCTCGAGAATGAATTGGCGGAGCGCGAGGCCTTGCTGCGGGCGATCATCGAGACGGAACCGGAATGTGTGAAGGTGCTGGCCCTCGACGGAACCGTCCGGACCATCAATGCGGCGGGGCTGGCCATGGTCGAAGCGGGGAGTAGTCAGGAGGTTGTCGGAACCGGTCTCTGCGGTTTGGTCGCATCCGAATCGCAACCGGCCTTCCGTGAACTGATCCGCAAGGCGGGACAGGGAGAGGCAGGCCGATTGGAGTTTGAAATGAAGGGCCTCCTGGGGACCCATCGATCGTTGGAGACCCATATGGTTCCGCTCCGTGGAGTCGAAGGGGCCATCACCGCGGTGTTGGGAGTGACCCGTGATGTCACTGAACGGAAGAAGGCGGAACAGCGCTTGCGTCAAAGCGAAGAACGGTACCGGCGGCTCTTGTCGTTGTTGCCGGACGCCGTAATGGTCAATCGTGAAAACCGGATCATTTTCATCAACGAACAGGGGCTGCGGCTGTTCGGGGCCGCAAAGGTGGAAGATATTCTGGGAAAATCTCCCTATGACTTGGTCCACCCCGATTACCACGCCCTGGTCGGCGACCGCATCCGGCACCTCCTGGGAACCGGCAGCACGGTTCCCGAGGTCGAGCAGAAGATCGTGCGGTTGGACGGAACGATCGTGGATGTGGAGGTCGGCGCCGCCCGCTTCAGGGACGAGGAAGGAGTCGGCATTCTGGTGGTGTTGAGGGACATGACGCAGCGCAAGGTGGCGGAACAGCGGTTGCGGGAAAGCGAAGAGCGTCTTCAAAGCCTGTTGGGCGCGATGGAAGACGTGATTTGGTCGTCTTCGCTGGACTTATCCACGATCTATTATGTCAGCCCCTCCGTGTCTACCATCTATGCGCGACCGGCCGAGGACTTTGTGACGCGCCCCGCCTTATGGCTGGAGGTGGTCCATCCGGACGATCGCCCGCTGGCCGAACAGGCGTTGCGGGATCTCCGGGCGACCGGAGAGTTCGACGTGGAGTATCGCATCATCCGGCTCGACGGCGACATGCGTTGGTTGCACGACCGCAGGCGGGTCATCGAAGACGATCAGGGGCGATCGTTGCGGATCGACGGGATCGTGAGCGACATCACGGAGCGAAAGCGCTTGCAAGCACAGCTCCGTCGAACCGAGCGGGTTGCGGAACTCGGGACGGTGGCCTCCGGCATGGCGCACGAGATCGGCACACCGATGAATGTGATCCTGGGTCGAGCCGAATATTTGATGGAGCGAACCAAAGAGGAGCCGGTCAGGAAGGGACTCCAAACCATCGTCAGTCAGGTCGAGCGGATTACACGGGTGATGAACCAGTTGCTGGCCTTCGCCCGCCGCCGCCCGGTCGAACATCGAGCCCTGGATCTGCGCCAGACGATCGAAGATAACCTGGAGATCTTTCAGGAACGTCTGGCTCACAACGGCATCACTGTCGAAACCTCCTTTGCCGATGCCTGCCCATCGGTTCACGCCGATGCCGATCAGATGAGCCAGGTGCTGATCAATCTGATCATGAACGCGATCCATGCGATGCCAGACGGAGGGACCTTGAGGCTGGCCTTGGCTCCCGACCGGGACATGGTCACGCTCACGGTTGCGGATACCGGCCACGGGATGCCGCGGGAGGTGATCGCCAAGATCTTCGACCCATTTTTTACGACCAAGGAGTTCGGCAAGGGAACCGGATTGGGGCTGACGGTCGTGAAGGGCATCATCGAGGAGCACAACGGCACGATTCATGTGGAGAGCGAACCGGGAAAAGGGACTGTCTTTACCATGTGCCTGCCGATCCACCAAGCTAATTAGAAATGAGGAAGGTTCTGTTGATTCTCCATCATAGCTGTAGCGGTTCGGGACAGGGGTTTCCCCGAAGATGGGGTCTTTCTCGCCAGCGCGTAATTGTCCGCAACCAGGGTTCAAAAACCTTCACCCAGATTTCTCCAAGGAACGCAAGGACTTGATAGCCGGTCTTTATGGGTACGAGTGGCACATGCTTTGCGTTGCAGCTATTTCGATGAGAGGCCTGTCCTGTGAGGGAGTCGGTGTGGAAGGGAGAAAACCAGCCGTGTTACTGGTTGTGGAAGACGATAAAGACATGCGGAGTTTACTCTGCGACGAGTTGTGGGGTGAAGGGTACCAATTGCGGGAAGCTGCCAATGGTGAGGAAGGGGTGGCCGCGGTCATGCGCGCGGCGCCGGATTTGATCGTGACCGATCTGAAGATGCCGGCCGGAGGGTTTGAGTATGTGCATCGGCTGAGAATCTGCGCGCCCCGTTGTCCGATCATTGTGATGTCGGCCTTCGGCGACGCGCAGACCAAGCAGGAGGCGATGAGGAGCGGGGCGACCGCCTACTTCGACAAGCCGGTTCGGCTGTCGGAGTTGAAGGCGACGGTCAAACAACTGTTGCGCAGTTCGGACACGTTGCCGGACGGTCGGCTCCTACACTGAATGCCCGTATCGGACGGGCGTCCAGGCGACGGTCTCCCCCCGCGAGGGAGGGTTGTTTTAAGCCGATCAGCAGAGTACAAAGTAGGGCCTTTCGCATGCAGAAAGGCCTTGGGTGACCGCCACAAATATTATGAGGAGTGATGAGATGGCCGGATCTCACTCACAGATACCCCCCCTATCCCCCTTTGCCGATCCCATTCTCGCCGCTCGCCTGGAGGCCTTGAAACAATTGGCTGACGGATTGACCGACCGCGTCGCCGTCATGGATCGAGAGTTCAACGTGGTCTATGCCAACGACAGGGCATGGGGAGGTGAAGGAAACCAGACGGCGGTATCCCGGCCTGCCAAGTGTTACGAAGCCTTCGTCCACCTGACCGACCCCTGTGGAGCCTGTCCCGCCACCAAAGTGTTCGAGACGCGAGAGGTCCGGACGATCGCCTGCGCCAGTCCCGGGGAAGGCACCGCTTGCGGCATGCACCAGGCCTTTCCGCTGATGTCTGCTTCTGGTGAAGTCGGGTCGGTGCTGGTGTTGTTTCACAAACGGGCGGAAACGCCCGCCCTCACGGAGGTTCTCACAGCTCGAAAAATCGGCCGGCTGCGACCGGAACGGACCGACTCGCGATTGGGTGACCTCGTCGGCGCAAGTCCGACGATGCATCAGCTGTTCGACATGATCCGGTTGGTGGCCGACAGCGTGGCGACGGTGTTGATTCAAGGCGAAAGCGGGACGGGCAAGGAGCTGGTGGCCAGGACGATCCATCAGAGCAGCTACCGGCGAGACAAACCGTTTGTCGTGGTGGATTGTGGAGCCCTCCCTGAGACCCTGTTGGAGAGTGAATTGTTCGGCCATGTCAAGGGAGCCTTTACGGGAGCTTCTACGGCCAAGCCCGGTCTGTTCGAGGAAGCGGACGGAGGAACCGTGTTCTTGGACGAAATCGCCGACACCTCTCCGACCTTCCAGGCCAAGCTGCTGCGGGTTCTCCAGGAGGGAGAGATCAAGCGGGTCGGGGGTACGCAATCGGTCAAGATCGATGTGCGTGTCATCTCGGCCACTAATAAAGATTTAGTCGATCTGGTGAAGGCGAAAGCGTTTCGACAGGATCTCTATTATCGATTGGCCGTGTTGCCGATGTATTTGCCGCCCTTGCGCGAGCGGAGGGGGGACATTCCTCTCCTGGTCTCCCGGTTTATCGAGGATTCCTGCCGGCGGCACCGCCAATCGCTTCGCTGTGTGAGCGACGAGGGCATGCGGACATTGACGGCCGCGCCCTGGCCCGGTAACGTTCGCGAACTGCAACACTACATCGAACGGGCGGTCGTCACGACCACGGATACGGAGTTGACCTGTCGAGACTTGACGGCGGTGGAGACTCAGCCGGCGGGGGCAGACCTCCGGACGGTCGCGCGGGGGGCCGCCCGGCAGGCGGAGAAGGCCCGCATCCTCCAGGCGTTGCAAGAAGCGTCCGGAAATCGGGTGAAGGCCGCCCGCCTGCTCAAGATCAGCCGCGCCAGCCTCTATAACAAACTGCACGATTTCGGCATTCAGTAGCCAGTGCCGACGGCCTGCCGTCGCCCCTCCTCATTCTCCCCCTAGGTCCCAATAGACGCCGATGCCGTATCGCTCGAAGAAGGCGGAGACCAACGCCAGCGAATTTTCATACAGCACGATCCCGAAGAGAATGAGGGCCACTCCGCTCACCTTTGAGACGATCCCCATATAGGGTCCGGCCTGCTTGAAATATGTGAGACAACGATCCAGCCCCATCGCGGCGGCAAAGAACGGCAGTCCCAGACCCAGGGAATAGAAGGCCAACAATGTCACCCCGTCCGCAAGGGTGTCGCTCGTGCTCGCGAACAGCAGCATGCTGCCGAGCACGGGACCCACGCAGGGAGTCCAGCCTGCGGCAAACGTGGCCCCGATCACCATCGATCCCAGATAGCCGGCAGGACGGCTGCGCAGGTGAACACGTTTTTCCATCATGAACCAGGAAAGCGTGACGAGACCCATGAGATGGAGGCCGAACAGGACCATGGTTCCGGCGCCGACCTTTCGGATGACATCTTGATAGTCAGTCAACAGGCGACCGACGGCACTCGCCGATGCGCCGAAGGCGATGAACACGATTGAAAATCCCGCGATGAAGAGACAGGAATTGGCGACGATGGCCTGACTGCGTCGCTGCCGCTCGGTGGAATCCGAGAGTTGTTCCAGCGAGAGCCCTGTGATGTACATCAGGTAAGACGGAACCAGCGGCAGCACGAAGGGGGAGGCGAACGAAAGTAACCCAGCGAGAAACGCGGTCAGCAGGGAGGTATGTGGAAATGACTCCGTCATGGCCTCGGCTCCAAGAGGGCGGGACAAGGGTCTCCCGCCCTCGAAGAACCCCTCATCTATTGAGCATCGACAGGAACTCTCGAAACTGAACGTTCTGAAGGATGCCGCCGCCGCGATGGACCAATGCGATATGGCCTTGCTCGTCGAGCAACACATAGGTGGGCGTGGCGTTGACCTTGAACGCTTGCGATACCCACCGGTCCTCGTCGTACGCCGTAGGGAAGGCGAAGGAGCCGGCCCGTTCCTTCACAAAGGCCTCCACATTGGTTCTGGTATCGGCGAATCCGATCGAGAGCATTTCGAGTACGGCCGGTTTTTCATGGGTGTAAAACCGGCTGATGTCCGGCAGTTCACGTCGGCACACATTGCACCAGGGAGCCCAGAACACCAGCAAGGCCGGTTTGCCCTTGAGCGAGGTATTGCTGTAGCCGGCTCCCCCGAATGTCACCAGGTCAAAGGCCGGTGTTGTCGCGACGGCCTGCTGCGCCGACAAGGCCACGGTCGCTCTTCCGAATCCTGTAAAGCCCGAGACGACGATCGACAATCCTAGAATGCCGGCACCGATCGCACGCATGGTGATCCTCCTCGTCACGGCTTGATGTAGAGGTAACCCTGTTGCTGGAGATCCGCGATCCGTTTGACCGCGACCGGATGCAGCGTGGCGACGAACCCCTTGGCCAGGTTGTCGATGGTCTTGCCGAAGAACTTCATCGAGACCTGGCACATCTCCGCCTTCGTCCCTTTTTCGATGATCTGGTCGAAGCGTTTCGTCATCTCGGGATCCATCTTGTCCTTTTCGAACAGTTCGAGCGCAGGACCGTGGACGACGAGCTCGACGTCGATGTTGTCCGGCCCTCCTTCCGCGTCGATGTGTTTGTTGATCAGGGCCAGCGCATACTTCGCGACCTCCGGATCCTTTCCATCCACATGGTAGAGCACCTTAGTCTTCTCCTTTTTGGTTCCGTCTGCCGCCTCGACCGAGGGGGCCATCCACAGCAGGGTCATCGCGATCGCCGCCAACGTGATTCCCAGCACCGGTTTGCTCGTTGCTCTTTTCATCATGATGCCTCCTTGTGTGATGAACTGTGAGTCTCGTGACTCATGGCCACATCGTACCGGTGCGGTAGCCGGGAAGGCAGAGGCGATTCTCCCGCTCAGCGAACGATTATTCCCCTAGCACTAGGGGAATATGCCTCTATTGGTTGGGGAGACGTTGGGTGTAATACATCGCCGCTTGAGTGCGGCGCGTGACGTGCAGCTTTTGGAAGATGTTGCTGAGGTAGTTGCCGACCGTCTTGTCGCTCAAATTCAACGAGGCGGCGATCTCCTTGTTCGTGAGGCCTTCTGCGACCAAGGCCAAGACCCGCTGCTCCTGCTGCGACAGAGGCTCGCCCTTACCTTCGTCGGTGCCGCTCGCCATCGAATGCATTTTGGTCAGGACCCGCTGGGTCAAGCCCCGATCCAGGATCGATTGCCCGCCGGCGACGGTCTTCACCGCACCGACCAACTGTTCTCCGCTCACCTCCTTCAACAAAAAGCCGCCGGCTCCGGCGAGAATCGTGGCGAGCACGGCATGGTCGTCCGCAAAGGAGGTGAGGAACAGGACGGCCGTCTGGGGTTGTGTCGTCCGAATCGTCCGGCAAGCTTCGATCCCGCTGCCGTCCGGGAGCCGCACATCCATCAATACGACGTCCGGTTTGAGCCGCAACGCCTCGGCCACGGCGCCGGCCATCGTGCCGGCCTCCCCGACGACTTCGAATCCCCCGGCTTCCGTAAACAGGGTCCGCAGGCCGATGCGCAGGACCTCATGGTCGTCTACCAGCAATAGCCGGATCGGCTTGCCCTCAGGCCGGCGCATGTGATGACTCCCTCGGCAGGTCGAACAGGATGCGGGTGCCTTGTCCCGGTTCAGAGATGACGTCGAGGCGTCCGTTGAGCCTTTTCGCGCGGGCCGCCATGTTTCTGAGCCCGTGTCCTTGCTCCTGCAAGGTCGTGGGATGGAATCCGATGCCGTCGTCCGCCACGGTCAGGCGGACGTGGTCCGCTTCAAATTGGAGGGAGATCGTGCCCGTCTTGGCCGCAGCATGACGAAGGCTGTTGCTCAAGGCTTCGCGGGCGATCGACAACAATTGAGCCCCCTGTTCCGGCGTGACGTGATCGGCTGCCAAGGGATCAATCTCCAACCGGAACGGGAGCTGTTCAGGATCCGCCATGCTTTTTATCAAGGAGGAGAACGCGGTTTCGAGTTCTCGTCCGTTCGAGATCGGCTGCTCCAACCCCACCAGGTATCCGCGGAGGTCGCGGATCACCAGCCTGAGATCGGCGAGGGTCGTCCCGAGTTGGACGGCGACCTCCTGTGCATGGGTGCCCACGAGCCGCCGGCAACGTTCGAGGTTGAGTGTCGCGGCAAAAATGGACTGGATCACGTGGTCGTGGAGATCTTGCGCCATCTTCTCGCGGTCATCGAGGCTCCGTCGCAGGTGCTGCTCGCTTTGCCGCAAGGCCCCCTCCACGCGCGTCGTTTCCTCCAGGGATGCCTGCAGGTCCGAGATGGTGCGCAGATACCCGCGACTCACTTCCCGCAAGACCAGGAGATAGGCCGTCAACCGCAGCAGATGCCAGAACCACCAGCGACCGTCCCAAGGAACCGAATACATGAACACCAGTTCGGCGACACCGAACATGAGGGCGAGGGAGGCGAAGACGAAATCGTCCGGCCGCTTCGACCGCCGGTAGTCCAGAAAGCAACGGGCCGTTGCCGCGAGAAAAAACAGGCAGGCCAGGCTCTGTGGCGCCACTGCGGTCGGGGTCAATCGGCCGTTGCGGAGCATCTCGGGAAGATGGTCGGGAAACGCGAGCGTCCAGGAACCGAAGAGCAACGATGTTGCCGTCACTCCCCAGGGCAGCCGGGTCCCCGGTGAGGGATGTCGTCGGAGTCGAGGCACGCACACCAGCACGAAACCGACCCCGCCGGCGAAACTCGCGACATTGCGCAACAGCACGAAGCTGTTTCCCGGTTGCGCCATGGCGTGGAACAGTTCCAGGACGCCCATCCCCAAAAATCCGAGGCCCAACGATTGAAACTTGCCGTTCGAGGATTCGCCCTGCCGTTGAAGCAGCACGATGGCCATGGCGATCGATGCGATCCCACCGATGGATTCCATGGTCGAATGGAGCGGCATGTCGTGCCACCGCCAATCGGGCCATTGGGCTTGCAGGAGTTCGCTCATGACGAATGCGCCGACAATGCCGACGATGGGCATCAGGGAGAAGAAGGGTGAGGAGGTGACTGGCATCAGCTTCCTAGGATGAGGTGGCACCATCAGGATGATGGTAGCGAATCCTGAGCATGATTAGAAGAGAGTCACGGGCGTCTGTGCCCTTTCTTGCACCAATCCGTCAAGAAAACAGTCCAATAAATTGGACAGTCTAACGTATTGGAATATTGTGAGTTGCACTTTCGACATGGCTGCCTTGTCCAATCGCCTGGAAATTGCCCTCCTCCGGTAACCGCTCCATCTTTTCTCGCCGACTCTTCTAACCATTCGTTTTCACGAAATAAAATTATCTATTTCACCTGCACCATCACAGCGGCACGGTGATTGCGCTATGGGCGGGCGCTGGTGAAGGTGCGGGTGATTAGGACCGGCCTCCGAATGACCTGCTCCCTCGACTCAGAGGACATCCTTCACCAGCCCTTATTCCCTTTGAAGCATTTTCGTGGAGGGAAGAAGGAGAGGCCGGAGCAGCCGGGGTCCTACCTGACGGAGGCCGGTCACACGACCACGTTTTTTAACCACTCCCGCGGAAGGGCGCGGGAATTTACAAGGAGGAGGCCGACACTATGAGGTCTTCATTGCATGTGCCAAAACGCAGGCGCAAACGTCGCGAGGCGATGTTGCGTCTGCAGGCGGCGCTGCTGTCGGGCAGTTTGCTCGCGGCGCCGTGGGTGTTTGCGGCAGGACCGGGCGATCAGTCGCATAGTGGACATGCGACACAGGTCGCGATGCCCGGTTGGACCCAGACCCTGAAGGGTCAGACGGTGTTGGAAAACGCCATCGAGGGTCGCGCGGGGAGCGTGGAACAGTCGGAGCTGCAGCACCATCGACTGATGCAGCGGCTGGAAGAGCAGGCACAGAAGGATGGGCAGGCCCAAGCCACTTCCGGCGCCTTCAACACCATGTCCACGATGCACCAGTACATGGGGCAGGACGGGAGTAGTTTCTTGCTCGCGACCGATTCCGGGAAAGGCGAGCCGGTGATGACGTCGGGGGGGAAGTGTCCCGCCAATGCGCCGGTCAAGCAGTTCGACGTGTCCATGATCAACATCGAGATCACGCTGAACCGTTGGCTGGACTATTATCCCGGTTACATGTACGTGCTGACGCAGGATGTCCCCAAGGTGCGGGCGGAAGAGGAGAAGAACAAGGCCGCGCGTGAAAAAGAGGGGTTCGATCCCGGCGCCGTCACGACAGGACAGCAGGGTGACATGATTCAGCCGTTGGCTATCCGTGCCAACCAGGGCGATTGTGTCAAGATGACCCTTCGCAACCAAATGGAGGGCGAGGATGGCAGCCTGTTCATCCAGGCCTCCAGCATGATCGTGAGTGCGACCGGCAAGCCGGCCACCACGACGAATCCTGAGTCCATCGTGGCTCCGGGCAAGGCGCAGGAGTTTGAATGGTACATCCATCCGCAAATGCAGGAGGGTGTTCGTCAGTTCCATTCCTACAGCCATGACCGCGAATTGACCGTACTCGGTCTCTTTGGAGCCTTCATCGTCGAGCCGAAGGGATCAAAGTACGTCGATTCGCTGGGGACCGGCCCGGATAAGGACGTGACGAGCGGCTGGCAAGTGAACATCGATAACGGGTCCGGACCGGACTTCCGTGAGTTCGTGCTGTTCTATCACGAGATCGGCGATGAAGCCTTCCGCCCATTGAACAAGAAGGGAGACTTCTTGCCGCAGCGGGATCCGTTGACCGATGCCTATCGTCCGGGTGGTCGTGCGATCAACTATCGCAGCGAGCCGTTCGGTATCGATCAGATGCACCTGCAGCACGAGTATTTCGGGTTCGAGGACGAATCGTTGGCCTATAGCGCCTATACGTTCGGCGATACGCCTACCACGATTGCCCGTGGTTATTTGGGCGATCCGGTTAAGTGGCGGCTGGTCCATGGCGGATCGGAAGTGTTCCATTCCCACCATCCGCACAGCGGCAGCATTCGTTGGCAGCGGAGCCCAGGCACGGAGCCGAACAATCTCTGGGCGATGGGCCAGGATGGGCCGGTCAAGTATCCGGTGGTGCGGACCAAGTCCGATCGCGTCGATGTGGAAGTCATCGGTCCGTCAGAGGCGCTGGACCTTGAGCCGGAATGCGGCGGCGGCGGCTGCCAGCATCTGGCCGGTGAGTTCCTGTACCACTGCCACGTGGCGCACCACTATGTCGCAGGCATGTGGGGCTACGGCCGGTTCTACAACACGCTGCAAGTCGGTGCGGCCCATACCGACACGATGCCGGACTTGGCAGAATTACCGGATCGGAAGGGCCGGATGAAACTGGGTGTGTCGTCCGACAAGTTGATCGGCACCACGGTCGATTGGTTCGGCAAGACGTTCAAGATCGTCGACAAGGGTCAGAAGACCAACTGGAAGTCCGATCCTGTGGTCGTGAACATCAAGGATTGGGTCGAGATGTTCGTACCGGCCCAGGGCCAGCCGGGCCACACCGGCGATGAGAAGGGCCAGATCATGGCCTACGATTCGACGGTGTGGGACTGGAAGTGGGACGGCAACATCGCACGCGGCGAGCGTGAGAGCACCGCCCTGAATCCGAAGTATCCCGCTGCGGCGAAGTGGGATGACAGCACCAGACCGGCGATCCTGTTCGATCCGACGACAGGAAAAATGGCCTGGCCGCTGTTCAAGCCGCATTTCGGTAAGCGTGTGCCGTTCTCTGCGAATCACAGTGGTGCGCCATGGTTGGAGCCGATTCACCAGGATGCAAACGGCGATCGCACCTCTGAGCCGGCGATGCCGGGCGAACAGGGCCGTTGGAGCCTCTGTCCGGACAACGCCAATCGGAAGCATTACAACATTCACTTTGTCCGCATGCCGATCACCCTTGCCAAGAAGCAGGGGAAGGAGCCAGCCATGGTGGACAAGGACGGCCTGATCTACGTGCTTCACGAGGAAGAGCGTTTGACCAGGGCCAACGACGATCTGAAACTTCCCGCCGTCATCCGTGCCAACGTGTATGACTGCGTGGACTTGTTGTTGACCAGCGAGTGGGACGACGACGATTACACGAACTTCCAGTCGTCCAAGATCAACATCCATCCTCACTTCTTCCAGTTCGACACTGGGAATTCGGATGGTGTGATCTCGGGGTTCGAATATGAAATGTCGGTCCGGCCGTTCACCATGTGGGGCAAGAAGACCAAGCATGGATTGCCGGCACCGATGGTTGCCAAGCTCGTCGGCGAGGCGAAGGCCGGCGCTTCCTCCATGAAGATCCAGATGGCGCCCGGCGCCGCCGCGTTCCACGTCAACACTGAGTTGATGGTGGGGATGGATTGTTTGGAGAAGGGCAACGATCCGACGGCCTCCTTGCCTCGCGACAAGAGCTGTCAGGAAGTCGTCCGTGTCAAGGACATCAAGGGCGATGTGGTCACGTTCTTTAAACCACTGAAGCACAACCATCCGGCGGGTGATCTTGTCTCGCCGGAGTTCGTGCGGTACAGGTGGTGGGTGGACGTGGATATGGGAACCGTGTTCTGGCATGACCATGCGTTCGGCGCGACGACTTGGCCTCACGGCGGGTTCGGCGTGACGATCGTGGAACCATACGGATCCACCTATCATGATCCGAAGAACGGCAAGCTCGTATACAGCGGGCCGATCGCGGATATCCACACCAACGAGCCGATCGGCGTCGGTGTCAGCGGCAGCTTCCGTGAGCTGATGGTCTCCATCCACGACACGGTGCCGCACACCGTCAATGTCATCGAAGCCGGTAATCCTCCCGGACAGCCGATCGAAGTGGCGTTGGAAGCGGGTAAGACGGTGTCGTTCCAGATGCCGGAGAAGATCTTGAACGCGCCGAACAAGTACATCAACGGCGGGACGCATACGACCGGCAGCGGTTTCAATTTCCGCGCTGCCCCGTTCGCGCAACGCCTGTCCAACAATCCGGATACCTCGAAACTGTTCAGCAGCGCGATCCATGGCGATCCGGGCACGCCGCTCTTGCGGGCGTACACGGGCGACACCATGGTGTTCCGTCTGTTGCACCAGCTGATGAACGAATCGCACGTCTGGACGATTTCCGGCCATACCTTCCTCACGGAGCGGTATGCGGCGGATGCCAATCGGAAGAACTCGATTCACGTCGGGATCGCCGAGCGGTATGACCTCGTCTCCAAGGCGGGCGGATTCCAGGGTATGCCTGGTGACTACATCCACTTCAACGGCAGAACGTCACACTTTGCCGAAGGGGGATGGGGCATCGTTCGCGTGCTCGATAAGGAAGTGGCGGACCTGAAGCCGCTGCCCAAGGGGACCAATCCTCTCGGGATTCCAGCGACTCCAAATTCCGTCTGTCCGTCTGATGCCCCGGTGAAGAGCTTCAATGTCGTGGCGTTGGATCGCCCGATGAAGCTCAATCCGAAGGCGCCGGATGCGATCGAGGTGGACTTCGAGCGCAAGATCGAAATGACCATGCCGGAAGGCAAGATCTTCGCGCTGGAGGAAGAAGCCGCGACCGTGGCGGGCAACGTGATGCCGAATCCGCTCACGCTGCGCGCGAATCTGGGCGACTGTATCAAGGTGCAATTGAAGAACAAGATGAAGGAAAGCCGGGCGTCGTTCTTTGCGCCGGGCCTGGCCTTCGATCCGCGAGACAGCCAGGGCTTGAACGTGGGGAACAACCCCGGCGATCAGACCGTGGCTCCGGGCGAAAGCCGCACCTACACCTATTACGCGCATCCTTCCAATAAGGAAACGACGTCGTTGGTGTGGGACGGTGGCAACATCGTCGTCAATCCGCGCAATGGATTGTACGGCGCGATCGTGATCGGCCCGAAAGGATCGCAGTATCGCGACCCCGTGACCGGTGCCGATGTGTCTCAGAAGAACACCTGGCGGGCGGATGTCATCGTCGACACCAGCCTGCCGGAAAACGTCGGCAAGCGGAACTATCGTGACGTGGCCCTCTTCTTCCAAGATGAGGACAACATCATCGGAACCGCGTTCATGCCGTACGTGCAGAACGTGGCCGGTTTGACGTCGGTCAACTACCGCGCCGAACCGTACAAGTTCCGCGAAGAACAAGGCTGCTCGCTCGGGAAAATCTTCCAGCCTTGCGCGGTTGATAAGCCCGAAGATCCGGTCACGCCTCTGATCGAGGCGCATGCTGGTGATCCGATCCGTATCCATGTGATCGGGGCGAACAGCGAGCAAAACGGAATGTTCGGGGTCGAAGGCCACGAGTGGCCGATCGAACCCTACATGCCGGGCGCCGACATGATCAGCGTGGTGGAGTATGCCGGCTCTGAGATCCTCGATATCTTCATTCGTGGCGGTGCGGGCGGACCGTATCGTCAGGTGGGAGACTTCGTGTGGTCGAACGCACGGCTGCCCTACACGCAGTCGGGACAGTGGGGCTACCTGCGCGTGTTGCCGACCGGCGATTCGCGGATTCAGCCCCTCGGGGCCGGCGGATCAGGCGCACGTCAAGCCGAGGTGCAGCCTGGTGTGCAGGCGATTCCGACTGCCATGAAGTAGGCGGGCTGGTCATGGCATAACAACGGATGGGGGAGCTGCCTGATTCATGCGGCTCCCCCATTTGTGTTTTAGGAGCAGCGTTTAGCATTCAGCTATCAGCGGTCAGCCAGAAGTCAGATGCTGAATCTCAAAGGCTGAAAGCTGACGACTGATAGCTCAAAAGAACAAGGCCGGAGGAAGGACAATGTATAAGCAGATTGCGGCGGCGGGATTGATCGCTTTGAGCCTCAACGTTTCCGCGTGGGCCTATGAAGAAATCGCAGTGACGGAGGGCGGAACCCTCACGGGGACCGTGAAGCTGGAGGGGAAGGTTCCAAAGCCGAAGGGGTACAACCTCGTGACGTTGCCGGACCAATACTATTGCGGGCGCATTTCCGATGGGCAGGGCTGGCGCATCCTGCAACCGTTCCAGGTCGGGCCGGAGGGTGAGTTCCGCGACGTGGTGGTCTATCTGGATGGGATTGAGAGGGGCAAACCGTTCGACGAAATGGGCGTGCCGCAGATCGAGGCGAAAGACTGCCTTTTCCTTCCGTTCACGACGGTCGTGCGGGACGATCAGTCGGTGACGGTGGTGAACATGGACCCGGTCATGCACGACATTCAGGCCTATGAAACATCGCAATTGGGTCCGCGCGTGCTGTTCAACGTGCCGCTGCCGATGAACCAACAGCACCCGCGCAACTTCAAGGATCGCAGCGATGCCGCGTTGTACCACAGGCACATGGCCGGCCCGCCGATGAAGCAACTGGTCAATCTCAGCAAGGGCCGCCGGATCTTCGTCATGCAGTGTGGCTTCCATGCCTATATGGAGAGCTGGGGTCTGGCCGTCACCAATCCGTACTTTGCCAAGACCGACGAACAGGGCCGGTTCACCATGACCAACGTGCCGCCGGGCACCTATAAGTTGGTCGTCTGGCACCCCTATATCCGGACCGCGATCGAGCACAGCGTCACCATCGGCCAGAAGGGGACGGTGGAGGCCGATATCGCAGTTCCAGCCCCGACCGGGCGGCTCTACGCCAACGAGGTAATGGACCATCCCTATGTTCGCTACAACGTGCCTGAGGATACGCAGAAGGAAATCGATCCAATGGTCCAAAAGCAGGAGCGGTAAGCGCGGAGTGAAGCAGTCAACCATGAGCGATCAGCTTTCAGCTTCTGATTTCAGAAGCTGACGGCTGAAAGCTGAGCGGCCATGACCAGATCAGCGGGTATCAGCATAATAGTGGCAGCGTTGCTGTTGATGGGCGTCCCGCCTCTGGGGCTTGTTCACGCCGATCACGACCTTCCGAAGCCGCCGCCCCTGTGGTCTCCACTCGACGAGGCGGAGCGGTTGGCGTTGATCGAGGTCCCGGGGGGCATGGCCCATGTTCCGGCCGGACCGTTCCTCATGGGGAGCGACCCCCGGATTGATCGTGCCGCCGGGCCGCAGGAGCAGCCGCAACGGCAGGTCTATGTCGATGCATTCAGCATCGACCGGTTCGAGGTCAGTAATGTGAATTATCTGCGGTATGTATTGGCGACCGGGGCGGCTTGGCCGCATTACTGGCGGGAACAGCCGTTTCCGGAAAAGATTGCAAAACATCCGGTGATCGGCGTCTCTTGGCGGGAAGCCGACGCCTATTGTCGATGGCGTGGTGCCCGTCTGCCGACGGAGGCGGAATGGGAGAAGGCCGCGCGCGGTGAGGATGGGCGCATGTTCCCCTGGGGGAATGAACCGGCCGGATGGATCAAGAGCAACATCGCCCATCCGGGGTCCAAGCGCGGAGCGAAGTACCCCCCGTTGGCGAATGTGGATCGGTACGAGAACGGCGTGAGTCCCTATGGGGTGTACCAATTGGCCGGTAATGTCAGTGAGTGGGTGTCGGATTGGTTCGATCCGGAATATTACCGGCGTGAGGTGAACCGGAATCCGGTCGGGCCGGTATCGGGGCAGGACAAGGTGTTTCGCGGTGGGTCTTGGAATGAAGATCCTGAAGTCGCCCGTTCCGCCGGGCGGAACTCCGGTGGCCTGGACCATTGGAGTTATTTGATTGGGTTTCGATGTGCGCAGGATGCACGTGAAGCGTTAAGCGTGAAACGTGAAGCGCCGACGGAACCTGGAACTGTATCTGGTCTTTCGCGAGTGACGCTTCACGAATAACGTTTCACGAAACAAGAGGAGGCCGAAGATGGAGAAACGACGAAGGGGCATTTCGCATCGAGGAAAACGAGTCAGGCAGGTTCTGCTGATCGGAGCGGCATTGTTCGCGCTGGTTCCGGTCGCGCGTGGCTTGGACACGCAGGACATCGTGGTCGAATGGACCGGGGAAGGGAAGGCCCTCGCGGAGAAACGCGTGGCCACGATGAAGCCCAAGGAGGAAATGGTGCTGATCCCGGCGGGAGAATTTCTGATGGGCAGCGACAAAAAGAGTGATCGCTTGGCCTATCGGTCGGAACTGCCGCAGCGCCGCGTGTACCTGGACGCCTATGAGATCGACAAGTACGAAGTGACGAACCTTCACTACCTGAAGTACATCCTCGCCACCGGCAAATTGCCGCAGTTGGATTGGCGGTACGACGGCGGGAATTTCCAGGAGTCCATGGCGAACCATCCGATCATGCACGTGTCGTGGTATGACGCCGATGCCTACTGCCGCTGGGCCGGCAAACGTTTGCCGACCGAAGCGGAGTGGGAAAAGGCCGCGCGAGGGGAGGATGGACGCCTGAATCCCTGGGGCAACCAGTCGGCCGGCTTGAGCCGCGCCAACTTCGGCCGTACCGGCCTGTCCGGTCCGGTCCGTGACCGTCCCGAACGGTTATTGATGTATCCGCCGCTCATCTCGGTGGACAAGTATGACAACGCGGTCAGCCCCTATGGTCTCCATCAAACGATGGGCAACGTCGCGGAATGGGTGGCGGATTGGTACGACCTGGACTATTACAAGTCCTCGCCCGATCGGAATCCGAAGGGGCCGGAGACCGGCACCCAGAAGGCCTTCCGAGGCGGCGGGTGGATGGACAGCACCACGACCATGCGTGTGGCCATGCGGAACGGGACCGATCCCAACACCAAGATCAATTGGATGGGATTTCGATGTGCGAAATCGGTGGCCGGCAGCAATCAGCTGTCCGCCATCAGCGAGCAGTCATCTGCTATCAGCAATTAGCCCTCAGATTCGAAGCTCGGAAGCTGACAGCTGTTAGCTGAAAGTAATGGTCTCGGTGTTTCTATGAATCGATTACTTCACATGCTGATGCCTCGGGCCGGCGAGCGCAATGCACCAAGCGGACGGGAGAGTCCGGAGGGCTCTCCCTCAACAACAGCCCAGGGGGGGCATCATGCAGAAACGGATGAGCGGTGGGAGCGGTGGAGTCGTGCGTGCGACGGTTGCGATCGTCGCGGTGCTCGTTGCTTTTGGTGTGCGGCCGGTTTCGGCTGAAGAGATCGGCAATATGATCGCGTTCAAGGGCGGGTTCATGCGGTTGGACAGCGACCGGTCCAATGCTCTGTTCACCGACGCCAGGAATCCGCTCGGCGCCGGTCTGAACAACAGTCAAAACGGATGGTATGTCGGCGCCTGGTTGGATCTGGCCCTTTCAAAGAACGCCTGGGGCATGATGAACGGGACCTGGGCTGTGGGGGAGATCGGACTGCAGTTCAATCGCGTTGCTTCCAAAGTCGTGACCAATACGGGAAACATCGGCGTCGGCACGACTCCGCCGGCAGGCCTGCAGGTCACCTCGACCACGCCGTCGCTGCAACAGTTGACGATGGTGACGATCGACATCGCTCCCAAGCTGAAGTTCAGGGAAGGCAGCGCCTTTCGGCCCTGGCTCATTCCTGTAGGGTTGGACATCCACGTCATCAGCCCTCCCTCCAACCAGACACAGTATTTGGATGTGGGCGTCCAGTTCGGCGCCGGTTTTGAGTATCAAGTGTGGAAGGCATTCAAAGTGGGAATGGATGCCCGTTACCACCTGACGGCCAACATGACCAATACCTCCAACAGCTATTTACAAGCAGGGCCCTATGTCGGCATTGCCTTTTAGCCGCTACTTGCCTCTCCCCCTCAATTCGGTCATGTTGTTCCGATTCACCGATCGGAAAGGATGCTCCTGTGTTCGCGTTGATCTGGATTCATCTGCTGTCGGCCGTCACCTGGATCGGAGGGATGGTGTTTTTGTCGGTCGTACTCGTGCCGCTGTTGAGGCGCGACGGCCGGTTCGCTCAGCATGCGGCACTCTTCCGCGAGGTGGCCTACCGGTTTCGCAGCGTGGTCTGGGGCGCAATGGGGATGCTTGTCGGCACCGGTGTCGTACTGGCTGGAGGTCGAGCCATCCCCCTGGGCGAACCTTGGCGGTGGCCGACGATCTTTGCGGTCAAGATGGGACTCGCCGCCTTCCTGTTCAGCCTGACATTGTTGCATGACCTCGTCGTGGGACCGCGGGTGCGGCGGATCATGAAAACGGCAGAGAAGGAGAGAACAGCTGGTGAACTGATCCTCCTGCGCTATTCGGCGCTCCTGCCGAGACTCTCGCTGCTGTTGGCGCTGTTCGTGTTGCTGGCGGCGGTGGTCCTTGCCCGCACCTAGCCAGGACCAAAGGGGCCGTCCTCCTCGCTCGTGAAACGACGTTCGTCAAGCCGGAGGCCTTTTGAGCTTCGCGCCGCCTTCGACTACAATGATCTTGTCGCAGCGGTCGGCGAGGGATGCGGGAGGGCTTGAAGGATACGTTCGGCTTGCGCCTGGCTGGTCATGGCCATCTTCATCACGATCCCGCACAACGTAAACAGGGCGGCGGTGAGCAGGAAAAAGGCCACTGCGAAGGAACCGGACGTGAGGGCCCAGGCGTCGGAGTCTTCCCGGTGGTGTTTCAACGCTCGTGTTTCTTCTTCACGAATCTGCCCGGCGATCTCGTGAATCCGGTCCATCGTCCGGTTCTTCCGATTGACGACCACAGCTGACTTGGCGAAGGGGAGCCCTTCCGTGCGCCTTACCACGATGGCATGGTTCATTTCATCCGCCCGCCGGGTGACCTGTGTTTCGAGAGAGGCCACCAGGTCCTGCTGGGTGCGGTTGTGTCTGGTCAAGTTGCCGACACGATGAATGTGAGTCTCGAGGGTGTCGAGCGCGCCGCGATAGGGGGCGAGATCGTCATCGGTCCCGGTGATAATGTATCCGCGCTGACTGGTCTCGGCTCCCGTCACGGTACCCATCATGCGCTCCAGTTCGATCAAGACCTGTTGGCTCCGCAAGGCTGAATTGTTGGAAGTCTTGAAGTGCAGCAGGCTGAGAAAGCTGGCCGCCACGATGGACTCGACTGCGACGAATCCGATGATGAGACCGATAAAAAGACCCCTACCGGACCACATTCGACGGAGCGACATGGGACCCTCCTCAAAGATAATACAACCATTATGACTACCGGTCTGCGCGCAGTGTCATTGGATAATTTCCCCGTTTCTGTGGATCGGTTGTCTAAGTGGTTCATCGTTGTCCAGTGAGACTGGACGCGTGATCGACGAAAGAGCCGCCAACCAATCCAACGAGGCTTTCCGTGACGACCGTTCAGAAAAGTCCCGTATGATCGAACAGGCGGTACGTTCCATCTCGGCAGGAGTGCCGATCGGCTTGCAACTCGGGGCGACCGGGACCGGCGGCGCGATTCTGGGAGTGCCGATGATGGTATATATCGCCGGCATCCCTGTGCAACAGGCGACGGCGATGTCCCTGATGATCGTGGCGGCCTCCTCGCTGTTGGGAGCCTGGGAATATGGTCGGCGGGGATTGGTCAAAACCAAGGCCGCCGCGGCGTTCAGTTGGACCGGCATGATCGGGTCTTGGGGCGGCGCCTTCGGCCACCGCCTGGTGCGGGACGAAGTCCTGTTGCTGTTGTTCGGCTTCCTCCTCTTGCTCACCAGGACCCTGGTCATGCGGCAACGGACGTGGTCGGCTGACACCGAGCGGGAAGAACGTTGTGCGACCCGTTTCCCGCGGACCTGTTGGCTGAAGGTCGGTGGTATGGGACTGGTGGTGGGGCATCTGCAATTCGGACAGGTCGATTGGCCGCTGACGGGCTTCGTGCTCCTGGGCAGTGTGGCAGGGATGTTTCTGGGCGTGAGGCTCGGGGCGTGGCTGCCGCCGACTGCCATGAGCCGGATCACCGCATCCATCACGATGACGATCGGCGTCAGTTTGATCGTCGTCAACCCGGCCAAACTGCTTCGGTTGCAAGGCTGAGTCCTGTTGGCGGGCTGGTTCTGGTGGACCTTCAAGGGGGACCGGGGTGAGAGCGTTTGTTTTGCGCCCGATCGGAAAAAATCCCGGGATGAGGGGCCGTTTGCACATTCCTTCTCGCCATATCAACGGATGATGCGGCAAGGGACTCCCGTTCTGGTACTCTCCCGTCGAGCGGTCGCCTTGGTTGCTGCGAGCGGCATTCTGTGGGGGGCAGTCCGGCCAGTCCAGGCCGAATGGTCGGCCATCGCCGAACAAAAGACCAGTTACACCACCGACGCCTTTCAGTTTTCTTCCGCCCGCCGGCTCCGTTTGACGGAAGACCCCTCGCAGCCGACCGTGGTGTCGACCGAGAAACCACAGGATGTGGTTTGGGAACCGGCGCTCGAAGTCATCCACTCCACGCCCACTTCCCGGGGGAACAATGAACTGTCGGTCAAGGCCCAGGGGGCGATCTTTACGAACAATCCCATATTTAACCATGGCGATTATCGTATCCAGGATCGATGGTCGTTCAATTCCGATACGTCGGTCCTCCTGCGCTATCGCTATGTCCCCAATCTGTTCTTGGGCCCGAATTTCGAACGTCGCACCGGGACCGGTTCGATTCAAGAAGAGCGGGTCAGCTCCCATACCTGGAGGGTCGAGGTCGAACGGCGTGTAAACGAAACTGTCACGGCGGCCTTGATCGGCCGATATGGCCTCCGCCTCTACAACGAATCGTTTGCCGAACGGGATACGACCTTCTGGACGGTCGGCCCACGCGTCGATTATCGTGCCACGGACTGGATGACGGTGACGCTGTCCTATCTCTACGAGCGCGGCTTGGCGGAGGGCCGGCAGGAACCTCAGTTCGCGGACGATGTGTCCTATTACCTCCACCTGGTATCGGCCGGGACGGAGTTCCGTCTGAATCAGCAGATCGACCTCGGCCTCATCTACATCCACCGGCGGAAAACCTTCACCAGCGGGATCCCCGGCGATACCCATGTGGATCGATTCGACGGCACCCATCAGGGGATCGCGGAGCTGCGCTATCACATTTCGACGGCAGCGACGGTGATGTTGGCGTTCCAATACGACAAACGCACCTCGACCAACGTCCTCAGGGATTTTCAGGACACCATCATATCCCTGGGGGGGCAATATCGGTTCTGATCCTCGGTTGCTCTGCTGAATCCTTTTCCCCCGTGACTGCTCATACGGGGTGAAGGAATGGGGAGGCGAATCTGATCCAGTCTGCCTTTACGGGTTGGTGTCCGATGATGGCCTTGTTGCGGAGGTTGGGTGTTCCAGCATAACGAGCATGTGACGAAGATCGGATGGATTGGGCTGAGCCTGCTTATGGTGGCGGGCTGTGGGCAGGGACAGGAACCGTCCCGGCCTGGAGAGGTCCCGCCGGCGACGGCGGTTCAGCCGGCTATCCAGGCCGTGGTGATCGAGGTGAAGCCCAGCCAGGTTCCGGTCACGGTCGAGGTGACGGGACAGGTAGCGGCCATTTACCAGGCGACCCTGGCAAGCCGTATCCAGGGAACGATCGACGAGCTCCTGGTGCGCGAGGGAAGCCTAGTGCGCAAAGGTCAAACCTTGTTGGTGCTCGACAATCGGGACCTGCGGGCGGAGTTGGCCCGGGTGACCGCGGAACTCGACAATGCCGACGCACACCTGACGCGCATGAAGGAGCTCTACCGCAAGGACGCCGTGTCCAAGCAAGAGTTGGAGAATGCCATGCGTTCCTTCAGAGTGGCCGAAGCCGGTCGCAGGGCCGTCCTGGCCCAGTTGAGTTATACGATAGTGAAAGCGCCGTTCGACGGCGTCATTACCGAGAAGAAGGTCGAAAGGGGGGAATTGGCTTCTCCCGGCCAACCGCTTCTTCGAATAGAGAATCCCGATCAGCTTCGCCTCGAAGCCACCGTCGCGGAGGGTGATATTCGCGCCGTGTCGGTCGGGGCGTCGATTCCCATTGTCATCGATGCGCTGGGGTCCGTCCCTTTCAAGGGGACGGTCTCGCAAATTCTTCCCGCCGGCGACCCGCAAACCCATACCTTCACCATGAAGGTGGATCTTCCCAAAACGGCTGGATTGAAGTCCGGCATGTTCGGGCGCCTCCGGCTTGAAAAGGGCATGAGTCACACGTTGTTCCTGCCGAAGTCGGCGTTCATCGAGCGGGGGGAACTGGCCGGCCTGTTCGTGGTCGGAAGCGACCAGATTGCGCGCCTACGGTGGGTCAAAGTCGGCCGCACCTTGGAGCAGGGCGTCGAAGTTCTGTCGGGGGTGAACGTCGGTGAGCGGGTGATGGTCGACGGTACCAAGGGCAGAGAGGGCGCCCTCGTGCAGGACATGACGGCGGTGGCGTTGCCGCACAACGGGTAAGGCCCGTCAAGCGTCATCCGGCCATAGTTATCAGCCGACAGCAGTCAGCATTCAGCTCTCAGAAATTCCCCGGCTGATCCCTGTAGACTGACGGCTGATCGCTTTGGTGGCGAGATACGCTTCACGAAATACATTCCTTCCTCCCCTTTGTAAGGGGAGGTGAGGTGGGGTAGACCAATGACGAATTCTCGCCTCGGTCTCAGCGGCCGCCTCGCCGCGCTCTTCGTCGGCAGCAAACTCACCCCGCTCATCATCATCGCCTGCTTGCTGTTGGGGCTGTTCGCCGTCCTGCTCACCCCGCGCGAAGAAGAGCCGCAGATCGTCGTGCCCATGGTCGATGTCTGGCTGCCGTTTCCCGGTGCCTCCGCGAAGGTGGTCGAGGAGCAGCTCACCAAACCGATCGAACGCAAACTGTCCGAGATCAGGAGCGTGGAATATGTCTACTCGATCTCCCGCCCGGGCGGGGCTCTGATCATCGTGCGTTTTTATGTCGGCGAGCCGATGGAGCAGAGTTTGGTGGACCTCTACGACAAGTTGATGTCGAACCAGGATCTGCTGCCGCCGGGCGCTTCACCCTTTCAAGTGAAGCCGCGCGACGTGAACGACGTGCCGATCGTCACACTGACCCTGTCGAGCGAACGGTACACGGATTTCCAGCTGCGGCAACTGGGCGATCAGGTCTTGGAAGATGCGAAGAAAGTCACCGGCACTGCGGGAGGGTTCGTGGTCGGAGGTCGTGGCCGCGAGTTGCGTGTACAGATCGACCCGCCACGCCTGAAGGCTTACGGCCTGACGCCGTTGCGGGTCGCGAGCGTCATTCAGGGGGAAAACCTCTCGTTGCCGACCGGCAGGTTTGAAAGCCGCAACGAGAGTTTTCTCGTCGAAACGGGCCGGTTCATCCGATCGAAGGAGGATCTCGAGGGACTGGTCGTCGGCGTGAACGACCAGCGCCCCGTCTACCTGCGCCAGGTGGCGGCTGTGACCGACGGACCGACCGAGGCGACGAGTTATGTATGGCATGGGGAAGACGTCCGTCGTGCGTCGCTCGTGAAACGTGAAGCGCAGGAAGGATCGCGAGAGACACTTCACGAGGAGCGCTTCACGCAGGAATCTCCCGCCGTGACCGTCGCCGTCGCCAAGCAGGCCGGCACCAACGCCGTCACCATCGCCCGGGGCGTGATCAGAAAAGTCGAGGAGATGAAAGGAACCCTGATTCCTGCGGATGTGCAGGTGACCGTCACACGCGATTACGGGGAAACCGCCGATGAGAAGGCCAATGAACTGCTCTGGCATCTTTTAATCGCGGTGGCGGCGGTCGTGGTGTTTCTGGGGCTCACGCTGGGCCTCCGCCCGGCCTTCGTGGTCTCCATCGCGATTCCTCTGACGCTCGCGCTCACGCTGTTCATCTCCATGCTCATCGGCTACAGCATCAACCGCGTGACCTTGTTTGCGTTGATCTTTTCCATCGGCATCCTCGTGGACGATGCGATCGTGCTGGTGGAGAATACCTATCGGCATCTCACGCTGCGGCTTCGACCGCATCGCGAAGCGTCGTTGTTTGCGGTGGACGAAGTCGGCAACCCAACCATCCTTGCCACATTGACCGTGATTGCCGCTCTCCTGCCGATGGCCTTCGTGTCCGGTTTGATGGGGCCCTACATGCGGCCGATCCCGGTCAATGCGTCGATCGCCATGTTCGTCTCCCTGCTGGTCGCGTTCATCGTGATTCCCTGGTTCTGCCAAGTCTGTTACAGGCCGGGCGTGCACATGGCCGGCGTCGAACACGACTCGTTGGAAGGGAGTCGCACCTATCGCCTGTACCAGCGTTTGCTGGCTCCGGTATTGTCCCATCCCCTGATGGCCTCCCTCGTTCTCTGCGTCATTGCGCTGCTGCTGGTCGGCTCGGTGTTTCTGTTCTATACACGCGATGTGGTGGTCAAGATGTTGCCGTTCGACAACAAGAGCGAACTGCAACTCGTCATCGACATGCCGGAGGGGACGACGCTGGAGGAAACGGCTCGGGTGACGAAGATGTTGACCGAGTACGTGCGAACGATTCCGGAGCTGCGCGACTATCAGGCCTATGTCGGCACTGCCTCGCCGTTCAACTTCAACGGGTTGGTGCGACACTATTATCTGCGCGACCAGCCGCACGAGGCCGATATTCAGATCAACTTGGTCTCCAAAAAGCACAGGCAGGCGCAAAGCCATGACATCGCGCAACGGATCCGCCCCGCGGTGCAGGAGATCGGGCGACAGTACGGGGCGAACGTGAAGGTGGTGGAGGTGCCGCCCGGTCCGCCCGTGCAGTCCGTGTTGGTGGCGGAGATCTACGGCCCGGACTATGACCGGCAGATAGCCATTGCGCGCGACGTGCGGCGTCTGTTCGAGACGACGGCCGGCGTGGTCGATGTCGATGACTATCTCGAAGCGGAGCAGGTCAAGTATGTGTTCACCGTCGATCGCGCGAAGGCGGCGTTGGCCGGGATTCCATCGGAGGAAATCGTCAAGACCCTGCGAGTGGCGTTGGAGGGCGCCAACGTCGGCCTGGTCCACATCCCCAAGGAGAAGCGGCCGGTCCAGGTGATGCTGCGCCTTCCGCTCACCGGACGGACCGGTTTGGAACAACTCGGCGAAATCTCGTTGCGAACGGTTGCCGGACACATGGTGCCGTTATCCGAACTCATCAGGATGGAGCAGACCGTTCGGGAGAAAGCGATCTACCACAAGAATCAAAAGCCGGTGGTCTATGTCGTTGCGGATGTCGGCGGCGGGGGAACAGACAGGGGCGAGAGTCCGGTGTACGGGGTCATGGGCATCGGGAAGAAACTGGAGCAGCTCGTCTTGCCGGAGGGCTATGCGCTCGCGCAGCACTATGCGATGCAGCCCTGGTCGGAGCAGCGGTTTGCAATGAAGTGGGACGGCGAGTGGCACATCACTTATGAAACGTTTCGGGACATGGGCCTCGCGTTTGCGGCGGCGCTGTTGTTGATCTATCTGTTGATCGTGGCGCAATTCCAATCCTTCCTGACACCGGTCGTCATCATGGCGCCCATTCCACTGACGCTGATTGGGATTTTACCGGGGCATTGGCTCACCGGTTCCTATTTCACCGCCACCTCGATGATCGGGTTCATCGCACTGGCGGGCATCATCGTGCGGAATTCGATTCTCCTCGTCGATTTCATCCAGCACCAGGAGACCGAAGGGGTTCCGCTACTTGAGGCGGTGATCCGGGCGGGCGCGATCAGGACCAGGCCCATTCTGTTGACCGCGGCGGCGCTGATGGTCGGCGCCTTCGTCATCATCCTCGATCCGATCTTTCAGGGCTTGGCCGTCTCCCTGTTGTTCGGGGTCGGCGTCTCGACGGTCCTCACGCTGGTCGTCATTCCGGTGCTCTACTACCTGTGGATCGGCGATCGTCGGAATACAGTTGCCCATACCATTCCGGACGCAGAACAAACGGAATTGCCACGATCCGTCGTAGGCGACCAGCTCAGTTGACCGTCATTCGACCCGCCCACCGGTCTGTTGCCTTCTGCCACAGATCCCTTGATTGTTCCTGTAGCAGACCTCCACGTCGGAGAACCCTCAATGTTCCTGATTCGATGGCTGAGCGCCGGTGCTGTTGAGGAGAGGGCGGACTCCAATGGCATGGCACCGGTAGGGTTTCATCCTTGCACCTCCGTGAAAGAGGGACGATTGTGCCGGAATGATTCATCGAGCCGACGAACGACAGGCTGGCGGCGCGCAGACCGCCTGCTGTTCCATACAGGAAGGAGGACGATGTGAGGCGCTTATGGCGAATACTGTGTGTGGTGCCGGCCCTTTCGGTTGTGAACCTGATGCAGCCGTTACCTGGGTCGGCAGCAGAGTCGTCGGGGATTCCTGAGTTACGCTTGAGTCTGCACGAGGCGATTCAGGCCTCCATCGACAACAACGTCAATGTGCGTCTGTTGAAGGAGCGCATCGCTGCGGCCCAATCCGCCGCCAACACCAGCCTTGGTGCGATGCTGCCCAACGTGTCGGGCTACTTGAACGGTCGCAGCCAGACCGTCAACCTCGCTGCTTTTGGTCTTCCGCCGGATCGCTTGTCCGGTCTGGGCCTTTCCCGCAGCGTCACGGACCCCTTCGAAGTCTATGACGCAAGGGCGAGTCTCGTGCAGAACCTCTTCAGCCTCAGTCTGATTCAACGCTGGCGGGCCGCCAAGACCGGCGTGGAGGTGGCGACTTTGGAGGCCGAAGTGGCGAAACGTGATGTGATGGCGACCGTGGGTTTGTTATATATGGAGACCTTGCGGGCCGATGAAGCCGTCAAGGCGAGGCGGGCGGACATGGAGCTGAGCCAGCAATTGCTCAAGCTGGCGCAGGATCGCAAGGCTGCCGGGGTCGCGACCGGCCTCGACGTGACGCGCGAGGAGGTGCAGCTGGAAAATACCCGCCAGCGATTGCTCGTGTCGCAGAACGATCAGGAGAGCGCGCGGCTGAATTTGATTCGGGCGTTGGGCATCGATTTCGATGTGCGCATGGTCTTGACGGATACCCTCACCTTCGTCGAGGTGGTCCATGAGAAACCGGAGCAGGCGCTCGCCGTCGCGCAGGAAAATCGGACCGAGTTGAAAGCCCAGGCCAATCGCCAGCGGCTGGCGTCGCTGTCTCATAGTTCGGTCGCCAGCGAGAGGGTACCTTCGTTGGCGCTCAACGGCGACTATGGGTGGATCGGGATCAGGCCGGACGAAACGCCGGCGACACGTACCCTGGGGATCACCCTCTCGGTACCGATCTTCGACGGAGGGCAACGGGAGGGGCGTATTTCCGAAACGCGCAGCAAGGTCCGTCAAGAAGCGATCCGCATGAAAGACGTGTCGGATCAGGTGTCGTTGGAGGTGCGCAATGCCTTGCTCACGCTGGAATCCTCCACGCAGCAGGTGGGCGTGTCGCAGAAGGGATTCGATCTGGCGCTCAAGGAACTGGCCTTCGCGCGCGATCGGTTTGCGGCGGGGTTGACGACGAACATCGAGGTGACGAACGCCCAAACGTCGGTGGCGCGGGCCAGGGATAACGTCATCGAGGCCCTGTTCCGGTTCAACGCGTCCCGGATCAATCTGGCACGGGCGAAGGGAGAATTGGAGAAGGTGTTTTAACCGGTCGACGTGAAGCGTGACCGACAAGGACCGTAAATGGCAGACATGAACGTACGTCCGTCACGATTGGAAATGGAACCGATGCCGAGCGAGTGGAGATCCGCCTGGACCGCCTTGTGGGAAGACCCCGCCAAGCGCCGGCTTAGTGAGCTGCTGTTGTTGGCACTGGTGTGCGTGTGGGCGTTTTTCACCAACCTTTCTTTTTCATTGTTGGAAGGCAGCGAAGGCCTGTACGCCGGCATTGCGGGCGAGATGGGTCGCAGGAAAGAATTCTTCGACCTCACCTATCAAGGCGAGCCCTATTTCAACAAGCCGCCCTTTTTCTTCTGGCTGCTCAATTTCTCGACGTCGATCTGGGGCGACAACGAGATCGCCCTGCGCCTGCCTGGCTCCCTCGCCGCGGTCGGCACCATCATGCTGACCTACGTACTGGCGACCAGACTGATGTCCTCGACGGCGGGATTCTGGGCGGCCCTCGTCGTGGCGACCAGCCATGTGTTCCTCTGGTACGGGCGCCGCGTGTTGTTCGATTCGACGTTGACCTTTCTCGTGACACTCGCCCTGTTCGCGTGGGTTCAGGTTCAACTGCTGGGCCGGAGCTCACGCTGGTATCTCCTCGCCTTCGTCAGCATGGCTCTCGGTGCGATGCTGAAGGAGATGCATGGGTTTTTCCTGCCTCTGCTCGTTATGGCGCTCTATGCCGTTATTCAGCGTGATACGCGGATGCTGAAGGATCGATTGTTCTGGGCCGGGTTGGTGCTGGCCGTTGCCATGATGGCCGGATATGCGCAGATGCTGGGCCCTGGGTATCAGCACCATTTCAGACTCGGCAGTGCGATCCAGTCCGTCTGGAATACCGGATGGGTTCGTAGCTTCGGCGCGGCCACGGATGGGCATCCTCTGTATTGGTATCTGGGCATGATGTGGGCTGACTTCTTCCCTTGGTGCGCGCTGCTTCCGTCGGCGCTCCTCTTGCTGTGGGCACAACGACCGTTCCGGTCTCATCCGACTGAGTTACTGCTGCTCGTCTGGGTGCTGGGGCTCTTTACTGCGTTCAGCCTGGCCACCCTCAAACGGGAGCCCTATTTGACGACGATCGTGCCCGGCATCGGGTTGATGATCGGATACTACTATCACCGGGTGTTTTCCTCAGCCGAAGGGTCTGGCCCGATGGCTCCTCTGCTCAGAGTCTTGCTTGGTGTGTTGGCCGTGACCTTTGCCGCCGGAATGTTCTTTGGCGAAGCACCGCTTCGTCGCCGGTGGCTGGTGGCGTCTGCCGTGGTGTCTCCGACGTTCATCGTCATGATCGTCTCTTTAGCCGGCCTGCTCCTCTATGCCGTGGTCAGATCACGATTGCGCCTCGCGCTTGGCACAGTCGGAGCCCTGGCCGTTGCCTATGTTGTGTTAGTGGTGAATTATGTGTTCCCGGCGATCGATCAAGCCGCGTCACCGCGGAAGGCCGTGGAGGAAATCAAAACGCTGGCTTTGGAAACTCAGCCGGCCATGTTCATGTATATCCCAGGATGGCCGAAGAACGAGGACGCCGTCTATTACTTCAAGCGGGACCAGGTGGTGCCGGATCTGCCGAGCCAGGAGGCGGTCGTTGAAGCGGTGCGCAGAAACGGGACGATCAGAGTGATCACTGAAGAAAAACATGCGGTCACTCTGGAGAACCGATCGGATCTCGTGACGGAGCGGATTCGCGAATTTCGGCAGCCGAGCCGCAAGCACCTGCTCCTGCTGTCCCTGCGGGATCGATCGTGAGCAGGGCCTGCGGCTGGATATAACCTGAGAGCAGAAACGACGGTGTTTTTGGGTCCGACCCTGTCGCGTAGGTAGCGACCAAAATTCCCTGAGTGGGTCTGTTGCATTCTGCCACAGATCAGACTGGCTCCCCTGGCGCAGTCCTCCCCTTTGGCTGCTCTCTGTTCTCTTCTTCTCCCGCCACTTTCTCCATGAAGGCGTGGCAGATCGCCTCTCCCTGCAGCACTACAGGACAGGGCTCCATCCTTGCATTTTTCCGGCCGTGCGAGGTGAAGGGGAAGGGATGTCCGTTCAACTTTCGCGACAACGTCTCATATTCGGGCTGCTGATCGTGACGCTGGCCGGCGCCGGCTTTTATGTGCTGGATCGGTGGGTCCGGCGCGGCGGATTGCCCGACGGTCTGATTCAAGCCAACGGCCGCATAGAAGGTGACCAGGTCACGGTATCCAGTAAGTTCCCTGGGCGAATCCGTGAACTGTCGGTCCGGGAAGGCGCCACGGTGACCGTGGGTCAAGTCTTGATCCGGTTGGATGATCAGCAGGCGAGCGCCCGAGTCGATCAGGCGAGGCACGCGGCCGAAGCGCAAGAAGCGCAGGTGCAGGCCGCACATATGGATCTCGCCATCCTCAACCTCGACGTGCCGCTGGCGATCGAGCGAGCCGATGCGCAGGTGGCCAAGGCCAAGGACACAGTGGACAAGGCGTTGTCGGTGGAACGGGAGGCGCGCAGCGATGCGCAACGTTTCCGGGATTTGGCGGCGAAAGATGAAGCGTCGATCCAACAACGGGATCAAGCGGTGATGCGGTGGGAGGTCGCGCGGAAGGACATTGCCTCCGCCCGTTCGGCCTTGACGCAAGCCACGAAGGAACTGGCCCAGGCCGAACTGGGATGGAAGCGGATTCAGGCCAAAGCAGCGGAAGTGACGGCCTTGGAGCGCCAGCGGGACCAAGCCTATGCGGCCCTCGATGAAGCCGAAAGCACCATGAAGGATTTGACGATTACGGCTCCTACAAGCGGCACCGTCACTACACGAATGGTCGATGTGGGTGAGGTCGTTTCCGCCGGGGCCCCGCTGCTGGAATTGGTTGATCTTGACCGCCTTTATCTCAAGGTTTATGTGCCGGAAGTGCAGATCGGCAAGGTCCGATTGAATCTCCCCGCTCGCATCTATACCGATGTATTCCCCGACCAGCCCTTTGATGCCGTCGTTCGTTATATCGCCTCGAAGGCTGAGTTCACGCCCAAGGAAGTGCAGACGCCGGATGAGCGGGTGAAACTCATCTATGCGGTAAAACTGTACTTGACGGCGAATCCCGATCATCGTTTGACGCCGGGCCTGCCGGCCGATGCTGTCATTCGCTGGAGAGAAGACGTGGTATGGGCGAAACCGCGTTGAGAAGCAGGCAAGCCTTCATCTCTCAGCCCTCGGCCAATCCGAAAGGCTGAAAGCTGACGGCTGAATGCCGATAGCCGGGGGAATCAAAGGGCCATGAGTCAAGACGCGCCGATCGTTCGCCTGTCGCAATTCGTGAAGCGCTACAACCGGCACGTCGCGGTGCAAGGCGTCGATCTGGAAATTCACCGGAGCGAGATCTACGGCTTGATCGGTCCCGACGGCGCCGGCAAGAGCAGCCTGATGAAGGCCATAGCCGGAGTCTTGACGTATGACGAAGGCACGGTGGAGGTGTTCGGCCTCACGGTTGATTCGGAGCGGGCAGCGGAGCAGGTCAAACAGCGGATCGGGTTTCTCCCGCAAGGGTTGGGGCTGAATCTGTATCCTGATTTGTCGGTTGAAGAAAATATCGACTTCTTTGCGCGGCTGCGGCTGGTGCCGGAGGACGCACTGGTCGAACGCAAACAGCGTCTGCTGGCGATGACGCGGCTTGACCCATTCCGCAGTCGCCCTATGCGGCACCTGTCCGGGGGTATGAAGCAGAAACTTGGGCTGATCTGCACGCTCATCCATGAACCGGAATTGGCGATCCTGGATGAACCCACTACGGGAGTAGACCCGGTGTCTCGGCGTGATTTTTGGACGATCCTGGCCGAACTGCTCCAGGAGCAGGGCATGACGGCGCTGGTGTCCACGGCCTACATGGACGAAGCGTCGCGGTTTCATCGCCTGTCTTGTGTGTCTGATGGGCGGATCCTGGCAGCAGGCACTCCGATGGAGGTGCAGGCGCTGGTGCCGGGATCGGTGGTGACGCTCAAGGCCGAGCCGCAACTCGACGCGTTGGGTCGCCTGCAGAAAGATTTTGCCCAGGTCGAGGCCTTGGGGCCGCTCCTTCATGTGTTCACTCCGGACCGTGAGCCGGCGGCAGCGGTCGAGCAGATCGAGGCGAGCCTCCTGGACATCAAGCCGGAGGAGGTGCGGGTCGATGAGCCGGAATTAGAGGATGTGTTCGTCGCCTTGCTGCTCCGTGAGGGGGCGGCCAACGAGGTGGTCGCATCGTCCTGGGGCGCGCCCGACGCCCCACGGCATGATGGACTCGCCATTGAAGCCAAGGAATTGAGTCGAGACTTCGGATCGTTCCGCGCCGTGGACCGTGTCAGTTTTCGTGTCCGGCAGGGGGGGATCTTCGGTCTGCTCGGGGCCAATGGGGCGGGCAAGACTACGGTGATCAAGATGCTGACGGGGATCCTGCCGCCGACGAGCGGCGAAGGCTGGGTGGCAGGCGCGGACATGCGCACGGCCGGCGGTACGATCAAGGAGCGCATCGGGTATATGTCCCAGGCCTTCTCGCTCTACTTGGACCTGACGGTCGTGGAGAACATCCGGCTCTTCGCCGGGATTTATGGGCTGGGGCGCAGGGAAACCGTGGAACGGTCCAACTGGATCATCCACATGGCGGGGTTGGCCGGTTACCAATCCGACCTCACGAGCCGCCTGCCGATGGGCGTGCGTCAGCGGCTTGCCCTAGGTTGCGCATTGGTTCACCGGCCCCGCGTGCTGTTTCTGGACGAGCCGACATCGGGCGTGGACCCGATCGGTCGCCGTCGGTTCTGGGATATCTTGTCGCGTTTGTCGCGGGAAGAGGGGGTGGCGATTCTGGTCACCACGCATTACATGAGCGAAGCGGAACATTGCGACCACCTGGCCTTGATGTATGCTGGCCGCATCGTGGCGGAGGGCGCTCCGGCTGAGATGAAGAGCGCTGTCGAACGCGAAGCCGGTCACCTGCTCGACGTGGCGACCGATCGGCCCGGCGTGGCGCTTACGCAGTTGGCTCCGCATGGCTTCCAGGGACTCTCGTTATTCGGGACCAGGCTGCACCTGCTCTCGCAGGACCCATCCGGAGACGAAGCCAGGCTGCGAGATCGGTTGGCGCAGGGCGGCATTCAGGTGTTCAGCGTGGCGAAACGTCCGCTGAGTCTGGAAGACGTGTTTGTCTATCGCGTGACGGCGTTGGAGCGGAAGGAGCAAGCGGCGGCGGTGCACTGACTGTCTGGTGAAAAAATGAGGCCGTTGTTTCACCCTGCCAAGGAGGAACCATGCGTTCGGTGCTGCTGCTGGCAGCGAGTTATTTCGGTGGAGATCTGGTCTATCGATTCGGCGCAGGAGTCTTGCCCCGATGAATCTCAAACGGATTGCCGCCGTGGCCTCGAAGGAGTGGCGTGAGGTGACGCGCGACCGGCTGTTTCTGTTGCTGGCGTTCTTGATGCCGGCGCTCTGGATGGTGGTGTTCGGATATGGGCTGGTGCTGGACGTGGAGAACATTCCCTTCGCGGTGCTGGATCGGGATCACAGCGAACTCAGCCGGGACTATGTCTATCGCTTTCTGCAGTCACGCTATTTCAGCGTCCAGGGTTCACTGTCGAGTGAGGCTGAGGCGGACGATTGGCTGTTGCGCGGCAAGGCGCGAGCCGTCATCATCGTGCCGGAACAGTTCCAGGAGCGGTTGCAGGCGGGACGGTCGGTGGATGTCCAAACCCTCATCGACGGCGTGTTCCCGCTCCGTGCCGATATCATCAAGGGCTACATCATCGCCATCAACAGCGCCGTCAACGAGGATCTGTTGGTGGACCATCTGGCGCGGAGCCGAGGCATCTCCCGGCAGGAGGCGCAACGGCTGAGCCGGCGGATCACGCTCGATGTGCGGTACTTGTATAACGAGGAAGTCCGCAGTGCCTGGTCGACGGTGCCCGCACTCGTCATGTTCGCGCTGATGGTGTCGTCTCCCCTGTTGACCGCGCTCGGTGTGGTTCGGGAAAAAGAAACCGGCTCGATCTACAACATCTATAGCGCCACGGTCAGTCGGCTGGAATTTCTGGTCGGCAAGCTCACCCCCTATGTGATGATCTCGGCGAGCAATATCGTCCTGCTGTGGCTGATTGCGGTCTCGCTGTTTGCCGTGCCTTTCAAGGGGAGCCTGCTGTTTTTTCTGGCGGCCTCGTTTCTGTTTGTCCTGACCAGCACCGGCATCGGCTTGATCGTGTCCTTGCTGGTCAATACGCAGCAGGCCGCGCTGATCATCGCGGTGGTGGTCGCCACCGTGCCCACGATCCTGTTTTCCGGCCTGATCGTGCCTGTGTCGTCCTTGAACCGGTCCGCGCAGTTCCAAGCGCATCTGTTCCCGGGGATGTACTATACGAACATTGTCCGCGGCACATTTCTGAAAAATGTCGGTCCCATGGTGCTGTGGACGGATGTTCTGGCGCTCGGCCTCTATGCCGCGGTTCTCGGGGTGATCGGCTATCGGTTGTTCAGCAAGAGGCCACGCTCATGACGGCGATCGACGCGGGTGCGATGCGGCGAACGGTCGTCTGGTGGCGGCGGCTGGCCGTCATGACACGCAAAGAGTTGTGGCAGCTGTTTCGGGACATCCCGCTCATGGGGTTTCTCGTGTACTCGTTCACGCTCTCCGTCTATGTCACCGGAAGCGGCATGCAGACGCAGTTGCGAAATGCCGGCTTGCTGGTGCACGACGGCGATCACAGCCTCTCGTCCCGCGAGTTGATCCATCGATTTCATCCGCCCTATTTCCGGTTCGACGGCGAGCTGACAAGGGCGGACGAAGGGTTTCATCGACTGGATCGAGGAGGGTCGATGGTCGTGTTGGATATTCCGGCCCGTTTCCATGAGGCGTTGGCGACGGGGGAGCCGGTGGCCCTGCAGCTGTTGGTCGATACGACGAATTCACCGCAGGGACTGTCCGCCGCCGGTTACGCGACTCGCATCGTGGGGCAGTTCAGCCAGGAGACGGCCTTCTCGCGGGCTGGTCTGCCAAGAGGAACGTCGCAGGTGTTGCCGATGATCGTGAGCGATCACCGTGTCTGGTACAACCAGGATCAGAATGAAGAGTGGTTTGAATCGATCGCACACCTTCTGCGCATGATTACCATTTTTGCGATGTTGCTGCCGGCGGCGGCATTGGTGCGAGAAAAGGAGCGCGGCACGGTCGAACAGCTTCTGGTGTCTCCGTTGACACCGATACAAATCATGTTGCCCAAGGTGCTGGCGATGACCTTGGTGATTCTCTGCGCCATGGCGGTCGCGTTGTTCGGCGTCATGCAGCCGTTGTTCGGCGTGCCGGTTCGGGGGAGCCTCGCGTTGCTGTTCACCTTGACGGCCTTGTTCGTCGTGACCACCGCCGGGATGGGGCTGTTTGCCGCGACCCTCGCGAGAAATCAGGCTCAGGTGGGGATGTTGACGCTGCTGGTGGTTGCACCCATGCTGTTGTTGTCCGGGATCATGACGCCGTTGGAGGCAATGCCTGATTGGGTGCGTTATCTGATGGCGATTTCACCGCTCCGGTATTTCATTGAAGTGGCGCACGGCATTCTCTTGAAAGGTGCCGGTCTTCAGATGCTCTGGGAGCCGGTGCTGTCCATGGCGGTACTCGGCGGTTCGTTGTTCGGCTTCGGCATGTGGCGGTTCAGGCGACAGTTCCGGTGAAACGGATGGCTCACGCTGCTTCAATCATGAGACGGGGACGATTCTTTGTATGGTTCCTGCCCGTGATCGTTTCGACCGCTGGGCCGGTTCTCGCGGAGGAACCGCCGGCGAGGCAAGGCGTGGTCGATTGCCGATATGAACAGGGTCAGGGAGGAGCCAACGAGGAGCCGTTCCCCCATGACGATGTGTTCCGACCCTTGCTGGCGGATCCCAAGCAGCCGCAATTTTTTGCCAGCTGGCAGGCGGCACGGGTGAGGACCGACGGCACCCATGCCAACATCGGGTCGGTCGGGTTCGGCGAGAATTTCGGATTCTATACGAGACGGGAAGGCTGCAACGGCTGGCAGGTGGGCATTCTGGCGGGAGTGTTTTCCCAGTTCAATCTGGATGCGCCCTCTTCCGATTTGATCAACACCGACTATGTCGTGGGCGTTCCCCTGTCCTGGCGATCCGGGGGCTGGTCGACGAGAGTCCGTCTCTATCACCAAAGCAGTCACCTCGGCGATGAGTTCCTGCTGGGCCGGCCGGGGTTCAACCGGTTGAATCTGAGTTTTGAAGAACTGGAAGCGCTGGTTTCCTACGACTACCGGTGGGTGAGGTTGTACGCGGGCGGAGGGTATTTGGTCCATCGCGAACCGGCCTCGCTGGACCGGAATCGCGCGCAGTGTGGAGTCGAGTTGCGCGGCCCCACCGTTCCATCGCCGATCCTTGGGCGGGCGCTGGCGGGGTTGCTCGTCACGCCGGTGCTCGGGGCGGATTTCAAGTCATTCGAGGAGTTGAACTGGGTGATCAATGCCAATGTCGTCGGCGGGGTCGAGTGGTCGAGACAGGGATCGAGTCGCCGCTTCCGCTTCCTGGTGAATTACTATCACGGCTTCAATCCCTATGGGCAGTTTTTCGCGCAGAAAATCGAAACCATCGGGTTCGGGTTGTACCTGGCGTTGTGAGGGGAGCCACGATTGTCGGGCCGATGGGTATCGGAACGGAAACAGACGGCGGCGCCGGCGGTTGGAATTGCGGATGGAAAGGGACCAAGATGTTCCGGAGCCGATTCCGGCGCTGGGACGTGCAATGGGATGGGGTGGGAAAAGAAGTCGATATGGTCTACGATTTCCCTAGTTCAACCGAAGACCGGCAGAGAAGGGAGGCAAGGATTGTGGCTCCATTCATACTTTTCATGTCCATGGGGTGGTGCGCATTCTCAAGCTTCGCGGTTGCCGACGAGCCTTCTCAACGAACGCCGTTGCGCGAGCGGGCCGTCTTGCGTGCCGGACAGGTCGTACAGGGCGATTACTTCGCCTTCGGCCGCCATGTGGAAATCTCCGGGACCGTGAACGGCGACGTCTATGCCGCAGGCGGCACCGTCTTGGTGGACGGCACCGTCAATGGAGACCTGATTGCGAGCGGGGGAACAATCACCCTGTCCGGCACGGTCTCTCAGGACGCGCGCCTCGCGGGCGGGCAGGTCACGATCAGCGGGACCATCGGCAGGAACGCGACGGTCGGAGGCGGCGATATCCAACTGACGGACTCCGCACAGGTGCACGAGAACCTTCTGGCGGGCGGCGGCCACGTGCAACTGGCAGGACATGTCGGGCGGGATGCGAGGCTCGGTGCTTGGACCGTGACGGTGGCGAATGAGATCGGACGGGACGTAGCCGTGGCGGCTGAGTCGGTACGGCTCACCTCCAAGGCGATGATCGGAGGAAAGCTCCGATATTGGAGCGAGGAGGCTCCTTCGATCGATGAGGGGGCGACGGTCCGTGGAGGGGTGACGCATCGCCCGCTGCCGGAGGGATGGAACCTTGAAAGGGCCCGACGGGGGATCGTCGGGGTCCGAGTGATGGCCGCGGTCGTCAATTTTTTCTCCACCTTGATCCTGGGGTTGGTGCTGCTGCGGGTCTATCCGGTCTTCACCGGTCGCGTCACGGCGATGATGCGTGAACGGCCCGGCCTGTCGCTCGGTTGGGGGACGGTTGCGTTGGTGGTCGTTCCCATCGTCGCAGTCAGTTTCCTCGTGACGCTGTTCGCGTTGCCGATCGGGGTCGTCCTGCTCGCGTTGTACGTGGCGACCGTGTATCTGGCGAGGATCTATGCCGTCACCTGCCTCGGACAGTTCCTGTTCCGCCGACAGCCCGACTCGTCGTCGCTCGCAGGCCCCTTCACGGCAGGGTTGGTGCTCTATACGCTGCTCTCGCTCATCCCGATCGTCGGGGGATTGCTGACGTTGTTGACGATCCTATTCGGGCTGGGCGCGTTGCTGATGACCAAGCGGGAACTCATTGCGGCCTTGCGGGAACAGAACCAGGTGTAAGGTGCTGTGGACCGGTGGTGACATTGTCTCCAGGGCTCGGCTCGATCCGGCCTCAGAAGCGGAGGCGCCGCGGACGATGAGCCGCAGGGTGGATCATGGATGATGGAACCCGGCAGGCCGCCGTGAGCCTGGTGGAGGGCAGGACGCTGCGTTGCCTGGGGGCCTGGACCCTGCTGGGTGTGGCGCAGGCGGAACGGGTCCTCAAGACCATGGCCTGGCCCCGCAACGGTTCGTTGCGGTTCGATACGAGCGGGATCGAGGCGTTCGATACGGGCGGAGCGGTCGTCTTGTATCGTGCGTTGACGGAGGCCAGAGGGCAGGGGTGCGAGGTCACGATCGAAGGCCTGCGGTCGGAGTACGAACAGCTCATGAACCTGGTGACGGCCAACTGGAACGCCATCGCGGCGGATGCGGCGCCGCGGCCGAACGAGATCGAACGGCTCGATGCGTCGATCTGCAACCTGCGCGTCCAGGTCGTTCGCGGCTTGGCGTTCATGGGTGAGAGTGCCGTCGCCCTGTTTCGCCTGTTCACGGCGCCGGCCAGGATGCGCTGGCGCACCAGCCTGCACAGTCTCCGGCTCGACGGCGTCAACGCCTTGCCGATCACCGGCCTCCTGACATTTCTGATCGGGGTGGTGATCGCGTATCAGGGCGCCGAACAACTGCGCAAGTTCGGCACCAACATTTTCATCGTGGACCTGGTGGGCATTTCCCTGCTGCGCGAAATCGCCCCGCTGATTGCGGCGATTCTGATCGCCGGACGGTCTGGCTCGGCCTATGCCGCACAGATCGGCACGATGAAGGTGACCGAAGAGCTGGATGCATTGAAAACGCTCGGCCTGTCGCCGATCGAGTTGTTGGTGTTGCCGAGGGTGCTGGCCCTGGTCGTGACGCTGCCGCTCCTGACCGTCTATGCCGATGTCCTGGGCGTGTTCGGGGGCATGTTGATCGCGTCGAATCAACTGAACGTGAGCTTCACGGCGTTTCTGGCGCGGTTCGAGGAGGCCGTCGCGCTGCGGCATTTTCTCATCGGGATCGGCAAGGCGCCCTTCTTCGCCGTCATCATTGCGCTGGTCGGCTGTTACCAGGGGTTTCAGATTCGGGGCGGCGTGGACGACGTGGGGCGGCATACGACGATCAGCGTCGTGCAGAGCATCTTTCTCGTGATCATTTTCGACGCGATCTGCAGCATCCTGTTGAACTGGTGGGATCTATGAGCGAAGAGCAGGCCGATAGTCCCGTCATCGAAGTTAGCCATGTCTCGACGCGATTCGGCCGGGCGGTCGTGCACGAAGATGTGAGCCTCATGGTCGTGCGCGGCGAAGTGTTCGCCATTGCCGGCGGCAACGGCTGCGGGAAGACCACGTTGCTGCGTGAGATCATCGGGTTGCTCACGCCGACGGATGGGGTCATCCGTCTGTTCGGGACGGACAGTCGCGAGCTTCAGGAATCCGACGGACGTCCCCTGCATCGCCGTTTCGGGGTGATGTTCCAGCAAGGTGCGCTGTTCAGTTCCATGACGTTGGCGGAGAACGTGGCGGTTCCTCTCCGCGAGCATACGCGCTTGAACGCCGAGGTCATTCGAGACATCGTGGCGTTGAAGATCGCGCTGGTCGGCCTGCCGCAGGACAGTGCTGGCAAGTACCCGAGCGAACTCAGCGGCGGCATGAGGAAGCGCGCGGCGCTGGCCCGCGCCATCGTCATGGACCCGGAGCTGTTGTTTCTCGACGAGCCGACGGCCGGATTGGATCCGATCATCGCGGACGGGTTCGACGAACTGTTGCTCAATCTGAAACGGCTGCTCGGTTTTACGGTGGTGATGGTGACGCACGACTTGGACACCTTGTGGCGGCTGGCCGATCGGGTGGCGGTATTGGGGAACGGTCGCGTCGTCGGACTGGGAACGATGGAAGAACTGGCCCATTCCGACGATCCCCTCGTTCACGACTATTTCCACGGCCCGCGCGGGCGCGCGGCGCGATTGCAATATGCCGGATCGGTCATGCACCAGGACTGAGAGGTGACTGATGGAACCGAAGGTCAACTATGTCGTGGTCGGCGCGTTCGTCCTGCTGCTGGGCGCGACGGTGCTGGGCATCATTCTGTGGCTGGGCAAGACGGATTATCGCGGGGTCTACGATCGGTATTATGTCTATACCCGGGAATCCGTCTCCGGGCTCAGCGTCGATTCGACCGTCAAGTATCGGGGGGTGGATGTCGGGCGAGTGAAAGAGGTCGTCTTGAACCCTGAGAACTCAGAAGAGGTGCGGGTGACGCTGGACATCGCCGGAGGGACGCCGGTCAAGATCGATACGCAGGCCGTGTTGGTGACGCAGGGGCTCACGGGGCTGGTGACGCTCAACCTGACGGGCGGGAGCCGGGATGCGCCTCCCTTGACGGCGGGCGCCGGGCAAGCCTATCCGGTCATCAAGAGCGCCCCCTCGCTGTTCGGTCGGCTGGACGGAGCCCTCTCGCAATTGCTGTCGGAGCAGGGCCTGGCGAATCTGGTGACAAATCTGAACGGTCTGGCCCAGAATGCTTCCTCGGCGCTGGACGAGGAGAATCGCAAGGCCCTCAGGCAGATGCTCAAGGATCTGTCGGAGATCACAAGGACCCTCGCGGCCCGCAGCGGCCAGGTCGATCGCGGGGTGCAGAGCGCGGCGCAGGCGGCAGAGCAGGCGGCGCGTCTGACGGAGCAGCTCGGCAAACAGTTGCCGCTGTTGCTGGAACGTGTCAACAAGAGCGCGGTAGGGCTGCAGCAGATGACCGAAGAGTTGACGAAAACGAGCCGGTCCGTCGGGGACGTGATCGAGGCCGGCAAGCCCTCTATCGAACGCTTCTCACGCCAGACCCTGGCCGACACCGGCCTGCTCATCGCCGAGCTGCGACAACTCACCGCCACGTTGAATCGCGTGGCGCAGCAGATCGAACGACAGCCCAATGTCCTGGTCCTCGGGCGTTCCGCCCAGCCGAAGGGACCGGGTGAATGAAATGAAGGGAGCGCCGTGGCGAACCGTCATGCGATGAGATGGGTGGGATCCCTGCTGCTGTCCTGCATGGTCGCGGCCTGTGTCCTGCCCCGTTCGACCGAAGGCCCGGTCCATACCTATTTGCTGACGCTCGACGAATCTGCCTGGGACACGGTCGCCCGCGCCGCGCAGCCGGCGGTCCATGGAGTCTTGCTCGTCGGCCTGCCGCAGGCGGAAGCGGGATTCGATCAGCCGCGCATGGCCTATCTGCAGCGGCCGTACGAAGTGAACTACTATGCGAGCAACCAATGGGCCGATGCTCCGGCCCGCATGTTGGTGCCCCTGCTGGTCCGGTCGCTGGAAAGCACGGGGCTCTGGCACGCGGTGGTGCCGATGCCGACGGCGGTCAAGGGCGATTACCGGCTGGACACCTCCGGCCTGGTCCTGCAGCAAGAGTTTTTGCAGCGACCCAGTCGCACCCGCGTCCTGCTGCGCGCGCAGTTGGTGGAGATGAAGGAACAGCATGTGATGGGCGCCCGGAGTTTCGAAGCACTCGAGCCGGCCCCGAGCGACGATGCCTATGGGGGTGTGCTGGCGGCGAATCGCGCGACGGCCAAGGTACTGCAGGCGATGGAGGGTTGGATCACCTCCTGTCTGCGCGGAACGGAAAAAGGGGATTGCTGATCGCCCGGATCGACGATGCGCACGTCCCTGAAGATCGGTCTCAGCTTCGGCCTCACCTCCGGCGTGATTACCACGCTGGGGTTGATGGTGGGGCTCCATGCCGGGACCCATTCGCGTCCCGCGGTCCTGGGCGGGATCCTCACCATCGCCGTCGCCGATGCCATGTCCGATGCGTTGGGCATCCACGTCGCGGAAGAGTCCAAAAACCATGGGAACGCCGTTGAAATTTGGGAGTCGACCATGGCGACGTTCCTGGCCAAGTTCGTGATCGCCGGAACCTTCGCGATCCCGGTGCTGTTCATGCCGCTGGATCTGGCGATGGTCGCCAGCCTGGGCTGGGGTCTGTTGCTGTTGTCGGGGTTGAGTTATGTCCTGGCACGAGCGCAACGGGTCCCTCCCTGGAAGGTCATCGGCGAACATGTCGTGATCGGCCTCTGCGTCGTGGCGATCACGCATTATCTGGGCGAGTGGGTACGGGGCCGTTTTATCTGAAGGGGTCGTCATGGATGAGCCGCCGGTGAAACCGCCCGCGCGGGTGGCGTACTTCTCGATGGAAATCGGCCTGGATCCCCTGATGCCGACCTATGCAGGAGGGCTTGGGGTTCTGGCAGGCGACACGTTGCGTTCCGCCGCCGATCTGGAGGTGCCGATGGTCGGCGTCACGCTCCTGCACCGGCGCGGCTATTTCTATCAACGGCTCGATCAAAAGGGTCGGCAGTCGGAAGAACCTGTCGCCTGGTCGATCGATGACTTCGCCGAGCCCTTGGATCCGCAGGTCTCCGTCGAGATCGACGGACGAAGGGTGTCGGTTCGCGCCTGGCGGTACCACGTCATAGGGATGTCCGGCCATACGGTCCCGGTCTATTTGCTCGACACGGATCTGGCCGGCAACAGCCCATGGGATCGGACCATCACCGATTCCCTCTACGGCGGCGATGCTCATTATCGTTTGTGTCAGGAAACGGTGCTGGGGTTCGGCGGGTTCGCGATCTTGCGCGCCTTGGGGTACGGGGACATCTTTCGCTATCACCTCAACGAGGGGCATGCGGCGCTGCTGGTCCTGGCCTTGATCGAAGACGCCATGGGGGCGCGACTGCAGAACGGAGAGGTGCCGCCGGAGGTGATCGCGAAAGTGCGGGAGCAATGTGTGTTCACGACCCATACCCCAGTGCCGGCAGGACATGACCAGTTTCCGGCGGACCTTGCCCATCGGGTCCTGGGGAGCCGGCGATGCGACCTGGTGCGAGCCTGTCAACATCAAGAGGGGTTGAACATGACCCTGTTGGCCCTGCGGGGCTCGCGTTATGTGAACGGGGTGGCCATGCGACATGGAGAGGTGTCCCATTCCCTGTACCCGGGCTATCCGATCCATTCCATTACGAACGGCGTACATGCCGTCTCCTGGGCCGCGCCCTCGTTTCAGAACCTGTATGACCGCCGCCTGCCGGATTGGCGGTACGACCAACTGTCGCTCCGTTACGCCATCAGCATTCCCGGCCGGGAAATCTGGGCCGCCCATCGGGAGGCCAAGCTGGCGTTGGTGGATGCCGTGAATCGGGAGACCAACGCGGGGTTCGATCACGATGTCCTCACCATCGGCTTCGCTCGCCGCGCGACCGCGTACAAACGGGGAACGCTGGTTTTCCACGATGTCGAGCGGCTGCAGCGGTTGGCCAAGGAGGTGGGACCGATTCAATTCGTGTTTGCCGGCAAGGCGCATCCGCAGGACCAGGCCGGCAAGGACATGATCCATCGCATTCACGACATGCGCGGGCTGTTGCCCGTGGCGTACCTCGCCAATTACGACATGACGCTGGCCCGCCTGCTCTGTGCCGGGGTGGATATCTGGCTGAACACGCCGCTGCCGCCCATGGAAGCCTCCGGCACCAGCGGCATGAAGGCCGCCGTCAACGGTGTGCCCAGTTTGAGCGTGTTGGACGGCTGGTGGGTCGAGGGGCACATCGAGGGAGTCACAGGCTGGTCGATCGGCGAGAAGGTCGAGACCTGTCTCACGCCCGCATCGGACATGGATACCTGCCATGCAGCGGCGCTCTACGACAAACTCGAGCATCACGTGCTGCCCTGTTTTTATGGGAATCGGGAAGGGTTCATGGAAATCATGAAACATGCCATCGCGATCAACGGCGCGTTTTTCAATACGCAACGCATGGTGGGACAATATCTTCGCAATGCCTATCGGTTGAATGGACAGCCCGGTCATGGAGTCTAGCTGGATGGAACAGGAGCGGGGCCGCGATACCATGCAGTCCGACTATAATCACCTGCTGACGCTCTGGACCTCCGGCGTCCGGGACTACCACACGATGTTATCGGATTATCTGACGGCCAATTCGATCTTCGTCGCCGTGATCGGGTTGTTGGTATCGCGGGAATCACAGGCCCTTCCCTTTACCATCGTCATCGTGCTGTTGAGCGTGATCGGGATTCTCATGAGTGTCCAGATGGCGATCGTGTTGGGTCGGTTCTCAGGGCAAAATGCCCTGTGGGAGTGGCAACTCCGAGGAATCGAAGCCCTGCCGGATTGGCGGGAGCGAAAGCCGGTGAGCAGTCTCTATCGACTGCGCGAACATCGTGAAGCGATCGTGGATGAGGCCAATGAGCCGTCTGTCTTCGAGCCCTCCTGGGCGTTCCGGCAACACCGGCAATGGTGGGCGCATCGAGCCGTCAGTTTCCCCTGGTTCTTCGGTACGGTCTACGGCCTCTTTCTGCTGTGGGGGCTGGTCCAGTTGGTGTGATCCTGTTCGCTGTCGGGGCAGGCTCTGCATGGTCCGCGAGGGGCGATCATGGCTTCCGAGCCCCTCGCAAGCGGCATCAGCCGTCAACCGAGGAATTCTTCTGCGGTCAGTTTCAGGACCGCGAAGCCTGTGACCAGCAGCATCACCGTGAGCACCAGCAGCGCGGGATGGAGAAACGGCATCAGCAACATGGGCTGTCACCTCCTTTTCTGCCATGGCGGCCGAGCGGCTCACCCTCTTGATATCAGGCGAATATGAAGCGCGGATGAAACCTCCATGAAGAAGCCTTCATGCAGAGAGAAAAGGCCGATGAGCCTTGTTATGATCGCTCCATCCGATGGAACGCTGATTGAACGACAGCGAGTCGCGCCCATACTGCGACGAGCATTGTGCCGGCGCGCTCCGTTGTCACCGAAGCGAGGAGCACCATGCGTATTCTAGTCATCGAAGACGACGCCGATCTGGCGCAGTTTCTCCGCAAGGGGTTGGAAGAGGAGCAACATACGGTCGAGACGGCGGCCGACGGCGAGACGGGGCTGATCCTCGCCACGGACGACAATTTCGACCTGTTGGTCGTGGATGTGATGTTGCCAAAACTGGACGGCCTGACGCTGTGCCGCCGCCTCCGGGAGAAGGGCAAACGCACGCCGATCCTCCTCTTGACCGCCCGCGACGCGGTGGAGGACAAGGTGGCCGGTCTGGATGCCGGCGCGGACGACTATTTGACGAAACCCTTCGCGTTCACGGAATTGGTGGCGCGGGTCCGGGCCCTGCTCCGGCGAGGCGGGCCACATGCCGGCAGCCGCCTGAAGGCGAAGGACCTGGAGATGGACCCCGCGTCGCGCCGGGTGTGGCGAGGCGGAAAGGAGATCGTCCTGACCAGCAAGGAATTCGCCCTGCTGGAATATCTGTTGAGGAACCGCGACATCGTCCTGACCAGGACCGCGATTCTGGAACGGGTGTGGGGCCTCAACTACGACCCGATGACGAATGTCGTGGACGTGTATATCCGCTCGTTGCGGGTCAAGATCGACCGGGACTTCACCTCGCCGTTGATCGCCACTGTGCGCGGCGTGGGCTACAAGCTGGAGACGGGCGAGTGAGCAGCTTCCGCACCCAGTTCCGCCTCTACACGGTGGCGCTCATCGCCGCGCTGCTCGCCGTCTTCAATATGCTCGTCTACACCGGATTCCACAGTCTGTTGCAGCAGTATGTGGACGGTCGCCTGTTCGGGTTCGCGGACACCCTGGCCGAACTGATCGAGCAACGGCCTGAGTTGTTGAAGCGGCCGGACCACGAGATCGTCGTGCCGCGCGGCGCACAGGTGACCGACGAACGGATGAAGGAATTGCGGGAGGTCTCGCATTCGGTCCATATTCTGGCGCTTGACGGGACGGTCGTGTGGGAAGGCAGCGCGGTGGTGCCGAGGCCGTCGGTGGATGCGGCCCTGTTGGAACGGGGCAAGAACGGAGAGGTGGTCTATGAGACGATCGAGACCTCGTCCGGGGCGCCGGTTCGTCAAGTCTTCGTCCCGATCCGGCAGCAGGACGAGGTGCGGTATCTGCTGCAAGCCGAAGAGTCTCTGGTATTTTTCCGGAGAACCCATCGAAGCCTCATGGGCCTGCTCATGCTGGGGTCCGTGGCGGTCCTGACCGCCTCCTGGTTCGGCAGCGGATGGCTGGCCCGCAAGGTGCTCGATCCGGTCGAAGTCTTGAGCCGCACCGCCGAGAGTATTTCCGAATCCGCCCTGCGTTCCCGGGTCAACCTGAATGCGCCGTTCGAAGAATTCGAACGGCTGGCCCAGGCGTTCAACGGGATGCTCGATCGGTTACAGAAGGCTGCCGAGAGCCAACGGCGATTCACGGACTATGCCGCCCATGAGATGAAGACGCCGTTGACCGTGATGCAGGGGAATCTGGAGGTGGCGTTGCAACGTTCGCGATCGGTCGAAGAATATCGGGAGGTGCTCGTCTCCAACCTGGAGCAGGTGCAGCGCCTGATCGTGCTGACAAGATCGCTCTTGACCCTGGCCCGCTTCGCCGGCGATCGGCCGCCGGTGGAATTGGTGCCGCTCGCGCTGGAGCCGCTGTTGCGAGAACTGATCGACGACCTGACACCGGTGGCGGAGGATCGGCGCATCCGGCTCGTGCTGGAGCAGGAGCCGGTTGGTCCGGTGCTCGGCGACGCGGAGCGCTTGAAACAGGTGTTCATCAACCTCCTGGACAATGCCTTGCGGTACACCGATCCGGGCGGTACCGTCACGGTGCATCTGGGCGGTTTGCGGGGCGACGTGCGCGTGGCCGTGCGGGACACGGGGCAGGGCATCGCCCAGGAGCACCTTCCGCTGCTGTTCGAGCGTTTCTACCGGACCGATCCCGCCCGCGCCAGGGATTCGGGCGGCCACGGGCTCGGCCTTCCCATCGTGAAGGAAATCGCGGAGGCCCATCACGGGACCATTTCCGTGGAGAGTGAGGTCGGCAAGGGCTCGGTCTTCACCCTGACATTGCCGGCGGCGCAGGGCTGAGGTTCCGCGCCCCTTTCTCCTGCTTCGCCCGAGGCCCTTGGATCCGCCCCCTCTCCATGAAGAATTCTTCATGCCCCGTTCATCGTCGGTTCATGTTGTGCGGTTATATTGTCCCCATGGCAGGGCGGGGCGAGGAGGATCCCGTCTCGGACAGATCTTGAAAGGTGAACGAGATGAACAAACTGAAAACCATAGCGCCGGTCACGCTGCTGCTGTTGTTGGTCATTGCCGCGATGGGAGTCATGGTCTTCTGGGGCGTGTCCCTGCTGGATCTCTCCGAGTAAGGGACCTCTCTCGCCCTTGCGGGGAGGCCGGCGGAAAGGGGGATGTCATGCTGGTGCTGTTGGCGCTGGGAGGGATCACATGTTTGGTATGGGGGGCGATATTGTGGCTGTCCTTCCTCGATGAAAAGCAGGTCGGATTGATCGGGATGCCGGTGAAGCGTGAGAACAACATCGTTCAGGAAACCGGCTGCTGAAGGGCCTCATGGTCACAGGAACCGTTTTCTTTCGATGGAAGGAGGTCATATCATGGGGGAATCGTTGGACCCGGGCGGACGGCGTTGGTCGATCGTGCTGGCAGGGGGAGAAGGTGTCCGGATGCAACCGGCGATCAGGCGCTGGCTCGGCCGGACGGTCCCCAAACAATATTGCCGGTTCATCGGGACGAGGTCGATGTTCCAACATACCCTCGACCGCATGATGCGGGTCACGAGTCCTGCACGCACGGTCGTGGTGGTCGGGCGTGGACACCAGGAGGCCTGGGGACAGATCGGTGACCGGCATCCCGGGATGGTGTTGGTGCAGCCACGCAACGTTGACACGGCGCCGGGGATTTTTCTCCCCTTGACCTACATCCGGGCGCGTGATCCGGAGGGCACGGTCGTGATTGCTCCCTCCGATCATTTTGTGTTTCCCGAGGAACGGTTTCTCAGGGAAGTGCTCTATGCGGTCCGGGCGGCGGAGGAATTGACCGATAGGGTGGTGTTGCTTGCGGCCCGGCCGGAGGGACCGGAACCGGAGTACGGGTGGATCAAGCCGCATCATGAGTTGGCCTGTTTCGGCGCCCGCCCGGTGCGGGCCGTCAAGACATTTTTAGAGAAACCGGAGCCGGCCTTGGCACAGTTGGCCTATGCTTCAGGGGCCTTGTGGAATACGTTCCTGATGGCGGGGAAGGTGGACCGGTTCTGGAACCTGGGCAGGAGGGTATTGCCGAAGATGATGGCCCTCTTCGAACGCCTCGGCGAGGCGATCGATACACCGAAGGAAGCCGAAGTGTTGCGCGCGATCTATGAGCGCATGCCGCACTTGAATTTTTCACGCGACCTCCTCGCACAGGTGCCGGGTGAGACGGCGGTGATGGAGATGGAGGGTCTGTGGTGGAGCGACTGGGGGAGTCCCGAGCGGATCATCGAAACGCTCGCCAGGTTGGGCAACAGTGACGCTCCGGTCGTCGAACATCTGAAGGTTGCGGCGGCAGACTACCGGCCGGCGGGGATGGTGGACATCGTTCTGGAGCGCGATGAAGAGGATGAAGCACAGGTCGTATAGATCGAAATCGCACAGGCAAGTGCCGCGCGATCACGAAAGCCGATGTCGTGGTGGCGGGGTGTATTGCCTCACGGTGAGAGAGGCCTCTGCTGCATATGGCAACAGTCGTTCGGTGGAGGTCTTCTCTTCTTTGGGACGAAGGCAAGAGAATGTTTCAAACTCCTGGCGGTCGTGAGTAGGTGGGAAGCTGGCATTCGTCTTGCTCGTTCCATCCTGTGTCAGGTGATTACCGCCGGTCTTTCGCATTGTCGACACAAAAAATGATCGCCGGCTCTTGGCTCGACGTGGCGGCCCTCGACTGGTCGAGGGCCCGGTCGCACGCACGGGGTCAGCCGCCCAACCGTCCTTACAGGAGCACGTTATGACGACCCCATTGACGACCAGGATCCTGTTCGCGACCGACTTTTCGGATGATGCCGTCCGCGCGCAAGAATATGCGATGTATCTGGCCACCGCCTGGGATGCCAAGGTGGATGTGCTGCACGTCATCGAAGCGCCGGCCTGGTTGAACGCCGCTGCCGCCACCGTCGCCGTCGTGGAGCAGGCGCGAAAAGACGCGGCGCAGCGGTTGGAGCAGGTCTATGACCACATGGTGCGCAGCGGCATCTCGGCGACGGTCCGGCAGGTGGTGGGAAATCCGGCCGAACAGGTTGCGCTCGCAGCCAGGGACAACGGGGCGGATCTGCTGGTGTTGGGTATGCAGGGGCGTACCAATTTATTGTATGGGTTGATCGGCAGTACGGTGGAACGGGTCGTGAAGGATGGGCCCTGTCCGGTCCTTGCCGTGCCCGGGATGCGCGACGAGGTGGGAAGGCCAATGGATGCGCACCCCCATGTTCCGGTCCGGAATATCCTGGTGGCGGTGGATTTTTCGAGCCCGTCGTTGAATGCGGCCGAATACGCCATTCAATTGGCCAACAGCCTTGGGTGTAAGCTCACGTTGATGCATGTGTTGGAACCGCTGTGCTACGACCTGGATTGCGGCCTTGGTCTGATCGAGCAGGAGACAAGAAAGCGAGACCATTGGAACAGGCAACTGTCTGAACTCAAGGATCTCATTACCTCCTTCGGGCTGCCGGCGGAAGTTGAAATCTCGGGAGGTTTCCCTTCCGACGCGATTCTGGCCGGCATGTTACGGCATCGATCCGATCTCGTCGTGATGGGAACGCACGGTCGTCGCGGGGTCTCCGACCGACGATTCGGAAGCGTCGCGGAAGCGGTGTTGCGCCGGGCGACCTGCCCGGTCTTGACCGTGAAGCAGCCGAAATTCGCATCGGGACACCGTCGGGTGGTTCCGCACCAGATGGGAGCCATGGAAACCAAAGGAGCAGAGCAATGACCACTCGAGATATTTATATTACCGACTTCGATTTGACCCGCCTCAGGGATGTGCTGAAGGTGCGCCTCAACGCCAAAGTCCGGGACCGAGACCATCTGGATAGTTTGGAAAATGAGCTTGATCGCGCCCATGTCGTGGATCCGTCTGCAATTCCCCACGATGTGGTCACGATGAATTCTCAGGTCCGGATCGAAGATGTGGATACCGGCATGGAGAATATCTACACGTTGGTGTTTCCCTCCGAGGCCAGCATTGCCGAGAAGAAAATTTCGGTTCTCGCGCCGATCGGCACCGCCCTGCTGGGCTGTCGGGCCGGCGGGACGGTGGATTGGCCTGTGCCGGCCGGCAGCAGGACGGTGCGCATCCGGGACGTGTTGTACCAACCGGAGGCCGCCGGCGATTACCATCTATAGCAGGATGCTGAAAAAGGCCGCCGGCGTTGTTCTCGCGTCGCTCAGAGGCTCACCGTACGATGTAAAGTGCGATTCGCCTCTTCGCTCGCTGCGGCCGCGCTGGACGGCCATTTTGAACATCCTGCGCGGCGTGTCGTTGCGGTCAGCCTGCCTGTCTGTAACGATATCAAGGGGCGAAAACAGTTTATCCACAAACTTATAGATAGAACGGTCGCAATGAAGGCATCCGAGTTGCTCGTCCGCTGTCTGGAACATGAAGGGGTCCGGCATGTTTTCGGTGTGCCGGGTGAAGAGAACCTCGATGTGATGGATGCACTGCTCGATTCGTCCATTCGATTCGTGACGACGAGACATGAGCAGGGTGCCGCGTTCATGGCCGATGTGCAGGGACGCCTGACGGGCAAGGCCGGAGTCTGTCTCTCCACGTTAGGCCCGGGGGCGACGAATCTGCTCACGGGCGTGGCGGATGCCTACCTCGACCGTGCTCCGCTCGTGGCGATTACCGGACAGGTTTCACTCGATCGGATGCACAAGGAGTCGCATCAATACATCGATGTCCGATCGATGTTTCGGGCCGTCACGAAATGGAATACGGAGATCTTCAGGCCGCACATCATCCCGGAAGCCGTGCGAAAAGCGTTCAAGGTGGCGGAGACTGAAAAACCCGGCGCGACGCACCTGGAGCTGCCGGAAGATGTGGCCTCTCAGGAGTTGACGGACGCCGGGACGTTCGAACCGTTGTTGGTTCAACATCCGGTCCTGCCCGAACCGATTCCGGCCCAGGTCGCGCGAGCGGTGGAGATGATCGGCAAGGCCAGGCGACCGGTCCTCCTCGCCGGAAACGGAGTCGTGCGAGGCTCGGCGGAAGGGGCGATTCGGCAATGGGCACGGCGGCTCAATATTCCCGTCGTGCATACCTTCATGGCCAAGGGGGTCATGCCGGATTCCGATCCCCTATCTCTCTATACCATCGGCCTGCAGATGCAGGATGCCACGGCGCGTCTGCTCGCCCAAAGCGACCTCGTGATTGCCGCGGGGTATGATCCTGTTGAGTATGCCCCCTGTTTCTGGAATCCCGACCGCGGGAAGCCGATCGTGCACGTCGATGTGGCACCGGCGGAAGTGGACGCGCATTACGTGGTCGGGGTGGGCGTGGTCGGGAATATTGCGCGCTCGATCGAGGCGATAGGAAAGTCCCTGCAGCCCTGTCCGGCGGAGTGGGCCGGACATTGCCGCCGGACGATTCAAGGTGCATTCGAGGAGGACTATGCGGCGCCTCGGAGCTGGCCGATGCGACCGCAACATCTCGTGCAGGAGTTGCGCGCGGCGCTTGATCCGGACGATCTGGTGGTCTGCGACGTCGGCGCCCACAAGCTTTGGATGGCGAGGATGTTCCCCTGCGACCGGCCGAACACCTGCATCATCTCAAACGGCTTTGCGTCGATGGGCATCGGACTGCCGGGAGCCATCGTGGGCAAGCTCCTCTTTCCCGACCGCCGTGTGGCGGCGGTCACGGGCGATGCGGGTTTCCTGATGAATTCCCAGGAGCTTGAAACCGCCGTGCGTCTCAACCTGCCGATCGTGATCCTGATCTGGAGGGACGACGGCTATGGAGTGATTCGTTGGAAACAACAGGTCCGTTTTCACCGCACTTCCGGAGTCGAATTCACGAACCCCGATTTTCTCGCCTATGCCCAGAGCTTCGGCGCCGCGGGGTATCGAGTGGAGGGGCCGTCGGAGTTGGGGCCGGTGCTGAAGGCAGCGTTGGCCTGCGGCAAACCGGCGGTCATCGACTGTCCGGTGGACTATTCCGAGAATCTGCGGCTGTCGGAACGACTGAAACAGAATTCTGAATTCTGAGTTCTGAGTGATGAGTTCTGAGTTGGGAGATGACGGAGTCCGGATGGATTTTCCATAAATTCCAAATTCAGAAATCAGAACTCAGCACTCAGCACGCTCGGAGGAGGGATCCATGGAAGTTCGCAGCAAGGTCTATACGTATCGCACGGCGGTGAAGTGGACCGAACAGAAAAAGGGCGTCATCACCTGCGACGGCAAGCCGCAGATTCAGGTCGCCACTCCTCCGGAGTTCAAGGGGCATGAGGGGATCTGGTCGCCCGAAGATTTGTATGTGGCGGCGGCCAACATCTGTTTGATGACGACATTCCTTGCGTTCGCCGAACGGGCCGGCTTGGCCTTCACCGCCTTTCAGAGCGAGGCGGAAGGTCGTCTCGAACTCGTGGAGGGGAAGTTTCAAATCACGACGATTACGTTACGGCCCCATCTCACGCTTGCAGCAGGGGGCGACCAGGGAAAAGCCAAGGAATTGATCGAGAAGGCCGAAGCCAATTGTCTGATCTCCAATTCGATGAAGACCCGTATGGTGCTCGAACCGACCATCACTCAATAGGGGCGCCTCTCACGTTCATCCTCCGCGGCGATCGTCGTTCCTACATCGTGGGCAAATGAAATGCCGTTCATTTCGTTCCATGCGATGCCTCCGGCGCCGGTGTCACCAGACTTCTGAGGGCAGCCGGTGAAACTCCGCCACCACTGGAAAGACGAGTGCGGCGAAGTCCCAGTATCTCATGCGGATCGCTTCGGAATGGCTGCCGGCTTGAAAGATAATTTCCTCATCCTCGGTCAGTGACTGATCGACATAGACATGGAGCCCATAGAGGTTGCCGAAGGGCGGCATCGCGCCCAACTCGCAATCAGGGAACAGGTTTTTGATCTCGTCCTCGGTCGCGAGTCGCACATGGTGGGCCATGAAGACGTCGCGGAGGCGGTGGAGGTCCACGTTCCAACTGGCCGGCAGGACCGTCATCACAAATCGGTCATCCGCCTTCACCACCACGACCTTGGCGATTTCCTTCGCCGGTGTATGGAGGGTCTGAGCGACCAGGGCGGCACGAAAGGCTTCCGGGTGAGGCAAGACCTCATAATGCACATGCTCGTGATCAAGATGTTCTTTGAGTGTTTGCGAGATGGACATTGCCGCACCTCCTTCTTTAGCGGACCGTGGATGGGAAGGTTTATGTCGTGAGTTCCGGATGATTTCGGGGGTCTTGATGAAGGCCGACTATACCACCACTCTTGGAGGGCCACGGTTCCAAGGAACGGCCCGCGCGGCTTTTTACCCCTTGACAGGAGGCGGCCGATGGCTGTTCGCCGGCGATCTCCGTCCGGCACGGAACATTGTGGCGTCTTGCGTCAATGATTCGCCTGGAGCTGGGGCTATTCTCTCCACTCTTTACGATGTGCCTTGCTTCATTCCTGCTGCAGCCGTTTATTCTGAGGGAATTTGCCGGCGCTGGTTTGAAAGCCTTGCTGGCATGGGGCTCGCATTTGTGACCATCTGTCGCCGGGGGCGGCGTTTCATCTTGACAAGACAGCCGACAGCAAGATACGCACATGGCCTTCCCTGCATGTCCGGAGGACCGGTCGCGGGGAGAGATCTTAACCAGGAGGCTCTATTATGCGAGGAGTGCGAAGGGGGTTTCGTTCTGTCACATCCGTCGTGGGCGCCATGGGGCTTGCGGTATGCCTGGCGGCGCCGCTGTGGGCCGATGATGCCGTTCACCCGGAAGTCGGCACCCACATGAAAGTCAGCGGAACCGTCACCAAGGTCAAATCCGGCGTGGTGTTTGTGAAGACGCCGTGGGGACAGGTGACCTTCTTGGCCGGGACTGCTCCGAAGAACATCAAGGTCGGTGAAGAAATCGACATGACGGTCAGCGAAAACAATGTCGTGATCGACGTGCACCGGAAGGGCGAGCCGGCCCATCATCATCGGCACATCAGCGGCAAACTGATGTACGCGGCCAAGGACAGAAAGGAAATCACGCTTTGGACGCCGGACGGCGACAAGACCTTTGCCGTGGAGAAGGGGCGCTCGCAGCTCAGCGGGATCAAAGAAGGGACGCCGATCAGCGTGGAGCTGAACGAGGCGGGCAAGGTCATCGACATCCACAAGGCGCGTGTCGATGTGAAGATCGACGCCAATCCCAAGACCAATCCTGGTTACCATATCCAACTGACCGGGAAGGTCGCCAAGGTCGGGTCCGGCCTGGTCATCGTCCAGACGCCGGGCGCCAAGTACACGGTGAACGCGAAGACTGCACCGGCGGACATCAAGGTCGGCGACGAATTGTCCCTCTGGGTGAATGAGAACAATGTCGTGGTCGATCACCATCGCAAGGGCGACAAACAGCATCAACACCGATTTATCACGGGAAAACTCGCCTATGCGTCCGTCGACAAGAAGGAAATCAAGCTCTGGACGCCCGAAGGTGAGAAGACGTTCGACGTGCAGACCGGACGGAGCAAGTTGTCGGTCATCGAAGAGGGTATGGGGATTACGGTGGAATTGAACGAAGAAGGCAAAATCATCGACATCCGAAAGGCCGGTTAGTGTTTGAATGGGCGCCGGCTGTCGCGGGGGTGAACCTCCAGGGCCGGCGCCCATTTCCCCGCTTCGCCCTCAGCGCAGTTTCCCGATCAAGAGAGTGGGAGTGAATCGTCATATGAATTGGCGAGTGCTTGGTGTAGTGGCGTTGGCGCTTTGGATGGTCACTCTGGCCGCCATCATCGGTCTGTTTGTCCAAGGCAACATCAGGCCCGGCACTGATGGACGCACAGAGATCGTCCTGGCGCCGGCAGAACGGGACGCGATCTTGGCGGAGATGCGCCAATTGCTCAAGGCAGTGCACGGTGTCGTCACGGTGCTGGGGAGTCCGGATCACAACCTCAAGACGGCGGAAGGCGCGGCCCGCGCAGCCGGAATGCAGATGGCGGCGGACGTCAATCCCGCGATCATGATGAAACTCCCCTTGGCCTTTAAGCAAATGGGGATGTCGATCCACAAGGACATGGACCATTTGGCCGACGGAATCGCGCAGGGTGAATCCTCGGTTCAGATCCTCAATCGCCTGTCGAGCATGACGGCGCGCTGCACGACCTGTCACGATCTGTATCGATTTGGAGTGAGCAAATAGCGATCAGCCTAATTAGAAAGAATCCTTTTCCATGACCCTGACTCGTACGGATTGAGGAGGGAGTGAGGATGCTGATGGCTGAAAGCTGATGTCTGATAGCTTCAGCGCAACAAGGAGGTGCCGTCATGACATGCAACGTAGGTGGAATCGAGCGGCCGATCCGGATCGTGCTCGGCATTCTATTGATCGGAATCGGCGCATTTGCGGGACTTCCACCGATCGGAACGGGGATCGCGCTGGTTATCGGAACCATCGCTCTGGTCACCGGTGCCATTGGGTTCTGCCCGGCCTGGAGTCTGTTCGGCATCAATACCTGTCCCGTCGGTTCCGGGAAGAAACCCTAGTTGGTTACGTATGACCGAATATCCGATGGGAACCGTTCGTGAGCCGGCAGGAACAGTTTGAGCAGCAACCGACAGGCGGGTTCTCGACTCCGGTGGGGTCGCGCAGGACCTTTTTCCATTGGGTCACTGCCGCGGCGGCAGCGTTCGTCGGGATCGGGCTCGCCGTTCCCTTGATCGGTTCGCTGATTTCACCTGCCTTCGTCCGTCGCCGCCGCGATTGGGTGGATGTCGGTGCCGTGGACGAGTTGTCCCCGGGGCACCCCACACAACTGGACCATGTGACGACCATTCGCGACGGGTGGATGGAAACCAAAGCGCAAAAGGCGGTCTGGGCGGTCAAGCAACCGCAGGACGACGTGAAGGTCTTTTCTCCAATCTGCACGCATCTCGGTTGCGGATATCGCTGGGACGACGCAGAGAAGAAATTTCTCTGCCCCTGTCACGGCAGTTCTTACGACGTAGATGGCCGGGTATTGGGCGGCCCTGCTCCGCGCCCGCTCGACCTGCTTCCCGCCAAGGTGGAAAACGGACGGCTCCTCGTCCTGTACAAGGAGTTCAAGTCGGGGCTGCCGCAGAGTGTGGAACGATAATCCACGTAAGGCGTCAAGCGTGAGGGGTGAGGCGCAATAAGAGAAAAGAATTTCTCCTTACGCTTCACGGCTCACGCCTAACGAGGAATATGGCGTCACAAATTTATGCCTGGCTCGACAGCCGCCTGAATCTTAAATCGGTTCAGCGCACGTTGCTTGATGAACCGATCCCCGGTGGGGCCAGCTGGATCTACGTCTTCGGCTCCGCGACCCTCTTCCTGTTCGTCTTGCAAGCGGCCAGCGGCATGTTCCTCGCGATCTACTATGCCCCGACGCCGGACCACGCGTACGACAGCGTCCGCTTCATTGAAACCGAGATCACCTTCGGATGGTTCGTGCGGGGGCTCCACCATTGGGGCGCCTCGGCGATGGTGGTGGCGATCGGCCTGCACATGCTCCAGACGTTTCTGTACGGAGCCTACAAATCGCCGCGTGAAGTGATGTGGATGGTGGGCGTGGTGCTGTTCTTGATCGTGATGACCTTCGCCTTCACCGGCTACCTGCTGCCCTGGGATCAAACTGCCTATTGGGCGACGCAGGTCGGGATCAACATGGTCGGGACTGTGCCGCTGGTGGGAGATCTGTTCTCGCGGGTGCTGCGGGGAGGAGAGACGCTCGGTGCGTTGACCCTCTCGCGGTTCTTCGCGATCCATGTCCTGTTCCTCCCGGCGATCCTCATCGGAGGTATTGCGCTGCACCTGTTCATTTTGCGACGCGTCGGTCCGGCCGGTCCCTGGACCGACGACCGGGCCTCCCTCAGCAGTGAAACCTTCGCGCCGCGGCAGGTCTACATGGACGCAGTCGTCATCGCCGGGGTGTTTCTCGTGGTGGCGACATTGGCGTTCGCGATTCCGTTGCCCCTGACGGATAGGGCCGATCCCTCCGATACCAGCTTCGTGCCGGTTCCCGAATGGTACTTTCTCTTCTACTACGAACTGCTCAAGTACGTGCACGGTCCGTTCGAACCACTGGCGACCTGGATCCTGCCGCTCTTGATTGTCCTCATCATGTTGTGCTGGCCCTTCATCGACCGCAACCAGGTACGGAATCCCATCCGGCGGCCGGTCGCTCTGGGCAGCGGCCTGCTGTTTTTGTTGGTCGTATTCGGGCTGTTGGGGATCTCGATCAAGAACCTCTACGCCGTGCCGAGGACCGATCCGGCTGTGGCGCGGGGCAAGGCGGTCTATGCTCGATTCGGCTGTGCCGGCTGCCACCGCATCCATGGCGAAGGCGGAGCCGTGGCGCCCGACCTCTCCACGATCGGAGATGCAAGGCCGGATCGCGCCTGGCACCTCAAGCACTTCCGCGATCCCCAAGCCACATCACCTGGCTCGTTCATGCCGAAATTTCCCCTCACCGACCAACAACTCGACGACTTGGCGAGTTACATGTTGAGTTTGAAACGAGCGACGTAGAGGAGTGACGGAGGCGCGCAAGATCATCATGGAGGGGAGGGCCGGCACGGCCATGACGGGATTCGGGACGTATAACGATGAGCAGGTCGCCGCGCGCTTGGCCTACATCCGCTCGCTCAAGCCATGAACGAGAAGCTCCACATTGTCTGCCCCCATTGCCGAAGTATCAATCGTGTTCCGGCGTCCCGTGTGACGGAGCGGCCGACCTGTGGGCATTGTCACTCACCACTCTTTACCGGGCATCCGATCGGATTGACGGCGGCGGATTTCGACCTTCATGTGTCGCGCGGGGATATCCCGTTGGTCGTGGACTTCTGGGCGTCATGGTGTGGCCCTTGCCGAATGATGGCGCCGGCCTTTGAGCAAGCAGCGAAGACGTTGGAGCCGCAGGTTCGCCTGGCCAAGGTGAACACTGAAGAGGAGCAAGCGCTGGCGGCCCGTTTCGGCATCGTCAGTATCCCGACGCTGATGGTCTTTCGCGGTGGCCGGGAGGTGGCGCGACAGGCGGGGGCCCTGGGTGTGCAGGACATCGTGCGTTGGGTGCGAGCACACACCTGAGCCCTGCAAGCAGCGTGGTCGGCGACTCTCCTGCCTCGACTGCCGAGGAGGTTGCCCATGTGAAATCTGTTGCATTGTGAATCCTTTTTCTCGAACCCGGTCTCTGATTTATTATTGCTCATCCCCATGCTATGTCGACCAAGGGTGTGGCGTGTTGCGGCAGTGATGAAACGCTGACTGTTGCTTTTGTCTCCAGAGCGAACGAGGCTGTGATCCATAGGATGAGCACGGCCTATTAACTGGTAGGCGGACTTCCCATGGCACATAGCTTGCGTCGTTTGAGAACCATGCGAAAGCGAGTTCTTGTCGTCATACTGGTCACCTGCCTCATTGGAGGCTGTGTCGGTTCTCAGGAGCCGCGAAGCGACAGGCAACCTGTCGCAGGCGAGACGCAGCCGGCAGCTCTTGACGCGGTCTTCAACCACCCCTCTCCTGATTCCATCCCTGGGGACCAGCGCGGCGAGCAGATTCGGTTGGGCTATCAGCTGGTCACCCATACCCGGGAGTTCGCCGCGCCCTATGTGGGCAATGCACTCACCTGTGCCAATTGCCACTTGGACGCGGGACTCGATCCGAATTCGGCTCCCTTCGTCGGACTCTCGCGCATGTATCCAGAAGAGAGCAGGCGCGCCGGGCGAGTCGTAACCCTGGCAGACCGCATCAACGAGTGTTTTGAGCGCAGCTTGAACGGCAAGGCGATCCCTCACGACAGTCACAAGCTCCAGGCAATCGTGGCATACATCGATTGGCTCTCGAAGGATGTCCCGGAAGGGACTCGCATGGCCTGGCGCGGTATCCCCCGCATTCGCTCGACCAGGCCGCCGGATGTGTTGAACGGAACGAAGGTCTTCAAGACCCGCTGCGCCTTCTGCCATGGCAGCGATGGACAGGGCACCATCACCGCGCCTCCTCTGTGGGGAGATCGCTCATACAATCGGGGCGCCGACATGGCTCGGCTGTCCGTGGCGGCCTCGTTTATCCAGGCCAACATGCCGCGGACGCGAGGGTGGGCGCTGTCCGATAATGAAGCCTACGATGTCGCCGCCTATGTCAATTCCCAACCGCGCCCGGACTTTCCCGGCAAGGTCGGCGACTGGCCGAGAGGCGACAAACCGGCGGATGTATCCTATTGAGGGTGTGACGCGCACCTCGTGAATCGGAGGGTTCCGGTCGAACGCCGAGCCACGACAGACGAGGCGCACCACACGAGCGCAGGAGGACGAGATGAAACTCAGCGTGGCCTACCAGGGGGGAACGCGGTATGACATCGTCACCGACCGGCATCGAGTGGTCACGGACCAGCCGGTGGACGAGGGTGGAGCCGATGCGGGCATGAGCCCTGTGGAATTGTTCGTGGGGTCGGTCGCGAGTTGCGTGGGGTATTTTGTGGGGCTGTTTTGCGCCAGACACGACATCTCGCGCGAAGGGTTGAAGGTGGAGGCGGAGTGGACGATGGCCGAAGGGCCCCATCGTGTGGGTCAGATCCTGCTCTCGATTCGTTTGCCCCATCGCATCACGCCGGAGCAGAAGGAACGACTGATGAAAGTGGCGCATGGCTGCACGGTCCATCAATCGATCGCCGTGCCCGCAAAAGTCGTCATCGATTTGAATCCGCATGGTCACACCGTGACTCAACTCTAGAGTGGGCAGGATGATCGTTTCCCGCCGAACATTGTTGAGGACCTTGTTGCAGGGACTCGGGGTCGGCTTGCTGGCGAGCAGCGGGCCTGTGACCTCTCAAGCCGCCCAAGGCGAAGCGAGCGGTCAGGCGTCCGGCCCGCTCATCGCTCGGGTCACGAGACCCTTCGATGCGGAAACACCGGTGCGTGAGTTCACATCCTGGCTGACACCGAACGAACGGTTTTTCGTCCGCAGCCACTTCGGTCCGCCCGGCACCGAAACGGTACAGGCCGACAGCTGGCGGTTGACCGTAAAGGGATTGGTCAAGGGAGGACTGAGCCTGAGCCTTCAAGACCTCCGGCGATTGGAAGAGGTCACGCTCACGGCGGTTTTGCAATGCAGCGGCAACGGCCGCGCGCATCATCGTCCAAAGGTGCCCGGCGTTCAATGGGAGCGTGGGGCGGTCGGCAATGCGCAATGGACGGGGGTGCGGTTGCGCGATGTGTTGCAACTGGCCGGTTTGAAACCGCAGGGGCTCCATGTGGAGTTTCAAGGGGCGGATCGTCCCGCGCTTGCGACAGTGCCCCTGTTCACGCGCAGCATTCCCCTCGCCAAGGCGCTCCATCCCGACACCCTCTTGGCCTATGAAATGAACGGGCGACCCTTGCCCCTGCTGCACGGAGCACCGCTGCGCGTCATCACGCCGGGATGGATGGCGGAGTCCTGCATAAAGTGGCTGACCGAGATCACGGTGCGGGCGGAAGAGTCTCCCGGTTACTACATGCAGCAGGCCTATCGCATGCCGGACACCTCGATTCAATTGGGTTCCGGCTTGCCCGGCACGGCGATGGTTCCTGTGGAACGGATGCTCGTCAAGTCGCTGATTGCAGCCCCGGCCGAGGGGGATACGGTGAGGATGGGACCGGTGACGGTTCAAGGGGTCGCCTGGGCCGGAGAGGCGCCGGTGGTGGTGGTCGAGGTGTCTTGCGACGACGGGCGCACGTGGGAGCAGGCTCGCCTCATCGGTGAAGAACAACCCTATGCCTGGCGGCAGTGGCAGTTCCTGTGGCAGGCGCGGAAGGCAGGGCCGTCCGCCATACTCTGCCGCGCCACGGATGCACATGGGGAGCAGCAACCGGCGACGAGTGCATGGAATCCCGGCGGGTTTCTGTGGAACGGGTGGGATCGTCTTTCCGTGACGGTGGCGGCATGAGAATGTTGCAAAAGCCCTCCAGCGTCGTTCTCGCTTCACTCAAGCCCTCAACGTACACCAACCGTACGCCTCGGGCTCTCGTTCGCTGCGGCCTTGCTGGACGAGCTTTTTCACCATTCTCCATTGTTTTATTGGTGATGCTCGGTATGGTGGCGGTGACTGCCGCCCAAGATGACGACCGCGCCACGGTCGAACCGGCCTTGGCCCGCAAAGCGGCCACGTTGATTCTGGCCCGTTGCACGGTGTGCCATACAGCCGACCTGATCTCCCAGCAACGACTACCGGAGGAGCGCTGGAATGCGACGGTGCAGAAGATGACCCATTGGGGCGCAGACCTGTCCAAGGACGAAGCGGCCTTGCTCGTACAATATCTCACGGCGCGTTATCACCCGGGCGCGCCGGATCAGCTGCCGTCCGTTGAGAATGAGTTGGCCGCGAGCGAGCCGCCACGGGGACAGGAGTCGGCGGACGAGAGCCCGCTCATCGGTGTGGCGGCACGTGGTTCAGGGATCTATGCGCACAATTGTCTGGCCTGCCATGGCGAGGGTGCCGCTGGTGGAGCCGGTCCGAAACTGGCGCGCAATACCATCCTCAAAAACGAAGGGGCATTTTGGGAAACGGTGCTCCATGGTCGCGGTCCGATGCCGGCCTGGGGTTCGGTGCTCAGCCATCAGGACATCGCAGATGTCCATGCCTGGCTCACCGCGCTGTCCGAAGCGCGGAATGCCGAATGATGAACTCAGAACTGAATCGTATTGGCGATGGAGGTTCATGATGGGGAGACGACAGGTCATGGTGCTCGGCGGGGTGCTGTTGGTGGGGCTGGTCGTTGGGTTATTCCCCCGGCTTTTGTTCGGCAACGACCAGAGTCGGGCGAAGGAGTTGGTGCAGCAGACCTGCGCCGGCTGCCATCGTTTGGAAGGGGCTCCATCCTCCCGCCTGGAAAAGAAGGCGCCGGACTTGATCGGCGCCGGCAGCAAATTCAAACAGGAGTGGCTGGTCGGCTGGCTGGCCGGTAAAGAGCAATCGCTCTACGCAAAGAGTTACCGGTGGGACCAGTCTCAAACTCCCCAACCCCACATGACCCTGCCTCAGTCCGATGCGGAAGCGATCGCCAAGTACCTTGCAGCCGATTTCGTTGACCCGAAGGTCAAGGCGGGCGCGATCGATATGGCGACCTTCAGCAAGCAGGAGGCGGCGTTCGGTGAGAAAATCTTCAAGGAGCATGCCTGCATCGGTTGTCATCAAGTCCGCGAGGGCGACCGGGTCGTCGGTGGTCCGCAAAGCACGTCCCTGGCAGAGGCAGGGAAGCGGCTCAAGGCCGATTGGATCTATCGGTTCAACTCCAATCCGCCGGACTATGTCCCGCACAGCGGAGAGTTCGTGGGTGATGTGAGCGAATTGGGCCTGCGCTATGTGACGGGATACATCGCGACCAGAGGGTGGGAGGATTTTCCTTACTACGAGCCTTGGAAGAGCGAACCGTTCGGACATGCGAGTCTGGATCGCGGTCAGGTGATTTACAAGGAGTATTGCGCCCAGTGCCATGGAGCGACCGGCAAGGGGGATGGCCCCGCCGCATCGGGGTTGGAGCCGAAGCCGGCCATCCACGCCAACATTCCCTTCGAGAAGGTGCCGACCGACTATCTCTATAACGTGATCTCTTACGGCGGTCGGGCGGTGGGAAAATCGCCCGCCATGCCCTATTGGGGCCTCACCATCGGACAACAGGGAGTCGCGGATGTGATGGCCTATTTGAAGGCGACGTTCAAAGGGGTGCCGGATGTGCCCGCGGCGTCGAGCGAAGGCGGAAATGCAACCTGCGTGCAACCTCGCAAGACCGCGAAGGCGCCGCAGGAGTTCCTGGCGAAGACCAATCCGTTGCCCAATTCGGATGCGACGATCCACGCAGGGAAAACGCTGTTCCTGCAGACGGCCCAACCGGTGGCCTGCGCGATGTGTCATGGCGACAAGGGTAACGGGCAAGGGTTCATGGGTGCGGCGTTGCTTCCGCCGCCCCGCAACTTCACTTGCGGCGCGATGATGAAGGACATTCCGGACGGACAGCTGTTCTGGATCATCAAGAACGGCTCTCCCGGCACAGGCATGATGTCGTTCGCCGGGCTGCCGGACGATCACGTGTGGCAGGTGATTCGCTACATTCGTTCACTAGCCAAGTAGCAGTCAGCCTTCAGCGATCAGCAGCAAGTTGAAAGCTGATGGCTGATCGCTGACAGCTGATTACTTGTCCAAGGAGTCGATGATGGCCACGTTCATTGTTTCCGGCAGTCGAGGGACGGACGATCCGACGATGGCGACCTTGCCGTTCATGGCGGCGAAGACCGCCAAGGAACAGGGGCACGATGTCGTGCTCTGGTTGTGGAACGAAGCGGTGACAGTGGGTCGAAAAGGAACCGCCGACCATGTCGTGGGCGTGAATCTCACGCCGCTCAAGGATCTTCTGGCGGCGATTCAAGCAGCGAACATTCCCATCTGGGTCTGTGGAGCCTGCGCCGTGGCCAGGCAGATAGGCCAAGGCGACCTGGTGGCAGGCGCCGTCATCAAAGGGATGCCGGACTACATCAAGGCGGTGGCGGAACGAGACCGTACCGTAGCGTTTTAGCGGGAGGATGCTGGTCCAAGCGCTTTCCGGTATCACTTTCCGAGTGAGACGGTCGGCCTGCTTTGCAAGCGGGCGGCTCAATGTGCCACCATATCAAGCTCGGTTCCCAGGAGGTTGTATGGACCGTTCCATCATCGCCATGTTGGCCAGGACCGCCGACGGAGCCATGCTGGCGGATGAGCAGGGACAGGTGGTCTTCTGGAACAAGGCTGCGGAGCGATTGTTGGGTTTGAGGGCCGGCGATGTGCTCGGTCGTCCCTGTCACGAGGTCATGCGAGGAGCCACGGCGAGCGGCCATTCGTTCTGCTCGCCCTCGTGCAACATTGCGCACCAGCTCGGCTGCGGCAGCTCGGTACGGCACTTCGACATCCGGACCTGCACCAAGCGCGGGAAGGTCATTTGGCTGAACGTAAGTTCTCTGCCGGTCCCATCCAGAAGGCCGAACCGGTTTCGGTTCGTCCATCTCTTCCGGGACATCTCGAAGCAGGCCAAGGCCCGCTCGTTGGTCGATGAATTGCACAGCGTCCTCTCGTCGGTGGAGAACCTTACCGCTGCCGGTCCGGAGATCCCTTCTACTCCTCACCCCGCTCCCGATGCGCTCCCTGAGATCCCGTCCGGCTTGCCCCTGAGCGCGCGTGAATGCGACATATTGCGGCGCCTTGGTTCAGGCAACAGCACGAAAGCGATTGCCGAGGGCCTGTGCATCAGTCCGGCTACGGTTCGCAACCACATCCAACACATTCTGGATAAGCTGGGGGTGCACAGCCGTCTCGAGGCCCTCGCAGTCGCGTTCCATCGTCACGCGCCTTCACCATGATCCGGAACCAAGTCGTCCGTTTCTCTGTTCGACGCCATTTGTTCATCGTGACCTGATCCCACAAGGAGCCGGGCCTGGTCTATCTGCATCACGTGCAAAATGATGCAGTCGCCTTATTGTTCAGAGGCCCTGGGCTGATTACGATCCAGCATGGAATCGAATCGCGACATCCTTCCATCGACGGGAGGATCGGCCATAACAAAGGAGGGTCTATCATGAACGCGAGGCGACATAGGACCACATTCGTCGCGGTACCCGGGATCGTGGCGATGATGCTGCTGGCTGGTATGGGACCGAACAGCCTGTACGCCCAAGCACCGGGAATGAGTGCGCCGCCGTCCAAGGTGGAAATCACCATCAAGGATCGGCAGCATGGCTATGAGACTGTGGGGCTCACGATGCCGTCGCACGATACGACCATCGTGGTCCACAACAAGGACGGTGTTACCCATGGGTTCGCATCGAACCTGTTTAAGGGGGTTCCCGTGCGTGTGGAAGGCGGGATTGAGGTCGCGGGGAAACACTTCAAATCGTACCATGTGGATGCGGGGAAGACGATGACGCTCCATTTCTCGACCGCGCCGTCGAAGTTCGATCCTGCCACCGGCATTGCCGAGAGCATGCGGTATGCGCTCTGGTGTGATATCCATCCGGAGGTAAAGGGGGAAGTGTATGTCATCGAAACCCGCGGCGAAGTCGGAGGCGGCTGATCGCACCGTTCGCCTCAAAGCGGAAGGTTTCGCACCATGAACAGGGGGAGACCACAGCATCCTGGAAGTAGATTGGTGACCGCAGCCCTGGCTTGCGTTCTGAGTTTCTTGAGCCAGGCCGGGGCGGCGGAGTTTCACTTTGTCGCAGAAGAGCGCGGCGAGAAACGGGCTGCGTGGGTGCCGGAGCAGGCGGTGATTCATCGGAGTACGGAGATGCAGGATGGCTTGGTGTTCATTCTGGAGAATCCGATGGATCGCACGCATGCGTTCGCCGCCTATGGATTGTTCGAAGAGGTCCTGGGTGCACATGGCGAAATCATGAAGAAGCCGTTGCGGGTCAATGTGACCTCGGAGGATACGGTGAGGGTGCAGGTCAGTACGGCGCAGTTCGATGGACGCACGGACGTTGTGAGCGAGGCCTTTCCCTTCTTCTGCCCATTGCACAAGGGAGATGCCCACGTGGGAGGGGTGATCCATGTGGTGCCGTGACGACGTCGAAACGAAGAGGGGATCGCGGTTGGCGAGTCTGCTTGCCGCGGCGCTTATCGGGGTGCTGCCGGTAACCGAGGTGGCTCATGGCAGTGAGTTTCGCTTTGTGGTGGAGGATTTGCCGGACAACTCGGCTGCATGGCTTCCAAACGAGGTCGTGATACACCAGCAGACAGACCTGAAGGGAGGGTTGATTTTCCTCCTGATGAATCCCACCGCTCGTACGCATGTTTTTTTGGCCGAGGGACTTCACGAACAGGTAACAGGTGAGAACGGTGAAATTTCCGTCAAGCCGTTACGGGTGACGGTTGCCCCCGAAGACAATGTCCGAATCGTGGTGAGCACCGCGCAATGGGCAGGGAGTCGGGAACCAGGTGTGGTCGAAACGTTTCCATTTTTCTGCCCGTTGCACAGGGGGGACGTTGAAACAGGGGGGACGATCCGCATGGTCCATCTCGGGGGCACCATCCGGACGGTGCCGTAGAGGATATTGAAAAAGCCGGCCAGCTTTGTTCTTGTGTCGGCTTGCCGAGCCGTGAAGCGTATCTCGCGCTCCCCCCTCTCCCTTGCCTCTCCCCCGGTGGGGGAGAGGCAAGGGAGAGGGGGCAATCGGCTGGACTTATGACATGAATCTTGAGGCCATCACAGGAGAAGGCCATGGGCCTATCATGGAGGAGGAGTGAGGAGGGATGAGCCATGAAACGTACTCTCATTTCACGGTGGAAGAGGGTGGCGGTCATGTGGTGCTTCCTTGCGGTGCTGATCCCAGTGAGAGCGATCGCGATGGATGCCGGTTCGGAAGGGTGGTTGGATCAATTGACCGGGTTCGTCGTGGTGCAGGAAGGAATCGCTCGAGCAAGCAGTGAGCCAGGATCCTTCGATCCCTATGTCGGGCAAGTCACACTGGTGCGAGGTCTCTACGATCGAGGCGATTGGAAGGGTGCTTATATGGCGATGAACCGCCTGATGGACATGTTGGAAAGCCGGGAGGGTGGTATCAGCGCCGGGGCGGCAGATGCGATCTGGAATTACTGTTATGAGGTCACGCCGCCGGGGTTGCATGACGTCAAGCGACATCAGCAGTGGTGGGACAAGACCGTCAACTGGGAGCAGTTCTTCTGGGAGGAGTGAAGCAGCCTCGCCAGGGTGGGAATGATAGGGGTCTTTTCACGGGACTGTTTCGCATTCGACGCAGGGGTGGCGGTTGCGTCGTGCCTCATCTTGAGCTATAGGGTATGGCCGCAAGGTAAGAAAGGCCTTTAGAGGTGCAGTGAATGCAAGGTCGAGGGATCGCAGGGGCCTGGGCGATGGTGTTGATGGCTGTTCCGTTGGCTGCTCTCGCTGCCGGTCCGGACATGATGCGATCCCGGGTGCCGGCCGATAAATTGGCCGAAGCGCGCGCCCTCAGAAACCCCTTGCCGGATTCGCCGGAGACCGTGGAGAAGGGCAAGGCGCTCTATCACGGGAAGGGCACCTGTGTGACCTGCCACGGGGCCAATGGGGCTGGTGACGGTCCGGCCTCCAAGGGACTCAATCCTCAGCCTCGCAACTTCCAGCATCATGGGTTCTGGCGGCATAGGACGGAAGGTGAACTGTACTATGTCATCAAGAACGGCTCGCCCGGCACGGCCATGGCTCCCTTCGGCGCGATCCTGACGGACGAAGAAATATGGAGCCTCATCCGATACGAGCGAACATTCAGCCGGCATCGCGGCCCTCACAAGGGTATGCGGGGAATGGGAGGTCGCGGTCCGATGGGGCGCATGGGACCCCAGGACGAACCAACTCCTTCACTGCCATAGCCGGCTCTCGTTCTTTCTTTCCCGTTCATTCTTTAGTTCTCATTCCGCATTCCCCTTCACACAGCTATGGAGAGGTCACCTTGCGAGCCCATGTAGAAAGTGCTAAGGTTTCCATGCTCAGGAGACGTTTCCATGCGCCGCTTCCATCCCCTCCTCTCAACGATCTTGGTGCTGTTCCTTCTTGTATTGAGTTTCAACGCCTATGCCTGTCTCTTGCCGGTGAGCAGCGGTTCAAGCATGGAGATGGGCAATGGTTGCTCAACCCCTGAAGAGCAACCGGCACGGCAGGTGTGCGACGCCTTTAAGACGTTCACTGTCGAGGCGTCGAGTCAGCCCCAGCCTTCATGTGATGGCCACATGCTGTGGCTGGGAGAAACACTTTCAGGCTCTCTCCTCTCGTCACCTCCGCCAGGTGGTATCCTGAAGTATCCTTTCCCCTTACCTTCAGACAGTTCGTCTCAACTGCTCCGGACTAACACAATCGTGCTTCGCATTTGATTCTCCCATCCTGAGTTTTCTCAACCCAGTATTCTCAATACTGCTCAGTCTTCACGCTGGTTGACCGAGGCCGTTCCACTCGGTCGTTCGCGCCGAGAGCCGGTTGTTCAGTCGGAGGACTGAGCCCAAGAGTTTGTGAAGGAGGATTCTCATGAGATGGAATCCACTACGCCGGTTCCTCACGACGGCCGTGGCCGGACTGCTCTGTATCGGTGGGCTCTCAGGCCCTACCATCGCGGCTGATCGCGTCCAGTCACCGACATTAGACTTGGCAGGGCTCATCCAGGAAGTCTTGGCGCGGAATCCCGAAGTTCAGGCGGCACGGAAACAATGGGAAGCCGTGGGGCATCGCATCAGGCAAGCGCAGTCGCTGGATGATCCGACCTTGTCGATCCAATTGTGGAATGTCCCGCAGACCTTCAATGTCACGCAGGCGCAAAACAGCATCTTCGGCCTGTCGCAGAGCTTCCCGTTTCCGGGCAAGCTGGCTCTCAAGGGAGAGATGGCGAGTCGTTCCGCAGAGATGGCCGAGCAGGTCTTGCACGCGAAGGAACGGGAACTGGTCGCCCGCCTGAAGCAGGCGTACTACGATCTGTTCCTCACACACAAGGCGATCCAGATTCATCATGAACAGGTCGAACTGCTGGGACAGTTCGTCGAGATTACGACCGCGAAGTTCCGTGCAGGCAAGGGAAGCCAAGCCGATGTCCTCAAGGCCCAGGTCGAGTTGTCCCTGCTGTTCCAGCAGCTTCCTTTCCTGGAACAGCGTCGCGAGACTGCCGAAGCGATGCTGAATACCCTGCTCGATCGGGATTCCACTTCGCCCTTGGGCATCCCTCAAGAGCCGTCTCAGATCCCGCTCGATAAAACCCTCGACGATCTCCACCGTCTCGCGCTGAACGATAGACCGGAGCTCAAAGCCGCCGAGTTGGCCGTCCAACGGAATGAGCAGGCCCGCGCATTGGCCCAGCGGCAGTACTACCCGGACTTCAATGTGGCGTTTCAGCGCTTCCAGAACTTTCAGGCCAATGACGGATTCGGCGCCTATGTGGCGATGAGCATCCCCTTCGCATTCTGGACCAAGCCGAAGTATGACGCAGGTGTACAGGAGGCCGCGGCGTCGGTCTCTGCCGCACGGGCGCAGCGCCATACCTTAGAAAACCTGACCAGGTTTCAAGTCAACGACCTCCTGGCCAGGCTCCGGGCGACGGATCAGGTAGTCACGTTGTACCGCACCACGATTTTGCCCCAGGCCGAACAGAGCCTGGAGGCGGCGCGCGTCGGGTATCGTGCGGGCAAAGCAGGGTTTCTGGATCTGATTGAAACTCAGCGGGCCTGGCGAGGATTTCAGCTGGAGTATTTCAAGGCGCTTGTGGACCGGCAGCATCGGTTGGCGGAACTCGAGCAGGTCGTAGGCATCACTCTCGATCAGCAGAGCTCACGTCGTCTCCAAGGAGGAGCATATGAACCAGCAGCTCCATAAACACAGTCTCGTCCTCGGTGCCCTGGGGATCGGTGTGATCGCCGGAATTGCCGTCGGCTTCTTCGCCGCTCACAGAATGATGGGTAACATGGCAGGCATGACGGCGGAGAAAGGGGGCGGCTCACAATTCACACAGCCTGCGGGTGAGATGAGAGATATGACGCAGATGGATATGAAGGAGAGCCCCATGCAGGGCATGCCCGGAGCACCGTCCGGGGCTGTGGTGGTTCCGGCTGTGATGAGACAGTTGATCGGAGTCCGGAGTGCCCCGGTCACCTACGCGTCCTTGGGGCAAGAGATTCGCGCGGTCGGCACGGTTGGCTACGACGAACGTGGCTTGACTCAGGTCACGGTGAAAACCTCCGGGTGGGTGCGAGAGGTTTTTGTCGATTCGATCGGTCGCCCCGTGCGTCGAGGCGAACCGCTCTTCACCCTCTATTCGCCGGACCTCTTGGCCACACAGGACGAGTATCTCCTCGCGCTGAAAACACAGCGCCAACTGACCGCCAGTCCACTCACGGAAGTAAAGGCCAACGCGGCTGCCCTCGTGGCCGGTGCGCGGGAACGTCTGCGACTATGGGATCTGACCGAAGCACAACTCGCAGCTCTGGAGCGTCGAGGAATCGCCGCGCCGGTGCTCACGGTCTATGCCCCTTCTTCCGGGATCGTCCTGAAGCGAGAAGCCTTGCCTGGGACCTATGTGGAGCCAGGCACGACCTTGTATGAGGTGGCGGATCTCTCCACGGTCTGGATCTCTGCCGAGATCTACGAGTCCGAGGTAGCGGCGGTGAAGCTCAGTCAATCGGTCTCGGTCACGTTCGCCGCCTATCCAGGAGAAACCTTTTTCGGCAAGGTTGCATACATTTACCCATCGTTGAATACGGAAACGCGTACGGTGCGAGTGCGGCTGGAATTGCCGAATCCTGGGCTGAAGCTGAAGCCCGGCATGTACGGCAACGTAATCTTACAAACGGATGCGATTCACACCTTGGTCGTGCCGAAGGAAGCCGTGTTGGAAACCGGGCTCCGTCAGCTCGTGTTCATGGATCGAGGGCAAGGCCGTTATGAGCCGGCTTCGGTCAAACTGGGGCGTCGGAATCAGGATGGCGTGGAAGTGCTCGAAGGCCTCACAGAAGGAGATCGCATCGTCACCTCGGCCAATTTCTTGTTGGACGCGGAGAGCAAGTTGGCCTCGGCGTCGAGCATGCAGGCCATGATGGGCCGGATCGGCATGGCCGATTGGCAAATGCGTGGTGCTTACGGGGGCAAGATGGAAGGCATGGGAGAGGAGCGCGTCCCGGTACGCCCTGGTCGGGAGAGTGAGAAAGGTGGCATGGGAGACATGAAAGGTATGGGGATGGAAGGAATGAAAGGCATGGAAGGGATGAAGGGACCATCCGTTACAGAGACCCGGCAGGCCGCTGGCTTCTCGCTGACGTTGAATACCATACCGGAAAAACCCAAGGCCGGTGAGGTGCTTCTGAGACTCAAGGTGACTGACCAGGTCGGCAAGCCGGTGACCAACGCCCAAGTGACGTTCGTCTATACGATGCCGATGCCGGGGATGACCGATTCCAAGGCGACGGCTCGCCACACCAAGGGCGGTCTCTACGAAGGTACGGCGATGTTCGGCATGGGCGGCACCTGGGTCGTGACGGTCAACGTGACGGTGCCAGGGCGACCGCCCATTGCCGAACAGTTTCAGTTCTCGGTCGCCGGGGGAGGTATGTAGCAGAACATGATCGCACGACTGATCGAAGGGAGCGCCCGCAATCCGATTCTGGTCATCCTCTGTGTCTTGCTGTTGGCGGCCTGGGGCCTGTGGGCGGTGTTTCAGGTTCCGCTGGATGCGATCTCGGACCTGTCAGATGTCCAGGTGATCATCTACAGCGAATGGCCCGGCAGAAGCCCCACGTTGATTGAAGACCAGGTCACCTACCCAATCGTCACATCTCTGCTTGCGGGACCCAGAGTCAAACGGGTCCGAGGTGTTTCTGAATACGGTGTCTCCTATGTGTATGTGATCTTCGAAGACCGGACAGACTTGTATTGGGCGAGGAGTCGCGTTCTCGAGTATCTGCAGAAGTTGACCGGTAAGCTTCCGGCTGGCGTCACGCCGACGCTGGGCCCCGATGCGACCGGTGTCGGGTGGGTCTATCAATATGCCTTGGTGGACGAGTCCGGAACCCACGATCTGGCTCAGCTTCGCAGCCTTCAGGATTGGCACCTGCGCTACCAACTGGAAAGTGTGCCCGGAGTGGCAGAAGTGTCAGCGATCGGCGGGTTCGTCAAACAATATCAAATCGAGGTGGACCCGAATATGTTGGCCGTCTATCGGTTGCCGATCAAGACGATTATCGAGGCGGTCCGGAACAGCAATGCAGAGGTGAGCGGGCGCGTGTTGGAGATGGCCGGCACGGAGTACGTGATTCGAGGGCGAGGCTACCTGCGTTCGGTTGATGATATTGAGCTGATCCCGGTCGGCACGGATGGCCGCGGCACACCTATCTTGATTCGGGATATTGCCCATGTCCAAGTCGGGCCGGATCAGCGTCGAGGGATTGCCGAGTTGGACGGCAAGGGCCAGACGGTCGGCGGCATCGTGATCATGCGGGCCGGCGAGAATGCGCTTGCCGTAATCGAGAGGATCAAAACAAGGCTGGAAGAGATCACGCCCGCCCTGCCCAACGGCGTACACATCGTCCCCACCTATGACCGGTCTGATCTCATTCATCGGGCTATCGCCCTGCTCCGCGAGAAACTGCTGGAGGAGACTGTCATCGTCAGCCTAGTCGCGGTGCTGTTTTTGTTTCACCTTCGTAGTGCCCTCGTGGCCATCCTCATTCTGCCCGTGGCCGTGCTCCTCGCCTTTATCCCGATGGCCTACTTGAAGATTACGTCCAACATCATGTCGCTCGGCGGGATCGCCATTGCCATTGGTGCGATGGTGGATGCCGCAATCGTTATGGTTGAAAACGCACACAAGCGCCTGGAGCAGAATCCAGTGACCAATCGAGTTGAAACCATCATTGCTGCCGCGAAAGAAGTCGGCCGCCCCCTGTTCTTCTCGCTGCTGGTGATCGCCCTGTCGTTCCTGCCGATCTTCGCACTGGAAGCGCAGGAGGGCCGACTGTTTACCCCGTTGGCCTACACCAAGACATTTGCAATGCTCTCTGCCACCGCGCTTTCGGTGACATTGGCTCCTGTCCTGATGGTCATCCTTATCCGGGGGCGCATCCGAGCGGAAACCAAAAATCCGTTGAACCGGTTGCTGATCGCTCTGTATCGGCCCATCCTCTCGGGCGCGCTGCGCGTCCGGTGGCTGACGATTGGGTTGGCGGTGGCAGCGATCGCCATCACGGTGCCGCTGTTCACGCGCCTCGGCGCCGAATTCATGCCGCCCCTGAACGAAGGGACCATCCTCTACATGCCGACCACCGTGCCCGGCCTGTCCATTCCCGAAGCGACCAAGATCTTACAGGTCCAGGACCAGTTGCTCACGACCTTCCCGGAAGTGGAACGGGTGTTCGGCAAGATGGGAAAGGCCCCGACTGCCACCGATCCGGCCTTCGTGGGAATGGCCGAAATCACGGTCACCCTCAAGCCGGAGGCGCAATGGCGGCCTGGCATGACTTGGGACCGGTTACTGGATGAAATGGACGCGAAGCTGCGCATTCCTGGCTTTCCGAACATCTGGTGGATGCCGATCCAGACCCGCACCGAAATGATCACAACCGGCGTCCGGAGTCCCGTCGGGATCAAGGTGCTGGGGCCGGATCTGAAGACCATCGAGCGAATCGGCGTGGAAATCGAGAAGGTCTTGGCGAGCGTGCCAGGCACCAGGAGCGCATTCGCAGAACGACTCAATGAGGGCTATTATCTGGACCTGACCATCAACCGACGCGATGCGGCCCGCTATGGCCTGACGGTGGGAGATGTGCAGGCGGTGATCACCTCCGCCATCGGGGGAGACACCGTGACGACGACAGTCGAGGGGCGGGAGCGGTATCCGGTCAATGTTCGCTACAAACGCGAGCTGCGTGATGACCCAGACCGACTCAAACGCGTGCTGATTCCCACGCCGAGCGGCGCGCAGATCCCGCTCGGACAAATCGCAGAAATGGTGATCACGCAGGGGCCACCGTCGATCGCGGATGAGGCAGGGGCATTGGCCGGTCTGGTGTCGGTCGTAGTCAGTGGACGCGACCTGCGCGGCTATGTTCAAGACGCTCAACGAGCCGTCCGAGAGCAGGTGGCGCTGCCCACTGGATACCGGCTGGTCTGGGCCGGTCAATATGAGCATTTAGTGAGGGCCGAAGAGCGGCTGAAGCTCGTTGTTCCTGTGACCCTGGCCCTGATCCTCTTGCTCCTGTACCTCAATTTCCGCTCGCTCGCGAAATCGCTGATCGTGTTGCTGTCCGTTCCCTTCGCTGCGATCGGGGCCATCTGGTATCTCGACTATCTCGGGTACAACCTCAGTGTGGCCGTCTGGGTTGGGATCATCGCGCTGGCCGGCGTGGCAGCAGAGACTGGCGTCGTGATGCTCGTCTATCTCGACGAAGCGTATGAACGGCGGGTGCGCGAAGGCCTGATGACGACGGTTCACGACCTGCGCGAGGCCATCATGGAGGGAGCGGTCCAGCGGGTGCGACCCAAGATGATGACGGTCGCCGCGATCACGGGCGGCTTACTCCCGATCATGTGGACGACCGGCACAGGCGCGGACGTGATGAAACGGATTGCCGCACCGATGGTCGGGGGGATGGTCAGCTCAACGATTCTCACGTTGTTGGTGATTCCGGTTCTCTATGCCTTGTGGCGGGACCGGTCCATTTGGAAAGAGGAGCGCCGGCTGCTGGACAGCGTTGACCTGGCACAGGAAAAAGCGCAGGAAGACATTCCGATAAAGGCGCACTAATACAGCGTGATGCGTGGGCTCCGTGTTTTCGTCCCTGGCAGTGCAGGCTTCTTTTTGGCGGCTTCTCTGTAGATGAAAAGGAGGGAATCATGACAAAGAAATGGAACCTATTCAGAGGTGTCCTGGCAGCTTTGATGGTGGCTGGAGTCGTGGCATGCGCAGTCATTGCGAGTCCACCTCAAGACCTTGTTGCCAAGAACGACCACGCAGGGCTGGAAACCTGGTATGTGAAGGAGGCAGCTCACCTCCATCAACGGGCAAAAGATATGCTTGTGATGGCGGAGGAATATCAAAAGAAGCCCGGGCCGAATACTCGCGGGGTTGTGTCCTCCAAGATCGATATGGTCCAGCACTGCCAAACTCTCGCGACAATCTACACCAAGGCGGCTGAGCAAGCCGAGGTCATGGCACGAGCCCATCGAGACATGAGAGGCCATTCGTAAAACAGTATTCACGGGAGCACCACAAAATGAGCAGGTTACCTGTGCCCGACAGGGCGTTTCCCTGTCGGGCAGGGGTTGAATGGACGTCTCTCGGTCAGACCTGCGTTCAGGATTTCGGTCGATCACATAAGAAGATAGCGAATGTCTCGTTTGGTGCCCAGCTATGATGAGTTTAGATAACCCTGGGTTGGAATCATCGCGCTGGCTGGCGTGGCGGCGGAGGCCGGGGTGGTCATGCTGGTCTATCTTGATGAAGTGTATGAACGCCGAGTGCGTGAAGGCCGAATGGTGACAGCCCAAGACCTGCGCGAAGCTATTATGGAAGGGGCCGTCAAACGGGTACGCCCCAAGATAATGACGGTCGTCGCGATCATGGGTGGCTTACTCCCCATCTTGTGGACGACCGGTACGGGGGCGGATGTGATGAAACGAATTGCTGCTCCCATGATCCGCGGTAGGGTCAGCTCGACGGTACTCACGTTGATCGTCATTCCGGTGCTCTATTCCCTCTGGCGACGCGTGCAGTTCCGTTCCACGATTTCGAGTCCTGTATCGCAGAGAGTGTTGCGGTAGGAAGCCATGAACAAGAGTAAGCACAAGCGTGCTTCACCTGACTGAGCGGGGACACAGAAGGGCGGCACATTGAGACGCCGCCCTTCTGTCCTCTCAGCGGTCAACTCACGAGGCTATGCACCCACTGCCACACCTTGGATACGGCCCCATAGGGGCAAAAGCCAAACTGTTCAACCCATGGACACATCGCAATCACCTCCTTTCGCAAACGCCATCCTACAGCCTGTACCGTAGTACTGGGTCAAGGGGTATCAGATGTTTTTTGAGTCGCTTGACTCTCTACCGGAGTATAAGGTGTAGACTGTCTGCCATGGTGATGACATGGCTGCTCAACTGACTATCGGTCAGCTTGCAAGGAAAGTCGGAGTGAATGTCCAAACAGTCCGTTACTACGAACGCTTGAATCTGCTCACGCCATTAACGCGGAAGCTTTCGGGCTACAGACTGTACAGTCATGAAGAGGAACGACGTTTACGGTTCATCAAAAACGCCCAAGCGCTCGGCTTCACCCTACGCGAGATCGCTGAATTGCTCGCCCTCCGGGTTGCTTCAACGGCTCGCTGTGGTGAGGTGCTGGAGAAAGCTCGGGCGAAACTCGTGCAGGTGGAATCCAAAGTTGACGACTTGCAGGCACTGGCCCGCGCGCTGAACAGTTTGATCCGGGCTTGCAGAGTCGGCCAGCCCACCGGTCCCTGTCCGATTCTGATGAGCCTCGAAGACGAAACACAAGCCGGTGCGAAGAAAGGAGTGGCCAAAGGATGACCCCAGAACGCGAGAGTCTGTTCGCGGAATTGCGTCGCTTGAGCCCACAGGTAACCGGCGGCCTTCTCCGCATGCGGCAGGAGACCTATCGCGATGCGGTTGTCGCAGCCAAATACAAACTGTTGACGGCAATGGTTGTCTCCATCACCATTCGTTGCGAACCCTGTATCGGAGCTTATGTGAAGATGGCTTATGATAGGGGTGTCTCACAGGAGGAACTGATTGAATTCCTCGAAGTGGCCATGACGATGCAAGGCTGTCCGGGGGAAGAGTGGGCGCTCAAGGCCTATCGCGTCTACAAGGAATGTCTGATGGGTGGGCCCATAGACAAGACCCCGCTGTGCTGCGAGCACGGAGGTTCCGACGCATGAGAGAAGAAGACTGGCCTTGCGTGGTATGTTTGAATGTCTAGGTCTGTGGGTTACGAACAATGAGGAACTCTTTGAATAAAAGAAAGTCGTTAGAACCACAAGGCGAGGGGTCCTTCACCGCATCGAACGCGACTCCTGAGCCTCACCTGAACGGCATGATCCAACAGCTTCTCGAGCATGAGTCTGCGTTCCGAATGTTTCTACGCCGTCGTGTCGGTGACGAGGCTGTGGCTGAGGACTTATTGCAACAAAGCCTAATCCGAGCCGTTCAACGTCACCATTCCGTACGGCATGATGACAGTGTGGTGGCCTGGTTCCATAAAATCATTCGCCACACACTCATCGACTATTATCGGTCGAAAGGCGCGGAAGCTCGCCGCAATGAAGCCTTTCTCCGGGAGCTGACTCTCTCCGGGGACGACAAGGAGCCTCCAATCGACGAGGTGAAAGCCACCGTCTGTACCTGCCTTTACCGGCTCCTGCCGACGCTGCGTTCCAACTATGCTGAACTCATCCGGCGCATTGATCTCGAAGACGAATCTCCGAAACGTGTCGCAGAGGAGTTAAAGATCTCCCAAGGCAATCTCACGGTTCGGTTGCATCGAGCCCGTCAAGCCTTGCGCGCCAGCCTGGAGCAGTCCTGCGGGGTCTGCAGTACACACGGCTGCCTAAATTGCACGTGCGAATAACCCAGTCTGCCGGCACCGTCCGTAACGACGAGTCCTAGCCCGGACTATTCATGAATACCTGCTGCGTCGTCCGATCCTCTCGCCCGGCGAGGCTTTTCTCGTTCGGCCTCCTCGACGGACTGCCAGTACGCCTCCGTCGGCCTCATGTGCGAGAAGCCCCGGCGGGCTTCCGTCTCGAACGCCTCGCGACGGCATTCATGAATAATCCGGGCTAGCTTGACCCTCACGCCAGCCCAATTGTATCGACAGACACTGTAATAATTGTCGCCCTCTTTCGTCTGAAGGGGTGAAGGATGCGCGTTTCTTGATTGTGAGACGCGCGAAACTCACTCACTGAGGAGGTTCGCCATGGACGAATTGACCCTGAAGATCACCGGGATGAGCTGCGGGCATTGCGTCGGACAGGTCACGAAGGCGCTGACCCGGCTCGACGGCCTGCAGGTGAACAGCGTGAAGGTCGGCGAAGCGACCGTCGTGTATGACCCGAAGGAAATCGTTCCCATGGAAATTATCCTGGCTATGAACGAGGCGGGATATGAGGCACAGTTGGCCAGGAGGGTGGCATGAGCATGATGGAATGGATTGTCATCATCGGCGGAATCGCGGCGATGATCTGGATCAATTGGTATTTCTTTTTGGCCCGACAGCCGGTGTCGAACGCCGGCATCGACGGGGAGGGAGTCCAGGAGGTCGCCATTGTGGTTGAAGGCGGCTATCACCCAGCCGTGGTGAGCGTAAAGAGGGACAGGCCGGTCCGGTTCGTCTTCGACCGCCGAGAACGGTCAGGTTGTTCGGAAGAGATCGTCTTTCCAGGTTTCGGGGTCCGCAAGTTCTTGCCCGCCTTCCGAAAGACCCGGCTCGAACTCGCGCCGGCACAGACAGGAAATTTCGAGTTTACCTGCGGGATGAGCATGTTGCGCGGTCGGCTCATCGTGCAAGACTGACGAGGAGAAAACCATGCCGACTACGATTCCCTTGATGGTGAGAGAGAAACGGAACCTGACAGGTACGGCTGAATACGGAACCAATGCAGCGACTACCAGTGAGAAGGTCATGATTCCCGTGAAGGGAATGACCTGCGCCGCCTGTCAGGCGCGAGTGCAACGGGCGTTGCAGGCAACGCCGGGCGTCCTCGACGCCTCAGTGAACCTCATGCTGAAGAATGCCGCCGTCACGTACGATCCTATGGTGACCTCCCCCATGGTCCTGGTCGAGGCGATCCACGAAACCGGGTATGGTGCGGAACTAGTCGCGCAGGATCAGAGCGCGTTCGATGAGCAGGAGGCACAGGATCGGGCACAGGAGGAAGACTATCGGGAACTCAGGCACAAGGCGTTGTGGAGTGGAAGCATCGGTCTGCTGGCCATGACACTGTCCATGCCGCTCATGGGGGCTGCCGAGGCGGATGTCCATGGACCGGTTGCCGATCCGTTCATGCGATGGGTCATGGAATCCATGACCCCCACCATCCGCGCCGTCGCTCCCTGGCTCTATACGTTCACCCCATGGGTGTTATCGTACGCGCTGACCTTGCTCGTCATGGGTTGGGCGGGGCGGCATTTCTACGTGCGCGCCTGGTCCGCCTTCCGACATCACTCGGCGGACATGAACACACTCATCGCAGTCGGCACAGGGGCAGCCTTCCTCTACTCCGTGCTGGCGACTGTGGCGCCGAAGTTCTTTCTGAATCGGGGCGTGCTGCCGGACCTCTATTATGAGGCGGTGGTCATGATCATTGCGCTGATCCTGACCGGCAATGCGCTGGAGGCGCGGGCCAAGCGCCAGACCTCTGCGGCCTTGAGGCGTCTGGTGGAACTCCAACCGAACACGGCGCGGGTGGTGCGGGCCGGCGCTGAGGTCGACATCCCAGTGAACGACGTGCAGAGCGAGGAGATCGTGATCGTGCGACCGGGAGAACGCATTCCTGTAGATGGAGCCATCATTTCGGGGACGAGCGCGGTCGATGAATCGATGGTGACGGGCGAATCATTGCCTGTCGAGAAACAGCCGGGGGATCGCCTCATCGGCGGCACGATCAATAGGACCGGCGCCTTCCGGTATCGCGCGACGACGCTGGGGTCGGACAGCGTCCTGGCCCATATCGTCAAGCTGATGCGTGATGCTCAGGGCTCACGGGCACCTATCCAGAGGCTCGCCGATCAGGTCAGCGGGATCTTCGTGCCGATCGTGCTGTCACTCGCGATCGCGACGTTTGTGATCTGGTTTGTGACGGCTGACCAGGCGCCGGCCATGCGTGCATTTGCCGCGGCGGTGGCGGTCCTGATCATTGCCTGCCCCTGCGCGATGGGACTTGCCGTACCGACTGCCGTCATGGTGGCGACCGGCAAGGGAGCCGAAGGGGGTATTTTGATCAAAGGCGGCGAATCGTTGCAGCGGGCCGGTCAGATCAACACCGTCGTGTTGGATAAGACCGGCACGATCACGGAGGGGCGGCCGACCGTCACGGACGTGGTACCGGTTTTGGGTACGGAGTGGTCCGAAACAGATCTCGTACGGCTGGTCGCCTCGATCGAGGCCTCCTCTGAACATCCGCTGGCTGAGGCGATCGTGCGCTATGCGAACGAGCAGTCGTTGCCCCTGGCGACGGCAGACTCATTCCAATCGGTCACGGGACGGGGAGCAACTGGCATGGTAGATGGTGCCGCGCTGGCTGTCGGCAATGAGGCGCTCATGGCTGATTATGCGGTGGATCTCACCGCAGTGAAAGAGGAGGTGGAACGTCTAGCCGGTGAGGGAAAAACGCCGATGTATATCGCGATCAACGGCAAGTTGGCGGGATTGATCGCCGTAGCCGATCCGATCAAGCCCACATCCCGTGACGCGGTTCAAAGGCTGAACCGACTGGGGCTCACGGTGGTGATGTTAACGGGGGATCATCAACGCACCGCGGAGGCCATCGCACGGAAGGCCGGGATCGACCGCGTGGTCGCTGGGGTATTGCCGGATGGCAAAGTGGTCGAGGTCCGACGCCGTCAGCAGGCAGGAGAGGTCGTCGCGATGGTGGGCGATGGCATCAACGATGCTCCAGCCTTGGCGCAGGCCGATGTCGGGTTCGCGATCGGCACCGGCACCGATATCGCCCTGGAAGCCAGCGACGTGACGTTAATGCGAAACGATCTCCCCGGTGTCGTATCGGCGATTCTTCTCGCCAGGCGAACAATGCGGACGATGAAACAGAACTTGGTCTGGGCATTTGTCTACAACGTCGTCGGCATTCCGGTCGCGGCCGGCATCCTCTACCCGGCCTTCGGCATTCTGCTCAGTCCCATTCTGGCCGGTGCGGCCATGGCGTTCAGTTCAGTCAGCGTGGTGACGAACAGCCTGCGGCTCCGGCGTGCGCGGGTCGCGTAAGGAGTTCGGATGTGGTGCGCGAGCGATCAACAGATCAATTAAAACGCCCAGGAGGTAGCTGTATATTGTCGCGGAATTGCCCAAGACTACAACAAAGCAACCGACGAAGCCGATGCGTTGGCACGGCATGATTTCGTAAATGGCGCTCTCCATCTGTTGCCTTTTGGGACAGAACTGAGTCGCGGCCGGTTCCTGAATTCCCCAATTTTTTAGTCTGAGAAGACTCTCCTGGCCGTTGACCGCAGAAAACCTTTGCCAAACGGGCGCCTTGGTCGGTACAGCGGCCGTGCATCCTGGCACGTCCTCTGCTTGCTCTCAAGATGGGGCTATCGAAGGGGACAGCCCAAGGCCGGAGCAATCGATAGACAGGGAAGGAGGCTTCATCATGGCGGATCAACAGGAGGGCTGTTCGGGAGCGGGCGTAACGTTGGCGTTCTTGAGCGGGGCCATGCTCGGGGCGATTGCGGCGATGTTGTATGCGCCCAAATCGGGGGAAGAGACTCGCACGGCGCTGCGAGGATATGCGCGTCGGACGGAAGAGGAGGTGTTGGAGAAGGCGAAGGACATCCGCAAGGACCTGTCCCACACTCTTGAGGAGGCCAGGCGCTTTGTGAAGGAGGCGGAAGTCACCATCGCTGCGGCGGTGGCGGCGGGAAAGGAAGCGTTCAAGAAGGAAAGGCTGGAGAGGGAGAACAAAGGAGAACGGCATGGCTGAAGCGAAGATCAGCGTCACGTTTGAACAGGACCACGACCGGCTCGACAATCTGTTCCAGACCTTCCAGGAACAGAAGCGAAAGGATTTCGCCAGGGCCAAGGAAGCGTTCGTCGCGTTCAAGTTCGGGCTGCAGCGCCACATCGTGTGGGAGGAAGACCTGCTGTTCCCAAAATGGGAAGAGAACTCCGGCATGGCGGAAGGGGGCCCCACGCAGGTCATGCGGACGGAGCACCGATTGATCGGCGACTGCCTCGAGGCCATTCACCGCAAGGTGCAGGAGCAGAGTCCCGACAGTGATCGGGAGGAGCAGCGGCTGCTGGAACTGCTGAAGTCGCACAACATGAAGGAAGAGCGGATTCTCTATCCATCGATGGATCAGGTGATCAGCGAGGAGGAGCGAGCAGCGATCTATCAAGCCATGAAGGAGATGCCCGAAGAACGGTACCAGGCCTGCTGCGGGAGCGAACAATCGTGAGCTTGAGGGCGGCGGCCGCGCTCTTGGGGGTGTTGTGCATCCCGCCGGCAACGGCCTGGACGAACGGGGTGGCCGAAGGGTTGGAACGGGACGGGGACCCTTCGAACAGGCAGTCGTCGTTGGGTGTGAGGGTTGCCGATGCCGACGGCATGGTGGTCAATCCGCACAGCGATTTGATCTTTCGGGCGACAGGGGCCAAGCAATGCACGGATTGTCACCGTGTCGACAAAGAGGGCAGGGTCACGTGGCAGGCCCTGGACAATGTACTGGTGCAGGACCTCAAGGCGAAGGCCAAGGGCATCCATGGGCCCGGCCGGTTCGCGGACTGCCTGCGTTGTCATGCGGGCGGCGACAAGGGGGTGGAGAAGTATAGGAAATAACGAATTCTGAATTCTGAATTCTGAATTTTCTGGTGGGGCGGCGAATCAGTTAGGAAGGGCCAGCGTACTATGCCCGGGGTTCGATGTCGAATTCTCTCGATCAGCATCGCCGTGGTGGCGGCGGTGGCGGCAGCGCTGGCCTTCGAGGCTGTGCTCAGTATCGGTGAGGCCACGCCGTTCGGCCATACGAGCTACGGCCATGTCGTCGGGTGGGTCGGCTTGGGCGTCACCGTGGTGGTCTTTGTGTACCCTCTCCGCAAGCGATACAGTCCCGCACGGCAATGGCCGCGCGGCTGGTTTCGGGTCCATATGGTTGCAGGGGTGCTGGGGCCTCTGCTGATCTTTCTCCACTCCGGCGCACATTACCACGCCTTGGTGCCGGTGCTGGCGATGGCCTCCATGGTCATCGTCGTGCTGAGCGGGATCGTCGGACAGACGGTGCATGCCGTCACCTTGCGGACACTCAACGATCAACGCCATCAGCTTCAGCATCAAGGGCTTTCCGACGGCGACATCGAGATCCGATTGCACGGGATGGCTTCTCAAGAAGAGGCCTTCCGCATCTGGCAGGCGATCCACGCTCCGATGACCGTGATGTTCCTGGTGCTCACCCTCCTGCACGTGGCCGGCGCGCTGTTCTTTGCGGGAATCTCGTGAGTGATGCGATACCATCCCCTTCCCAGAACCGCGATGCCGGTGGTGGCGCTGGCGACACTCGTCTTGGTCCTCTGGATCGGCTGGGGATCGGTTCGGAGTCCCGCCGCCCTCTGGGCTCCCGGAGATCTGAGCCGGTACCATGTCGATATCGCCGGCTGCACCCATTGCCATGAGCCGTTTCGTGGCCCGAGTCCGGCGCGTTGTGTGGGCTGCCACTCCGAACGTTATTTTGAGAGCCGTTCTGCGCCGGCCGTCATGACGTGGCATCGTGAGATGGTCGCGCAACGGACGGCCTGCACGGCCTGCCATACGGAGCATCGCGGCGCCTTGGCTCAGATTACCGATCAATCGAGAGTGAACCCGCACGGCGAATTCGTCTTTCGCGCGACCGGCACCGCTTCCTGCACCGTTTGTCATGAATTCGGCGCCAGGGTGGCGACCAGGCCCATGCTCAGGGATGCGCCGGTCGTGAAGCGGCTGTACGAGAAGGGGCGTGGCGCGCATCGGCCCGGTCTGATGACGGACTGACTCGCCTGTCACGGCGGCGAGCGGTGAGAAGCAAATGAGGGGTGATGAATCGTGAATGGGGAAGGTGAGAGCAAGAGGAACGAAAATGATGCTGGTTACGGTTTCGGTACGTCCGGTCGGGGATCCGGGAAGAAGCCTCGGCGGTTCGGCATGGAGATGCCGGGCAACGACCGGGCATCGAGCACAGTGTCCTCGGCAATAATGCCGTTCCGGTAGAGCAACCAGGCCACGACCGAATAGATTTCGTCCGGCGAGAGGCTTTGCGGAGCGGGAAACGGCATGGCGCGATGCACATAATCATACAGCGTCGTCGCATAGGGCCAGTAACTGCCGATGGTTTTGATCGGTTGTTGACTCGCCAACGTGCCGGCTCCGCCGACCAAGCGGTCCATCGGGCCTTCCTGGCCTGTCGGTCCATGACAAGTCGCGCAACGTGCGGCAAAGAGGGCCGCTCCCTGTTTGGCGGTCCCTTGGCCGGCAGGCAATCCCTCGCCGGTCGGCGCCACATCGATGTTCCACGCCTGGACCTCCTGGTCGGTGGCGGGCCGTCCCAATCCATAGCCGTGCGTCCGTTCCTGTTGGTCTGCCGCGCCGCTGGCCCACAGGATCCCTGCGCCCAGGATGGTGGTGAGCCCCACCGTGAGGATGTTACGCATGGACATTGCTCACCTGCCCGTCTGCGCCAATGTGCCAGCTCTGGATCGCATTGTAGTGGTAGACGGAGTTCACTCCACGCACCGCCACCAAGGTCGCGCGGTCCGGCTGCCGGTACCCTGTGTCGTCCAGGCAGCGGCTCTGCAGAATCATGTCCTCTCCATTCCACCGCCAGGGCAAGTGAAACCTGGTATGGCACTTGGGCATGACCGGCTCTTGTAGGGCCGCCTGCTGCCAGGATCGCCCTCCGTCCATACTCACCTCAACCAGCGCGATGCGGCCCCTGCCGCTCCATGCCAACCCGCGGATGTCCAGAAATCCAGGCTGGATGTGTTGTCCGCCCGATGGAGACGTAATGACGGATTTGGCCTCCATGACCATCGTGAATTGGCGGGCCGTGCCGTCCGGCATCAGATCCGTATATTGCGACGTTTCTTCGCGGGTCATAAAGGGCGCCCTGCCGAGCTTCAGTCGCCGCAACCATTTGATGCAGGTGTTGCCTTCCCAACCGGGGATGAGCAGGCGGAGCGGATAGCCCTGTTCCGGGCGGAGCGGTTCGCCGTTTTGGGCGTAGCAGAGGATCGCCTCCTCCAGGATGGAAGCGAGCGGAAGGCTGCGCGTCATGGCCGCCGCATCGCTGCCTTCGGCCAACATCCAGGAGGCCTCAGGATGTATCCCGACTTCCCGCAGCAGGGTCTTCAAGGCCACGCCGGTCCATTCACTCGTGCTCGTCAGGCCGTGGGTTTGCTGCGCGGTCTGTCCGGTCGGTTCGCGCCATTCGATCGCAGAATTGCCCGAGCATTCGATGAAGGCCAGCCGCGAGACGGCGGGAAACCGCTTCAAGTCATCGAGGGTGAAGGTCCAGGGCTGGTCCACCATGCCGTGAACGAGAAGCCGGTGGTGCGCCGGTTGAATGGTCGGCACGCCGTTGTGATGCCGCTCGAAGTGCAAGGAGGAAGGAGTCAGAATCCCGTGCAAGTCTTGCACGGGTGTCAGTGAAGCCCACCAGGAACGTGGGAGACGGACGGCCTTCTCGAAGGCCGATCGCTGTCCATAGGCAGTCGGCGCAGCGCCCGGCACCAGCGTGGGGTCCTCCGGTGAAACCGTCGTGGTTGCCCCTGCAGACGGCCTTATCGGCCCCATGATCATCGCGCTCACCAGGCCGGCCGTTCCGGCCAGAAGGCTCCGGCGATTCAGAAGGGATTCACTTTCAGCATCGGGCCGGCCGTTGCCTCCTGATGATCCCCCCTCTTGAAGGCGCTTCGTCATGGAGTTCTCCTCTATGGGTGGCGGCAACGTCACGCGGTCATGCGGGGCACCACGTTCCTGAGCGGAGAGGATTCTGACTCACTCTAAAAGGTTGCCGAAGCGGTTTCAAGGTCGAAGTTGAAACCCATGTGCTGAGAGCAGAGGGACCTGATGTGCATGGATGAAAGGGTGATGCGGGACGCGGAGGTGTTAGGAGGCGAGACGTTGCTGGGGCGGCTCTTCGTTCGGAGGGGAGGGAGCGTGGGCCGGCAGCGCCGCTTCCAAGTCCTGTAGCGCCTTCAAGAGGGCCGGGAGTTGTGTGCGCGTCATCGACTTCGTCTCGACCAGTCTCGAATGCAGCGTGGCGAACTTATCGGCGCCCATGAGTGCGGCGCTTTCCGCCAACTCATTGAGTGATTGACTGAGTTGTGGAGACATCGGTTCCTGTGACTCCGATTGTTCCAGCACGACCATCGGTATCGCGGTACTCACCTGGGCCGCCAACATGCCGGCCAAGTCATCATATTCCTCCGCCCCTATTTGCAGGCTGTCCATGATACGTGTTTTGTCGCGAAGCACGATGGGCTGGGCACGTAGGACGTGCTCGACCCGTTCGAGCAGCTGGCTCTTCTCCACCGGCTTCACCAGGAAGCTCTCGCAGTCCAGGCCCCTCGCCGCCCTGACGGTGGTGACGTCGCAATGGGCGGACAGGATGATGATCGGGATGTCTCGAAAGGCGGGAAGCATCTTGATCTTCGCGATGAGCTCCAGCCCGTCCATCTCAGGCATCCTGAAATCCGTGATGATGAGTTGAACGTTCTTGAGGGTGGGAAGGCTCGCCAGCGCTTCCTTCCCGTTCGTGACGACGACGGTCTGGTACCCGGCCTTCTGGAGCAGGCACTCGACGAGTTTTGCGCTCACCACATTGTCTTCCACGATCATGATGGGCATCGGCATCGCTCCCGGTCGGCAGGATCTATGGAGATGGAGAAGGAAGGCATCGACTCGATAGACACCCGCAGGACCTTTGTCGGACGATCGATAACAAAACTTGAGAAGGCGGTGCTAGTTCGGCCGGCGCCTCCAGGGTGTATTGCAGCCTGAAATGATCGCGGCTGCAAAAAGCTCAATGCCCATCCTCCCACGTTCAACAGGGCTTTTGCGTGGGCGGATGGTTCGCAAACGCCCTAGCATGTAGTCGAATTCGTGCGGGCGATGGAAAGTCGAGGCGACTGTTTGAAGGTGTCGTTAAGTCTGCCAGTGCCAGTTTCCGTTTATGTCAAGGACGGGGCGCCGGCGCAGATGGTCCAGTTGGCCGTATGACGGGTGGTCGAAGAAATGCGCGATCTGCAGCATGTCGATCCAACGATCGTGAGAGAACTCCTGCGGCACAAACCACTTCAACCCGTAAATCGGGGAGAGTTTTCGCATCGTATGCTCGGCATTGAACTCATGAATGGCCAACCGTTCGCCGGTGAAGTCGTTGTAGCCATACCCCATGATGTTGTCGAAATAACAGAACACGCGCGGCAGCAATTTGCCCTGGTCTGCATCGAGCAGGGTGAGAGCCTGTTTTGTGGCGCTATACAAATCGACGTCGATGGAGATGAATGCCACCGGGGCAAAGGAAGTCCGGAGAAATTCCGGGACGGTATCTTCGATCAGACCTAACTTCAACTGCGCCCGCTTCAATCGGGCGCGTAACGCCGCTTCGTCCATCGAGAAATCTCCTTCTTCCCACATATAGGGCAGATCCCGATAGTCTTGTGGCCGCGGGAGACCCTTGCCCGTATCGAAACCGTAGACGTCAATCCCGACACCGGTCTTCTGCTCCACGAGCCCGGCGACCCGTTCGAGGCTCACCAGACCAGACCCACCGGCCACGCCGAATTCGAATACCGACACGCGGGAATGGCTCAGGACTTTAGCCAGGGCGGCGCCCTGCAGAACACTCCATACGTAGGGACGGTAACGGCCCCCGACGGGATCACGGAGAATCTGGCTGAACGCTTGTCCGATCCAGGCGTATGAATTGTCGAATGAAACCGGTTTTTCCGGTGTGGCCGGCTCTTCGGTGAGCCAACGTTTTGCCCCCATGAGCACACGTTTCAGGATTCTTTTCATGGCATCCTCTCTTCCGACCGCACAAGGGGGCTCTTGACCCGTATCCTCGCATCGACAATCTTGCAACCCTGCCCCGGTGGCATGGCGAAAATAGGATTCAGATCCAGTTCGACGATCTCCGGGATTTCTTCGACCAGTCGCGAGAGCCTGAGCAATAGTTCCTGGATCGCGCCGACGTCCGCCGGCGGATGGCCGCGATACCCCTGCAGCAACCGGTAGCCCTTGATACCGCGAATGAGGTCGGCGGCATCCAGTTCCGTCAAGGGCGTAATACGAAAGCGCACGTCGCCGAGGATCTCGACGTGAATGCCGCCGAGCCCGAAGCCGATCAATGGACCGAACGACGGATCCTGAACCATACCTGCCATGACTTCGACGCCGCCTGTCACCATCGGCTGGACCAGCACCCCTTCCATCGCCTCAAGGTTTCTGTCTTGAGCCAGCTGCGCCGCGATCTTGTCATAGGCCCCGCGCACCTCTGCGTCGGTGGCCAGGTTCAATTGCACGCCTCCGATCTCGGTCTTATGGACGAGTGTATGGGAGGCCAGTTTGACGGCGACCGGAAATCCGATCTGCGCGGCGATCGCGACGGCTTCCTCGGCGGTCGTCGCCACCCCTCCCGGCGGCAGCGGAATCGAGATCGCGCTCAAGCAGGCGCGTGTCTCGGTGACCGTCAGCCAGCCCTCTCCACGCTTGACGAGGGCCTCGCGGCAGATGGTTCTGACGGTCGAGAGATCGAGATCGTCGAAGTCTGGGACCATGCCGGCGGGACGGTCGCGCCACTGCACATATCCGGCGATTTTCCCCAGGACGCGCGCGGGCAGCTCAGGCAGCGGGAAGGTGGGGATGGTTTCGTTCGGGAGCGAAAACCTCCGCTCGCGATCCGTTTCCACCATCCATCCGATGTAGACCGGCTTCTTCGTCTGCGCGGTGGCCCTCGTCGCTGCAATGCCTCTGCGGATCCCTTCCGCGATGGGGGCCACGTCCCGGGCGGTCACGGCGATATAGAGGATGATGAGGGCGTCGATGTCGTCGGAGGTCAGCAGGGTGGTGATGGCCTGTTCGTATTGCTCCGGAGTGGCCGAGGCGATCAGGTCAACCGGGTTGCGCAGGGCTGCGGTCGGAGGCAGGAATGACGCGAGCTGCGTCGTCGTGAGTTGGGACAGCTCCGGTACGTCCAGTCCGCTCGCTTCGCAGGCGTCGGCGCAGAGGATGGCGGGACCGCCCGCATTGGTCACGATGCCGACCCGCTTTCCGTTCGGTAACGGTTGTTCCGACAGACCGGCCGCCAGTGCGAACATGTCTTCCAATGTATCGGCGCGCAGGATGCCGGTCTGTTGAAAGAGCGCCTCCACCGCCACATCGTTGGCTGCCAGTGCCGCCGTATGAGAACCGGCGGCGCGGCTGCCGGAGGTCGTGCGGCCTGCCTTCAGTACGACGATCGGCTTTTCGCGGCTGACACGGCGGGCGATCCGCGCAAACCGTCGGGGGTTGCCGAACGACTCCACATACAACAGGATGACCTTCGTCGCAGGATCGTTCTCCCAATATTGCAGCAGGTCGTTGACCGACACGTCCGCCTTGTTGCCGACGCTGACGAAGGTCGAGATGCCGAGCCGCAGTCGTTCCGATGCGGCCAGCAGGGCCAGCCCAAGCGCGCCGCTCTGCGAGGACATGGCGATGGTGCCGGGCAGGGGAAAGGTGGAGGTGAAGGTGGCGTTAAGCCGCACGGCCGGATCGGTGTTCAGGATGCCGAAGCAGTTGGGGCCGACCATGCGCATGCCCTGCTGCCGGACCCTCTCCAGCAGTTGCGCCTGCAGTCGGCGTCCTTCTTCTCCCACTTCCGCGAACCCCGCGGTGATGACCACGAGCGCGCGGACCCCCGTTTCGGCGCAGTCGTCCACCACGGACAAAACGATCTCTTTGGGAACGGCGATGACGGCCAGATCGACCGGCTCCGGCAGGGCGCGAAGGGAAGGGTAGGCCGTGACTCCGGCGATGGTGGAGGCATGCGGATTGATCGCGTAACAGCGGCCCTGAAACCGGTTGCTGCGCAGCGCGTCGAGCAAACGGTAGCCGATACTCTGGTCGTTGCGTGAGGCGCCGACGACGGCGACCGCTTGCGGATGGAAGAGGGGGGTGAGGGATGCCGTGGTGGCGACCCGCTCACGCCACTCGGATTGCCGCACGCTGCGGTCGGTCGGAGCCAATGACAACTCCACTTCCATGTCGCCGCCGTCGAGCCGTTCTTCCATGGTAAAGCCGGATGTCGCAAAGACCTCGCGCATGGCGAGGTTGTCTGCGTGGGTGATGGCCCAGAGTTTCGTGAAGCCGTGGCGGATCGCCAAGAGCGCCAGACGCTCCAAGAGAATGGTGCCCAGCCCATGTCCATGGAGCCGATCATCGACGGCCAGGGCCACTTCGGCCTGGTGCTGGTTCTTCGCATGGTAGGATCCGGAGGCGATCACGCGCAGCGCTCCCTCCTGCCGGCGCAGGGCCAGCACGGTCAAACTGCGTCGTGGATCGGAACCATCACAGAGCGAGCGGATCACCTCGGCGGGAGGGGCCGTTTC